>JAFPWZ010000090.1 GCA_017412625.1 Methanomicrobium sp.
ATTCGGAACCATCTCGCGAAGCTGCTCTATACGTGCAATGGAGTCGGGACTCTCGATAAGGACGTAACCTTTCAGTTCGTCGGGCGCCATTACGGCAACAACGCGGATCTCGTCATGGTCTTCCAGAGCCTTTACAATGTTGTCAACCACCGTGCGCTCCTGTTTGGCGGTTGTCTTCATTGCGTAGATCGTGGTCTTTATCTCTTCTGCATCAGTCATTTTATAATCCTGTAAAATATTGAAAGATTTTTAGGGGTTGATTTTATGGGAGTATGAGGAATATTTCGTAGATGATAAAACCGATAATACCAATTATTGCAATACCTGCCGCAGCTACCATTGCAATCTTCTGAAACTCTTCTCTGGTCGGTGTTCTTGCCAATTTAAGAACACGAATGTATTTTTTGAATAAATCTTCATCGAATTTGAATGCCATTTAATATCTTCACCTTAAAAAGTCGATATCGTACTCGCGCTCAGATGTTGGCTTGCGAACATTATAATCTTCACTTCTGCCGTATATCTGCGGTGAGCTGACACCCGTCACTACAAGCATGGTGCGCATACGTCCCTGCATGTCCGGATCGACCTGTGCTCCCCAGATTATGCGTGCTTCGGGATCGATGCGGTCGCAGACTTCCTGCACCACACCTTCGGCTTCTTCCATTGTCATGTCCGGACCGCCGACGACGTTGACAAGCGCGGCTGTCGCGTTTGTGATGTCAACGTCGAGTAACGGTGACCTCAATGCCTTTTTAACGGAATCTGCTGCCTTATCTTCACTGTCGCTCTCGCCCATGCCTATCATGGCGACGCCGCCGCGCTCCATGACCGTGCGGATATCGGCGAAGTCGAGGTTGACCATTCCGGGCTGGGTAATCAGTTCGGTAATTCCCTTGACGGCACGCATGAGGACCTCATCGGCGACCTTGAATGCCGCGTGGAGCGGAAGTCTGGGGACTACCTCGAGGAGTCTGTCGTTGGGCACGACGATTACGGTGTCGGCAACGTCACGGAGGCGTTCGAGACCCGCTTCCGCGTTTTCAAGCCTTATTGCACCTTCAGAGCGGAACGGGAGCGTTACGATTGCGATTGTGAGCGCACCCTGGTCGCGTGCGGCCTTGGCGATAATCGGCGCAGAACCCGTACCCGTTCCGCCGCCGAGACCTGCCGTGATAAAGACCATATCGCTGTTTGCGAGCAGCGCGCGGATCTCTTCGTCGTTCTCGAGAGCCGCTTCTTCTCCGACCTGCGGGACCGAACCTGCACCAAAGCCCTTTGTCTTGATGCGTCCGATAAGGATTCTCTTGTCTGCTTTTGTTCTGATAAGGTGCTGTGCATCGGTATTGACTGCAAAGAGCTGTGCACCGTCGATGCCTTCTTCGTACATGCGTGTGACCGTGTTCGATCCGCCGCCGCCGCATCCGACTACCGAGATCTCGGTGCGCATCGAGTTCAGAAGATCCATGAGTTCCTGATCTTCGTCGCCTTTGCCGCTGTCTACAATCATTTCCGTATCGGCATTTGCCCTGCTGAGCGCTTCTTCAACTATTGATTTCATCATAGGTATTTCTCCAACCCCTTAATGCGGATTACCTTTGTAATTTGATTTGAAACCATTTCCGGCGTTATTGTCTTACCGTTGAGGTTTATCTCAAAACCTGCCGCAAGCTTTCCAAAGGACGGACCTTTTGGCACCCCCAACTCTGTTGCTTTGGCAGGGTCAAATCTGACTTTTTTGAGAATCAAAGTGTCACCCTCAATAGCGGTGCCACTTTCCTTGTGTAATATCTTGACGCATAAAGATATTAAATCATTGATTATTTGTTCTCCGAACTCTTCATAGGTTATAAATGACGGCTCCAAAATTCCGTTTTTCGAGAAGAGTGCGGCAAGTTTCATCTTCTCCATTCCGTCAACCGTTCCTTTCGGGTCGGTTTTGTATGCTTCCGCGACAAGTTCGGGATCGATCTCACTGATTACGGGCGTTTTTTGTGCGTGCTTTTTTGAATCCGATTCCTTATCCGTGAGCGCAAAGATACGGAAATTCAGTTTCGGGAATTTTTCGGAGACTGATTCCCGGATTTTCACGTAATTCTCCCAGGAGATATCTTTAATCTCTTTTATTTCTCCTTCAGGGAGTACGGGTATATCCGCGTATACGCTCTCTTTGATGACGGATTCGAGCCGTTTAAGTTCCTGCGCATTGAGTGCTTTTCTGTCGATATACACGGCATCCGCATGCGTCTTCTCAATCATATGTTCGATTGAGCTTACCGTGATGCCGGCTATCTCGCGGGTATGCGCAATATGCCCGAATGCCCCTTTCGAGTCGAGGGATATCTCGGTCTGGCGTGCGGCATAGTGCGTGCCGCCGAGTCCTATGAGTCGGATGACGTCATTGAGAGCGTCGTTATCCAGAGAGAGCGCGTCTAAGACGGCGCCTGCGACAAGCTCCCCCGCCTCTTCATCCTGCCATTCGTCGATTGTGCTTCCTATCTCCACGAAGAGCGATGGTGTCTTAAGGTCGGTGGGCCCGTGGTGCGTGACCTCATAGGAGAGGCGGTATCTGCCGAGATCGGCCTGCATATCGGCCTGTCCTTTTCCGTCCGTGCCCTCCTTGCCCGCAGCATTTTCTTTTGCCGCCGCCTGCAACCGCCGGTTCATTGCATTGAGCACCGCATGCATCATCGCGGGCGCCGCGGTTGCAAGTTCGCGGTCGTTTCCGCCGAGCATTGCCTTGCCGTAGTTGCCGGTGGTGTGGACGGTGAGCGCCGGCGTCGGATTCTGACTGTAGTGGCGCGATATGAATATTATGAGATCGCAGTCCGTGCGTTCGTCCAGACCGTTCTCGTAGATAAGCCTCTCGTCAGCCTCGAGGAAGAGCAGTTTGTGATCTCCGAAGGCAATCGTATCTTCGATTCCCGCATCGATTCCCTTATCTGTTCCTTCTTTGCCGCCTCTGCCTTCCCCGTCCGCATCTTTCGTGCAGAGACGCTTAAGCAGATGTCTTCTGATATTGCATCCCGCAATATCAATCTTTGAGTTAATTATCGCAATTTTCATTTTATCGGTATCGTCTCGGCCGTGCACATTTCGCAATATAATTCATTATATTGATTCGGGTTAAACTGAAAAATACTATCTTTAAAGAAAGACATACATTAACGGACTATTGAGGGATCACATTTGAAAGAGGTCGCAAGCAGCTACAATGCAAAAGAGGTGGAGGACGAGGTTCAGAAGTTCTGGACGGCGGAGGATACCTACAAAAAAGTAAAAGAATTACGCGAGAAGGGTCAGGATTATTTCTTCGTCGACGGACCGCCGTATACGACCGGAAACATCCATCTCGGAACCGCATGGAACAAGCTCATAAAAGATACAATCCTGCGCTATAAGCGCATGCAGGGCTTCAATGTCTATGACCGCTCGGGCTACGACATGCACGGACTTCCGATTGAAGTTCGCGTCGAAAACCAGCTCGGATTCAAGTCGAAGAAGGATATCGAGGGCTACGGCATCTCGAGATTTATCGAGACCTGTAAGGAGTTCGCGGTTACCAAACGCGACACAATGTCCGAGCAGTTCGAGAAACTGGGTATCTGGATGGACTTCAAAGACCCGTATCAGACCATAAAGCCCGAATTTATCGAAGCGGCATGGTGGACCATAAAGAAAGCCGACGAGAAGAAACTTCTCGAGACAGGTTACCGCGTGGTCAACTGGTGTCCGCGCTGCGAGACCGCAATTGCCGATTCCGAGGTTGAATACTGGGATGAGGAAGACCCGTCAATATATGTGAAATTCCCGATTAAAGGCCGCGAAAACGAATATCTTGTCATCTGGACCACTACTCCGTGGACACTTCCCGCAAACGTGGCTGTTGCGGCGGGAAAGGACTTTGTCTACGCAAGAGTGGAGGCCGAGAAGGAGGATAAGAAGGAGATACTCTGGATTGCCGAGGCGCTCTGCGAGGATGTTCTGAAGAAAGGAAGATACACGAACTTCAAAGTCCTCGAGACGAAAACCGGCGCGGAGATTGCGGGCACGGAATATTTATCGCCGCTTGAGGAGGCAGTTCCCGTTCAGAAGACGGTCAGCCACAGGGTTGTGCTTGCCGACTACGTGGAACTCGACAATACGGGTCTTGTCCATATCGCGCCCGGACACGGCTGGGACGACTACCTTGTCGGCGTCCGCGAGAAGCTTCAGATCCTCTGCCCCGTAGACGGTTCGGGTCACTTCACCGAGGATGCCGGCATTTTCGCGGGTCTTTACGTCCGCGAGGCAAACGATAAGGTGATTGAGGCGCTCGGCGACTTCCTCCTGCGCAAAATGAAGATCACCCACCGCTACGGTCACTGCTGGAGATGCAAGACACCTATCATCAGCCGCGCCACGCAGCAGTGGTTCATTGCGATCCCCAAGATCAAGGAGCAGCTTCTCTCCGAGATTGCGAAGGTCAAATGGTATCCCGAATGGGCGGGAAGTGCCAGATTCCACGATTTCATAGCCGACGCACGCGACTGGTGCATATCCCGTCAGAGATACTGGGGTATCCCCATCCCCGTCTGGAAATGCGACAAATGCGGCGAATACCATGTCTTCGGCACGATGGCGGAGTTAAACGCAACCGCGGGCTCGAACCTCACCGACCCCCACCGTCCCTATGTCGATGAGATTACATATCCGTGCCCTAAGGGCTGCGGCGGCACGATGCGCCGTGTCGAGGATATCTTCGATGTCTGGTTCGACTCGGCAATGGCTTCGTGGGCGACGGTCGGTTTCCCCGGAAAGACGGAAGACTTCGAGAGGCTGTGGCCCGCGGATTTCATAGCCGAAGGTCAGGATCAGACACGCGGCTGGTTCTATTCCCAGCTCGGCGCATCCGTGATTGCGTTTGACAAAGCGCCCTATAAGAGCGTTCTCATGCACGGTTTTGCGCTCGACAGCGAGGGCAGAAAGATGTCGAAGTCAATCGGCAATGTCGTCACGCCCGAAGAGGTCATAGAGAAGGTCGGTATCGATGTTCTGAGGCTGTATATCCTTTCGTCGAGCGCACCGTGGGACGACCTGAAGTTCAACTGGGAGGGCGTCAAGACCACGAACCGCACGGCAAACATTCTCTGGAATGTCTACCGTTTCCCGCTCCCGTATATGATTCTGGACTCCTTTGAGCCGAAATGCAATGCCGGCGGCGTCTGGAACGGCGATTATGTCCGCGAGAACCTTGCGAAGATGCCGGATGAGGACAGATGGATTATCTCCCGCATCAATACCCTCTGCCGCGAGGTAAGCGCGTTCACCGAGTCCTGCGATCTTCACCGCGCATCAAGAGCGATTCTCAACTGTATTCTTGAGGATATCTCGCGCTGGTATGTCCAGCTTGTCCGTTCGAGGATGTGGCTCGAGGAGGATGCCGTTGAGAAGATTCAGGCATACGAGACCATGTATTACGTCATGCGCAGACTTGCGGGCGTAATGGCACCCTATGCCCCGCACCTCTCCGAGAAGATCTATCAGAATCTGAGATGCGCAGGCGACCCCGCAAGCGTACATATGCTCGACTGGTATGCCGGCGACGACTCTCTATGCGACGCCGAACTCGAGGCGGAGATGGCGGTTGTTCAGTCCTTTGACGAGTCGGTTGCCGCCGCAAGACAGGACGGCAAGAGAAAACTGCGCTGGCCGGTCTCCGAGGTCTTTGTTCTCACGGATTCAAAGGTCGTCGAGGGCGCGGTCTCAAGGCTGGGATACCTCTGTAAACAGCGCGCGAACGCAAGGAAGATAACGGTCGTAAACGGTCACTGGGACAGAATGGGCGTGAGTGTCGAGCCGAATATGCGTGCCATAGGTCCGGGATTCGGTAAGCAGGGTCCGCAGGTCAAAGCCGCAATCGAGGCTCTCGACGGCGCCGCAGCCGCGGCACTGAAGACCGAGCTTGCGTCGAAGGGCAGTGCCGTTCTCGGCGGATTTACAATCACGTCCGATCACGTGAAGTTCTCGGAGACGATGCCGGAGAACATCTTCCCGGCGGCAATGACCGATGCGACGGTCTGCGTCGATGTCACGCTCACCGAGGACCTTGAAGCCGAAGGATATGCCCGCGAGGTCATAAGAAGACTTCAGGAGATGAGGAAGCAGGCAGGTCTCAATGTCGACGATACGGTCGCCGTAAGCATCCATGTCGCCGATGCGAGAGTCTCAAAGCTGATTGAGTCATGGAAGGACTCGATTGCGGGCGAGGTCCGTGCCGTTAAGACGGAGATGACCTCCGACCCGGGTGCCGTAAACGGCGGACTTGTTCAGGAATGGGATGTCGAGGGTATTGCCATGAAGATGGCGGTTACCCGCGCATGAATCCGAATCTCTTTCCGAATTCTATTTTTTTAAGTTCAAATAAAAAAGTAAATCTTTTGTTAAATTGTTGCTTATGGGCTGTATTTTGTTATTTTTTGGTATATTTTTAGTTATATTGCCGTTATTCAACGGTTTCCTGCAGCCCATTCTTTTCCTTTGTCGATAAGGCTTTGCAGGTACTTCACCCCTTCGGGTTCACTGAAGAGGGGGAGATTCTCATCGCGTGCCATGCGGCGGCGGGCTGTTCTGACTTCGACCTTCTCTATGGGGTTATAGCCCGTCTTGACGTATTCCTCGCGGAATATTATCGTGCCGCGTCTCTGCCATGCGGGAGTCTTTGAGAGGTTTATGCCGCGCTCGTGCATCATCTCGTGCATTGCCGCGGACTTGGCGCCGTTTAAGACTTTAGCCGCCTTCTGCGGTGTCATGCCTTCGGTTATGAGGGCGTGCTGGCAGTATGCGTTCATGTGATTTCTCCACGCCTCTTTCTGCCGCCACGAGAAGTATTCCGCAATCACCGAAGGCTCTCCCGAGAGCATGACAATGCGGGAGTCGAACGACGCCGGCTTGGAAAGTCCCATTGCCAGCCCGAATGCTCCTGCCGCGTATGAAGCCGCGACCGAGTCAATCTTTTCCACTCGCCCGCAGAACGGCAGTTCTGAGAAGAAGATGCTAATCTCGTCGGAGAAAGTGTAGGCAAAGTCCGGTTCGAGTCCGCTCTCGCCGACTATCATCTCGCAGACCCTGCACATGGCTTCGTTAAAGCGCGTGTCGTAGGGTTTTTCCAGCCGCAGATCCGCCGTTAGTGTGTGAAACGCCCTTCCGTCGAGCCTCACCACTATAGGCGGCACTGCCGTAAGACTGCTGAAGATCTCCCTCTCTTTGACCGTCATGACTTATACTCCGTGTGATATGCTTAACTCCGATGAACGGGTGTGCGTCAACAGCGTAAAAGCGCAGAAAACCTATTCTCTTCGGGATACCCGAAAGTACCCCTGCGCACCCCCCGTGACACCTGCGGCAAACTCTCCGTATCCGCACGCAAAAAATCAAAATATGGCGAATTATAAAAAAATTCGCGTTATTCGGACGATATTTGTCTTAACCTTCTCAGTCCGCGTCCTTTGCGGGGAACATGTTTGAGAAGTGTCTGATTATGATAATATCGCCGATTGATCTGATGATACGATACGGTATTTTAATGCCCTTGAATCCCTTAAGCTGAATGAGTTCGGGGTTTAATTCACTAACGGCGAGGAAATCTATCTTTTTTGAGTCGACGTTAAGTATAGCATCGTCAACAATGCCGACGCGGATTGCTTTCTCCGTGTAGACCTCCATCCCGAAAAGCTCAGTAACCTGTGTCTTCATGATAACCAGTGAAGATATAATACTTTAAAGTTAAAAACATAATCCATCTGTATGGGGGATTCTATAAAAATCGGATCGCTTGCAGGTGTGCCTGTAAGACTCCACATCACATTTCTGCTGATAATTCCTGTCTTTTCTTATGTCATAGGTAACGACATCACCTATACCGTAAGGTTGCTCGAGACAATATATGCGACCGGCGAGCTTGACGTATCCGTTCTGGCCGGGGGTTACATCCCGTATCTTCTCGGCGCCGCAGTCACTCTCTGTCTCTTTGCGGCGGTATTCCTCCATGAAATGGCGCATTGTCTGACAGCGATGAGATACGGACACAGGGTTGTCGAGGTTACCCTCCTGCTACTGGGCGGCATCTCCGAGATCGAGGACCACGGACGAAGCACGCCGAAGAGCGAGTTCTGGATCTCGATATCGGGACCGATTGCAAGTCTCTTAATCGGCATCCTATCGAGCGCGGTCGCATACGCTCTTGTCAGATATACGGAACTCTCGGCGGAAAGTCCGCTGACAGGTCTTATTCTCTTCTATCTCTTCGGATATCTGGGGATTCTCAACATATTCCTCTTCCTCTTCAATATGATCCCCGCATTTCCGATGGACGGCGGCAGAATTCTTCGCGGGCTTCTCTCTTTGAAACTCCCGCGCACCCGCGCCACAAAGATAGCCTCCGACATCGGCAAGATTTTTGCCGTTTTATTTGCGGTCGCGGGTATAATCTGGCTTAACTTCCTTCTGATTCTTATCGCCCTGTTCATCTACTTCGGCGCCTCACAGGAGAACTCAATGACCGAACTGAGCGAGCGGATAAAGACGATCGGAGTTACGGATGCGATGGACGGCAATGTTACGTATGTCCGTGACAGTGACCTCATCTGCGATGTTGCCGCAAAACTTTCCTACGAGAGGGTATCGGGCTGTCCCGTCATAAACGGGATGGGGCACGTTATCGGAATGATCTCGCAGAAAGAGGTTGCCGGCGTATCGGCGACTGATGCCGTCACTGTGACCGCGGGCGAGGTTATCACCGGCGATATATTCGGGGTAACCTCGGATGCCACGCTCTATGACGCGATGGTTATGATGTCGGATAAGGACGTAAGCGCTCTTCCCGTCTTTGAGGGCACCGAGATAATCGGGCTCGTGAGCAGTACCTCGATACTGCGTTATTCGCAGGAATTCGGAGAGACTACAGGCTGAAGTCGAGAAATTCCGTGTAAAACTGAGTTCCGGCAACCTTTCCGAACTCTGCGGCATTTCTGTAGGGGCGCTTTACGAATACGTTCGTGCCCGTTTTCTTACCCATATTCGGGAGTTTTTTTATGACGGCATGACTTGCCGTATTGATTCGGAACGGCTTTTGGAATGCCGTGACCGAGCGGTATCCCCAGTCGGTTACAAAGAAGTCTCCGACAGTGCCGACGGGCAGTTCATAGGGGATGCCTATGAGAATAGGGTAGGAACCGAGTTGTCTGGCAAAAGAGATGTTTCCCGAGACCTCGACGACGGCATCCGTGAGAATTGTTCCCTGCGGGAGCACTCTCTTAAGCATGGGAAGATCAAATTTTTCTCTGACCGTCTCTTTGAACTGTCTGAAGCGCTTTGCGTGCAGACCTATGGTATTGTTCCCGTAGGCTTTCGTACCTTCGAACGGCATTACCTGTCGGATGTTTATGCGGCGTGTCATAAGTCCGTCATCGAGTATGCGCCGCAGGAACTTCTCGTTTAAGTCATAGGTCTCTTCGGTCTCGCCGGCAAGGTTCGTCACGAAGTTGAGTCCCGGAAGGAGTTTCGGAACGCCGTTTATGTCCCGTTTTGCGCCCGCCTCATTGATTATCTTCACGGCCGCGTAGACGTCGTCGGCATAGGCTTTCAGATTGTTTGCCTCGACCACGGCGGGGTCAGCGCTCTCCAGACCCAGAGCCGCGGTGTCGCCGGCGGTGTTGTATGCGGCAATTGTTTCCAGCGCCGCTCTGGATTCGTCGGGATATGCCGCGATTGTGCAGGGGTTTATGTTGTCGATGTGCAGGACTTTAAGTTCCGGCGCACTCTCGCGTATGCCTGCGAAGAGCGCCTCAATCTTCTCGGGGCGGGGTTTGGCTGTTCCCATATGCGAACTTGCGCCGTATGCGAGGAGGTCGGGCTGTCTGCCGAGCCTGAAGTATCGTGCGCCGGCATTGTGCAGAGCCGCAACCTCCGCGGTTATGCCATCCTGCGTCCTGTATCTCGGCATTCCGTAGAGGAACTCGGTGCAGAACGCACAGCCGCCGACCTCGGCGCGTGAACAGCCGCGTGCCGTCTCAAGTTCGCATATGACATGGGGGTATGACGGGTGGAGTTTAATTATGCCGCTTCCGAGTACGCTCCAGCGGTCAATGTTTCCGTATTCGAGCGTGCCGCGGATGATTCTGCCCTCTGTTGCATCCTTTGAGGCATTTGGTGCATTCGCGCCGTCGGGGTCTTCGAGATATGTCTTAAGGTATCGGTTGAGGGCATAGGCGATCTCGCCGCCCAAGAGGCAGTCATAGAGGGAGTAGTCATCGCTCTCCGCCTTCATGCCGCCTTCGGTTGCGCTGCCGAAGACTATCGGACCGCCGAGGACCTTCCGCGGTCTCTTCAGTGAAGAGGCAATGCGGTTTATCTCGCCCGAGTCGGCAGGCGTTCCGCCGAGATATTTCCCGGGAACCGTGACTCCGGCTATGAAGATTAAGAGATCGCATCTCTCGATCCCGGGGAGAATGGCGGGGTCTTTGCGGAGCATGTCGATTGTGGCGTATTTTACCCCATAGCCGTTCTCGGCGCAGACTCCCGCGCAGTATCTTACATACGGGGAGATGTAGGGCGGCACCCCGAGGCATGCGGGTTCGTCGACATAGCCGTCAAGAATGAATGCGTTTTTTGATGCGTTTCCTTTATCCATTTTCCTGTATATGCCCTTTAACGCGGTATGGTGCGGATTTTCCGGCTAAATTTTGAAATCGAGGAGTGCCAGAAGGTCTCGCGCAATCATGAGTTTGCCGTGCTTCATGGGCACGACATCCTTATCGTCGAGGTCGAAACCGGCAAGCGTTATCTCCGCGGCACCGAGTTCGTCGGCGGCAAAGACTGCCCTGTCGCCGTCCGTAAACCCGCCGAAGTTGTAGACGCGCTCTATGGGTCTGCTCTGGGTCGTGAGGACAAGCGGTCCTTCGAATCGCGGTATCCAGCTCTTTAAAAGCGGCATGTTATCGCCGTGCGCGTGGACGACCATTATTGTTCCCGCGCGGTTCATCTCGAGAAAAGAGTCCTCGCAGCCGTCAAGATCGGTGGAGACTATGTCGGGACGTATCCCTTTTGAAAAGAGTCTGTCGGCGGCGGCATCCGCGGCAAAGATGACTTCGTCCGAGGATGATGGCGCATTGCCGGCATCTCCTGTTTCTGCTTCCGCTCCATTCCCCGTTCCCGCTACCTTACCTGCTCTGCCGATTCGTCTGCCGAGCCGCATATCCTCGTGGAGCGAGGGTGCATTGCCGCAGACCGTGACTTTTTTTCCGCGGACGGCGTCTTTCAAAACGGCAATATCGTCCTTATCCGTAAGGGAGCGTGCCAAAACAGCGGCATCTTCATCGCCGGTTCTGTCAAATCCGAAAAAATCGAGGATGTTTTTGTAATGGGGTTCCCATTCTTCAAACTTCATTGTGAATCATGCCGCAGTCCACATGTCGCATGTTATAATCGGTTTCAGGCTTACGCCTCGTTTTTCTCTTCCTTTCCGAGACCTATCGTGTCGGTGAAGCGCTTTAATAACGGCTCGGCAATCAGGTTGAGAAGTTCTTCCTTGCTCTTTATGACCGAGAAGGAGTTGAGCGGTATCTTTGCCGCCGCCATGGTGGCATGTCCGCCCGCCTCGCCTATCTCTTCGAACGCCTCTTTCATGACGTTGCCGACATGCATCCTGATATCCTTGTTTCTCGCCGATATCGTGATTGCGTCGTCACCGATTCCGTATGCGATTGCCGTGTTGATACCTTCGAGCTGAACGAGGAGGTCGGCTGCCTGCGGGATTACGTCGCGGTTCTTGACATATCCCACATTCGTGAAGAGATAACCGTTCTGCACCTTTCTGTTCTTTATCGCAAGTCCGAGAGCCTCTACGGTCTCGATTGACATGGACGGCGACATAATCTTGTTTAGAAGCTCGTTGTCCGTGAGCGGGAGCAGGAATGCCGCGTAGTTAAGGTCCTGCGGCGTCGTGTTCCTTGAGAAGTCGCGTGTATCTGCGCGGATACCGTAGAGAAGAGCGGTTGCCACCTTCTGATCGATCAGAATATCGAGTTCCTGCAGATACTGCGTGAGGATACTTGCCGTCGCGCCCATTCCCGGTCTTATATCAACGAAATGAACCCCGCGGTTCTCTTCTTCCATTATCTTGTGGTGGTCGATGATGATGTCGACCTTGGTATCGGGCGGGAGGAAGTTGTTTACGCCCGCGGCGGAAGAGTCGACAATCGCGATGTAATTGCATTCTTTGAGAGTTTCTTCCACATCGTCTTCCGTAATCCTCTGAAGCTGAATATCGAGGAGCGTGACGAATGCGCGGTTTTCCTGATGACCTATCTTGCCGTCGTATATAATCTTGCAGGAGAGCTTGCCGCCGGACGCCTCTTTTCCGATTACGCAGAGCGCCATTGCGCTTGAGATTGCGTCGGGATCCGGGTTGGTGTGAAGGATGATTCCCATCGTGCCTTCGCAGTCCGAGAGATAGTGGTAGAGCTTTCTTGCAAGCCTTGAGGAGTGCAGTCTCCTCATAGTGTGAACCGCGGTCTTAGCATAGACTTCCTGAGGATAGAGTGCGGCATCCGCGCCCGCCTGTTCAAGGAGCGAGAGGCTCAGTCTGTCCATGGCTCTTACAATGACATATGCCGAGGGGTTAATTTCTTTCACTCTTCGGACTGCAACCAGATTTGCGTTCTTGTCGTTGGAAAGAATGAATGCCACTTCGGGTACCGGCAGCAGCTCGAATATTGTCGGATCGGCTATATCGTAGACAAGTGCCTCATAGCTCTGATCTCTCAGATCATTGACCCTTTTCGGATCGTGGTCAACAATGATAATCGGTTCGTCGTCGTGTGCCAGTTCTTCGAGGACGTTGTAGCCGTTGCTTCCGCATCCGAGGATCATATACTTGACTCTCTCGGATGATCGATTTGGCAGATTATCAGGCATATAACTATAGATTGTATCTCATCATTATTTAGACAATATCAGAAAGGCTTATTAAGTCAAAGATCAGATTTATTTAGGCACAACAACGGGGCCTGTAGCTTAGTCAGGAAGAGCGACGGACTCTTAATCCGTAGGCCAGGGGTTCAAATCCCCCCAGGCCCGCTTCGTTCTGCAGAAGTTCTCTTTTGAGTTTTTAAAATTGTATGTTTATCTGCCGATCTTTACCAGCATGTCCTCGAGGCTCGGGTAATGCGATTCAATCTTCTTTATCCTGCCGCCCGATGTTGATACGGCTTGCGTGAGGGAGTTTAAGGAATCGATATCATTGACCTTTGCCGAGATGACTCCCGCCGATTCCGTGTAATCGGTGATAATGCCGTCGAGCACGCTTCTCTCCTCCGCCACGAACTCGACCTCGTAGTAGACCGATCCGAAGTTCTCGCGCAGTTCGCTCATTGTCCCGAACGCCGCCGTTCTGCCTCTCTGAAGAATAAGGACGCGGTCGCAGAGTTCTTCGACCTGATAGAGATTGTGCGCCGAGAGAAGTATCGTCTTTTTGCGCTCGTTTCTGAGTTCGCGCAGGAACTCGCTTATGTAGCGCGATGTCATGGGGTCAAGACCGGAAGTCGGTTCGTCGTAGACCAGAAGCGAGGGGTCGTGGAGAAGCGATCTGGCAATCGCAACCTTCCTCTTCATACCCTTTGAGAGCTCGCCGAGTTTTTTATCGCCGACTTCGAGGTTGAGTTTCCTGAAAAGTTCTTTTATGCGTGAGTTAATCTCGTCGGGTTTCATCGAGTAGATCTCGCCGAAGAACGTCAGATAGGCCTGCGCCGTCATATTCTCGTAAAGCCGCGACTCTTCGGGGAGGTATCCCATCTGCTCCTTGAGTCCGTCGGGATTCTTCATGACATCCACGCCGTTAATCGTGAGCTCGCCTGACGTCGCAGGTATCAGACCCGACATTATCTTGAGGAGCGTGGTCTTTCCCGCGCCGTTATGACCTATTATCCCGAATATCCCCGGCTCTTCAATATCGAAATCGACGCCGTCCAGAGCACGAAAATTGCCGTAATCTTTTATTATCGAACGGGCATGTAACATATCTGTTCAAGCGTAGTTTTTCTTCAATTAATCTGATAAACTTTCTTGTCGTTGCAGGCTGTCCGTTAAGCATAGTTTTATATTTTTGATGGATTCTAAGATATTTTTGATATATTCTGATATATTCCGAAATATTCCGAAACAATTATTCGGATTATTTCCCGGATATTCTGAAACAATTGCGGGGTTGAGTGTTACGGGCGGCAGCAATACGGTATCGGATGAAAAAACCGCCCTTAGCAGAATTTTAAAGATCTCAAAGTGGGAGATCCGCCGTTTTGCGGGGACTATGGATAAGGGGCTTATTCCCATAGTCGCGGCACTGTTCATTCTTCTCGTGGTCGTAATGGGCTTTGCCAACAGCAGCGGCATCCACCTCGAAGACAATGTATATACGATTTTCACGGATTCCGACGAGAGTATAAAGATAATCGGATTCGACAGCCGCTTTGTTATCTATAAAGTGCCGAGCGGCTATTTCTCTCAGCATCCGCAGTATCTTCTTGACCCGCAGTATCGGGACGCTTTTGATCTGATAGTCTCCGGCGATACCGTGACGGTGTCGGGCACGGACCGCGGCAATGCCGCACTTCTGGCATTCGAACGCGATTATTCCCGTTATAAGATAGCGTTCTACAACCGGCAGAAGGATCTCTATGCGGCATACCCCGTATGGATAGACGAAAAGGAAGTCGAGAGCGTGATTGACTTTACCGCAACCCAGATGGGACGTGCGGCATTCTCGTATTCCAACCCCTACCGCGTCCCAAGACCCTCAAACATTATCGAGATTCCGTTGCCGTCCGAAGAGATTGAGGTCCCCGTTGAAGAACTGCGCAGGTATCTCATCGCCGATGAAGGCAGCGATCCCACAATAAGCCGCTATACCGATATCCTGAAGTCCGGCGACCTTGACGTCATACCCTATATAGTCCCCTCGCAGATGAGTGCCTCACTGCCGTTTGACACGATAGTTCTGGTATTCGTCTTCATATTCCCGCTTTATTTCACCTCGCAGTTCTTCATGATGAGCATCATGAACGAGAGAATAGACAGGCGCGGCGAGATACTTCTCAGTACGCCCGTAAGCCCGTGGATGATAATTGCGGGAAAGGCGCTTCCCTATCTGGGCATGATGAGCCTTATCGCCGTCGCGCTCATCCTCTATATACAGGCGGACCTGATAATCTTCCTGCCGCTCTTTCCGGTAATCCTCTTCTTCCTGTCGGCGGCGCTGCTCATAGGAATGATAGCGAGGAGCTTCAAGGAGCTTTCATTCATATCCATATTCTTCTCGACGGTCGCATCCTCGTATATCTTCTTCCCGGCGATATTTGCGAATATTCACGTTATCAGTCAGATATCGCCGCTTACCCTGATTATCTATCAGATTCAGGGCGACGGTTTCACTGCCGAGGAGTATCTCTATTCCACGATTATCTTCTATCTCGTAAGCCTCGTAATCTTCTGGTTCGCCGTCAGGAACTACAACGGCGAGAAGCTGTTCATGCAGCACAAGATTCTGACCGCGCTTGTAGAGTTCGTCGACGGCGTCATCTCAAAGAGATACGTGAACGCCTCGCTTGTGTTTGTCGCAATCTGCATGATTCCGTTCGTCTTCCTCATGCAGCTGATGCTGCTCGTCCTTCTCTTCAACTTCCCCATGCCGCTATCGCTGATAATGATAATGCTCTCGGCGGCGCTGGTGGAGGAACTGTTCAAGTCGGTCGGAATCTATGCGCTGTTCCTGAAGCGTCCCGACTATATGACATGGAAGAACCTCGCAATCGGCGCGTTTGCGGTGGCGGTCGGATTCCTTGTCGGCGAGAAACTGCTCCTGTTTGCAACGCTTGCGGAGATATCGGAGTCGGTCTTCGGCGCGGTCATGTTCGCAAGCCTGCAGGTGCTCTGGCTGCCGTTGATTCTGCACTTTGTCACGACCCTTATCTGCGGCTCGGTCGTCAGGGTCGGCGGTCTGCGCCTGTATATTTTGGGAATAATAGCGGCAGGCGTTGTGCATACCCTGTATAATCTCTATTTCGTTCTGGGGGTATTCGGATGAGAATCAATTCAAGAAACTGTAAACTTGTGGCAAAGAAGGAGTTCAGGGGACTTATCAACGAAAAGACCATAGTTCTGGCACTGCTTCTGCAGCTCTTCATAGCCATGTTCTCTTCGTTCCTACTTGTGGGTCTTGCGTCGATGTATAATCCCGATGCGATGAGCAAGTATTCCAAGATGAAATACCCGATTGCCTATGCGGGAGAGACCTCGCATCTCTACGTCAAACTGATGGACGATCCGAACCTGATTGTCTATCCGATGGAGCTTTCGCCGGCGGTATCCGCTCTGAGCGAAAGGCAGCTGGCGGCAGTGGTCTGGGTGCCGAGGAACATGGAGGAGACCATGAATCCGATGAAGGTTACGATATACCTCATCGAGAACGATATTCAATCCGGCATTGTCAGCGCAAAGCTGAAGAATGTTCTCACGGATTACGAGACTGAGTTGCGCGATGCCCGTTCGGACAGGCTTACGGCAATGCCCGTGGAGATGCGTATGCCGGAGACAAACCCCGCCGGCGACTTCTATGAGTTCGTATACGGCGTTCTCATACCTCTGCTCGTGTTCATGCCCGCAATCATATCGGGGGCGCTTATCATCGATATGATAACCGAGGAGTCGCAGAACAAGACACTTGAGACGCTTATGTCGACGCCGGTGAGCTTCACCGACATGGTCTGGGGCAAGATACTTGCGGCATTCCTGCTCGTGCCTCTGCAGGCGGGAACGTGGATGATACTGCTGATTCTGAACGGAATCTATATCGGCGGTTTCCTTGAGATACTGATGCATATCAGCATTGTTGCGTTTATTCTGATACTTATCGCCGCAACCTTCGCCATGAGATACCGCGAGAGGACGAACGCGCAGTTCATGTTCTCTATTGCGACCGTCGTCGTGCTCGTATTTGCCCTGTCCATACCGATGAATTCGGGAAATATCATAGTAAGGCTGGCGACGGGATCGATAGGACCCGAGCATATGATTGTTCTTCTGCCCATGCTTGCCGCAGCCCTCGGTCTGTCGTATTTCGTGACAATGTATTCCTCAAGACTTGCGCAGAAGCTCTAATCCGAATTATTTCGGATTTTTCCCGATTTAGTCCTCATTTAACCGTTTTTGTGGTTGCCGCCGATGTTCACGGCAGTTTCTGCCCGTCTTTTGCGGGTCAATTTCGCAGGAAATTATGCAAAGGATTAAAAAATTGAGAGTACAAATTTTGCAATGATATATATGTCACGTAAAACTGGTTCAGTTATAGGAATACTTTTGATTGCACTTCTGGCGATGGCCGTTCCTGCAAGTGCCGACGGAGGCATGTACTCGACCGGCGGTGCACCGACAAGCAACGTCGGTATGACCCTCGGCGGTGATATCGGCGGCGGCATGGGCTGGATAACCTTCCACACCAATGTCGACGGCGCTTCGATATACGTTGACGGCGCCTATGAGGGAACGACCACAAACGGCGTTTACACAATGGCGGTC
This sequence comes from Methanomicrobium sp., assembly GCA_017412625.1. GTDB lineage: Archaea > Halobacteriota > Methanomicrobia > Methanomicrobiales > Methanomicrobiaceae > Methanomicrobium. The sequence goes on from JAFPWZ010000090.1 coordinate 17,608, forward strand.
TACTCCACTGGTTCTCCGTTAAGATCCGCATATGCGGCGAAATCGGGATATTCCGAGAGCAACAGAGTCAGTCTGACTATGCCTTCTCCGGGAGAGAATATTGACTACTATCTCACTCTCAATCCGATTCAGACATCCGGTTCCATTTCGGTAAGATCGTCTCCGTCAAACGCGGTTGTCTACATCGATGACGTCTATGTCGGAACGACACCCGTTACACAGAGCGGATATTCGCAGGGATACCACAATGTGAGAATTACCAAGTCCGGATATCAGGAATGGGCATCTTCGGTCTACGTATACTCCGGATCGACGGCAACCGCGTCGGCAACACTTATACCGATTGAGTCCTACGGTTCGATTTATGTGAGTTCGACGCCTTCCGGCGCATCGGTCTACCTTGACGGCAGTTACATGGGAATATCGCCCAAGACAATCTCGAGCGTTACAAAGGGAGGACACACTCTCAGACTCGAGAAGGCGGGATATAACACCTGGGAAAGCTCGGTTACCGTAAACCCCGGTCAGACATCCTATGTCTATCCTACACTTCAGCCGTTATCGGCACCTACGGGAACTCTCTATGTCACATCGTCACCCGGCGGAGCATACATCTACCTTGACGGTGTCTATCAGGGTATTGCACCCGCATCAGGCAGCATGGTCATAAGCAATGTCGCTACGGGAACGCACACGGTTACGGCAAAGCTGTCCGGATATCAGGATGCATCCATGAGCGTCACGGTTAACGGCGGCTCAACCGCGTCGGTCACAATCCCGCTCAAGAGCACGGGTCCGGCAATGGGTTATCTCTCGGCATCGTCAATGCCTACGGGAGCTAACGTTTACGTCAACAATGACTACATGGGCGTTACTCCGCTGACAGTTTCACTTGCCGAAGGTACCTACAATGTAAGATTCAGTCTTGCCGGTTACTACGATTCGACGGTTACGGCAACGGTTACGGCAGGCGCAACATCCTCGGTAACGAGTTCGCTCACACCCAACCCGGGTAACGTTCAGAAGTCCGGCAGCCCTGCATTTGCGGCAATAATCGGTATTTTCGCAGTCGCGGCATTACTGGTTGCAATTCGAAGGAATGACTGAAACCGGAAAAACGGATTAATATCCAAAATATCCCCTTATCTTTTTGTCATTAAAAAAAAGTGTTTTAATTGTTTCACAACTGTATTACAACTGTATTCAACTGTTTTACAACGTTTTACAACAGTTTCAATCATCTTAAAAGTGTTTATTTATTTTAAAGGCGTTTAGGGAATCGCACTTAATTATCCGCAATTATCCTGACCTGATTATCGTCTGCAAAATTATCTTCTGCAAAAGGTCTTTGCGCAGAGGGCAATGATATATGCCGCAGCGCCTATGAGAATTATCGTTGCGCCCGAGGGGACATCAAGGGTATATGAGAGGAATATGCCGCAGGTAGTAAAGGTGATTCCGAGTATCGTGGAGAGATAGAACATCCTGTCGAGTCTGCCGGTAAACTCGCGTGCTATTGCCGCCGGCAGCGTGAGAAGCGCAATCGTAAGGATAATTCCCACTACCTGAATGAGCATGACGATTGTCACCGCCGTCATTATGAGGAGAAGGGCGATTATCTTCTCGGACGCGATGTTCATGACCGAGGCGTATTCCTCGTCGAAGGTGACTGCAAGCAGCTGGTTATAGAAGATTGCCGTTACCGCGATTATTGCGGCAAGGAGCGCTCCCATGAAGAATATCTCGCCGGAGGGGACGAGCAGGATGTTGCCGAAGAGGTATCCGTAGAGGTCGGGTGCAAATCCCGGTGTGAGATAGACCAGAAGGATACCGATTGCCATTCCCGCCGCCCATATGGCGCCGACAAGGGTATCCAGATGCTGATGCGCGATATGGCGCAGTTTGGCGATTAGTGCCGCGGTTGCGACACAGAAGAGGGTTGCGCCCAGAATCGGCGAGAAGCCGAGGAAGTAGCCGAGACCAACGCCGCCGAAAGCCGCATGCGATATTCCGCCGGTGAGAGAGACCATCCTTTTAATCACAACGAAACTGCCTATGATGCCGCAGGCGGTGCTTGCCAGAATGCCTGCCAGAAGAGCGTTTCTGAAGAATTCGTATCCGAAAGCGGATATGAGTTCGGAGGCGACGTCGATCATTGCCTGCCTCCGTGCCCGGTGCAGCCGCACCTTATCTTATCCGTGCCGTCCGCAGCGCGGTCGGAGATTTCCGTATCAACGGGTTCCGGTGAGGATTCAAGCGCGGAATGATCGTGCAATACCCTGTGCGCAAGTCCGTGCGCTATCAGATCAACGGGGCATTTGTAGGTATTGAGGATCATGTCGCTTGTAATCTCGGCGGAGTAGTGCGTGAACATCTTCACGTTGAGGCAGGCGATTACATCGACGCCGGATGATATCACCCCGATATCGTGCGTGACCATGATTACGGTCATCTTCTTGTGAAGTTCGACAAGGATGTCATGGAACTTCTCTTCGGTCGGCGAATCCACGTAGACGGTCGGCTCGTCGAGGAGAAGGACTTTGGGATTGCCGACAATCGCGCGTGCTATGATTGCCCGCTGCTGTTCGCCGCCGGATAAGTCGCTAAGCGTTCTGTCCGCAAGGTGAAGTATGCCCAGAGTCTTCATTGCCTCTTCGGCGCATCTGCGGTCTTCATCCGAGTATCTTCTGCGGATTCCTTTTATATGCCCCAGTCTGCCTGTAAGGACCATGTCGCGGACGCTTATCGGGTAGCTGAAATCGAATGTATGAAACTGCGGGACATAGCCCAGAAGATAGCGGTTTACGGCAGGGCTTTCGCCGTAGATCTTCACGCAGCCGGAATCGGGTTTTATCAGTCCGAGGATTGATTTGAGAAGGGTGGTTTTTCCGCCGCCGTTGGGTCCGATGATTGCATAGGACTGTCCTTCCTCGATCCTGAGGGAGACTTTGTCCAGAACGGTCTGCCCTTCTCTGTATACGCTAAGGTATTTTATCTCGATGGCGGGGGCTGAAGTCATGTTCTCCCGCGACTGCCGCGAATCCCGTGCGGCGGCATCGTCATATTCTGTCCCTGTTTTTTCCTGCGGCATTGTGCTATCCCGTATCGGTTTCGATTCCCTTTTGAGGTATTATTCTTGAGGTATTTTTTGCGGTATTATTTTTTTAATGCAGAGGTCTTTTAGTTTTGTGCGGCTGCGCTTTTGAAGGCCCCGGCAACCGATTTCATGTTCTCCGTATAGTTCTCGGAGAGCGGATCGATAAGGACAACGCTGCCGCCGATTGCATCCGCAATCGTGTATGCGCTCTTTGTGCTGTATTCGGGGGATGCGAAGATTATCTTTATTCCCTTCGCCTTTGCCGTGTCGATGAGTGCGGCAAGATCCGAGGGTGAAGGCTCTTTTCCGTTGTTCTCGACGGAGATGCACTCAATGCCGTAGTCGCGGACAAAGTACGACCATGCCGGGTGATAGGTCATTATTGTAACGTCCTTCATATCCCCGAAAGACTCTCTTATTTCGCCGTCGAGCGCGTCAAGTTTCGCTTTGTATTCCTCAAGATTCGCCTTGAAGTATGCCTCATCTTCGGGGCTTTCTTTGGCGAGTGCTTTGCAGACGTTCTCTGCCATTATCTTTGCATTCTCGATAGAGAGCCAGACATGCGGATCGCCGCCGGAGACATGGGTGCCGTCCTCTTCGGTGTAGCCGTCGATGAAGGTGATGCCTTCGGATGCGTTGACTACCGGCATCTTCGGATTGACGCCCTTAATCTTGTCCATCCATGCGAGTTCGAACTCAATCCCCGAGCCAATGGATACGAAGAGGTCGGTATCCGCGATACTGCGCAGCTGTCCCGATGTCAGTTCATAGGTATGCGGGCTGAATCCGGGCGGCACAAGTATCGATACTTTCACTTTATCCCCGCCGACGGACTCGATTATCTCTTTCTGCGGCAGGATTGATGCCGCTACCGTTATCCGCCCGTCCGCGGATGCGGTATCCGTCTGCGTCTGTTGCTGTGTCTGCTGCTGTGCTTGTTGCTGTATCTGTTCATTCCCGTTCGTATTTCCCGTGCATCCCGCGGAGAGTATGCATGCCGATAGGCAAACGAGCAGGAGTGCCGCCAAAATCTTATTTATTCCCCGTATCTTCATCCGCATATATATCACTGTTAAGTCCCGATGTGGTAAAATTCATCATCCGCAAAATGTTTAAGGGTTTTGGTGGTATGAGGTGCCGAAATATGTTAGGAATGATCAGCCGCAAAATATGCCGCGAAATATACCGCGAAAGACAGAATCGGACGAATAAACGGGGAATGATATATAAGCAAATTACCGGACTTTAGAGTAATTGGGATTAGGAAATCAGATAATCAGATAATCAGACAATCAGAAAATCATACCATCTGAAAATCATAAAGTCATAAAATCTGAAAAAACAAAGAGGCCAGGGCCGAGATTTGAACCCGAGTCCAGGGAGCCACAATCCCTGAGGATATCCAACTACCCCACCCCGGCAAACTTATATTGCGCTATTTAGTTTGACGGCGCATGGTAATTAATCTATTCATTTTGTATCCGGCACGTATCCCGAAGTATGCACGTGTCCAATCGTATCCGTCCTTCAGGATTCGTCGGGACAGCGTGATATCATAGGATTATTAATATTCTTATATGCACCAATAATATCAGACAATTAGTGTAAAACCTGTATTCTCTGCCGTAACGTATCGGCAGTGTCGGGATGTTTTCCGTATTTAGCGATTGCTTACGAATAAAGATGGAGCTTTGACGAATCTCCAATCTGCCTTGTGAAATACATTTGTTGGAGGATATCGAAATGGCGAAAAAAAAGGGAAAGGGAAATGGTGCGGATTCGGGTGCCGGTTCGA
>JAFPWZ010000091.1 GCA_017412625.1 Methanomicrobium sp.
CGGCGAAGAGGTAAGGACCTCGGCACTTTCGAGTTTCAAGAAAGCCCGTCAGGTTGCCGCCGAACTCAAGTCATGGGTTGAGAGCGGAAAGCTCACAGTCAATCTGCCGACAAAGAGGACTGACCCGACAATCGTTGTAAAACCGATGAGAGAGTCCAAGCGCCCGCCGACAATCCGCGAGATCATGAACACAAATGTCGTCAGCATAAACGAGACCGAGGACATAAAGAGTGCGGCCAAGAAACTTCTGAATGCACAGACTAACCATCTTCCGGTCGTAAACGCCGCAGGAAACGTTGTCGGTATCGTGACGACTTACGATATCTCAAAGGCGGTTGTCGCCGACAATAAGGACGGAAAGGTCTCGGAGATCATGTCAAAGAACGTTGTAACGACAACACCCGACGAGGTAGTCGATATCGCGGTCATGAAACTCGAGAGAAACCAGATAAGCGCACTTCCGATTGTTGACGCGAACGGACACCTTGTGGGACTCCTGAACGCGGTTGACTTAGGAAAGCTCGTAGGTAAGAGGTGGACCAAATGAAATTACAGTTAACGTTTACCAAAAAACAGGGTCGTGAGCCCGCAATTGCAAAGGTCGTCCTTGCAACCGGCGCCCTCATCAATGTCGAGAAAGCATACATTGAGTCACTCTCCGGCGAAGTGCTGATTGATGTCCCGGATGCCGACGCGGATAAAGTCTGTAACAAGTTCCGCGAACTCGGCGTGGATTACAAGAAGCTTGTCGATTCGGTCGTTCGTGACGAGAGTGAGTGTGTGGAGTGCGGTGCATGTATAAGTATATGTCCGCAGGAAGTCTTCTACTTCGATGACGACTGGAACCTCCACCTTCATGCCGAGAAGTGTGTGCTCTGCGGCAAGTGTACACTCTCCTGTCCGCAGAGAGCATTGAAAGTGCGTGCTTAAGCGTGTGAAGTTTGCTTAAGTGTGTTTGAGCGCGTTAAGTGTGTTTAACACTGCGTGTTTACGCACTTAAGCCCAAACTTTTACGTGAAAGCTCAGCCGTCATCTTTCACCGTGCAGATCTGAAGTGCTTATCAGCGCATTCGATTGGTCAGAACAAAACCTATACAAAAAATACAAAGGAGGTCTGAGGTATCTATAAATCCTCAAATCTTCACTTTTATATTGTGTTCTTATATGATTCGTGAATATTTCAAGTATAAGACGACCATTACATCCATTCTTGCCGAGGAGCAGTCCCATATCGACGCGGCAAAAGAAGCCATGGTTGCCGCAAGACAGGATGTCGAGAAGGCAATTGCCGAAGAACCGCTCTTCGGTGCGACGCTTACGCCGATGGACGATATTCTTCTGAAGTCCGATATCTTTGAGAGTTCCGTGACGCTGAAACGGATGATTGCGGCATCGGAGCGTGCATTCACGGGACCCATGGCTGCGGTTGCGGGAACAATCGCATGGGCGGGGGTTGAGGCCATGCGTGATGCGGGCGCAAAATATGCGGTTATCGACAACGGGGGCGATATCGCATATATTGCCGACCGACCCGTAAGAATAGGTCTCTTTGCGGGCAGTTCCGAGA
>JAFPWZ010000092.1 GCA_017412625.1 Methanomicrobium sp.
CATAGGAATCTGCCATTCATAATCAACATCACATCCGCCCCACTGCTTAATAGGACAGATCTTCTGACCCATCCACTTCTGCGGGAGCAACCCTGATGAGAGATTTTCAAGACAACGCGGTCTTACAACCGAGGTACCCATATCGGCAAACCAGACATCACCCTGCGAGTCTCTGTCACAGTTAAGCGTCTTTGGATCTCCGAAGGTTTCAAACGGAACAAACGGGTGCAAAAGCCCGTCATCGCCGATCTTTCTTGCACGCAACGGGCTCCACATATTGTATGACGAAACGGTAACTGCCGAATCATAATCAGGATTTGCTCTTAACTTCTCAATACCTTCATCAATAAGTTCCGGAGTAATAGTCGCGGCGTTACAAAAGAGCAGAACAACAAGTTCTATCTCTTCAGACTCGTGATCTCTAATGTATTTGTATGCATGGACATATGCATCCTCACCCAAAGCTTCTTTGGTGCACAACTCTGGCGGTCTGTCAATAATTTCTGCACCGTATGCTCTTCCGATCTCCTTGATTTTTTGGGAATCGGTGGAGACATACATTTTATTCACATATTTTGAATTCTTTGCAGCAATTAGCGGATACTCCATTAACGCCTTTCCAAGCATGGGGTAGAGATTTTTCCCAGGAAATCCTACACTGCCTTCTCTCCCAAGCAGAATTGATACTATCATAATTAACCTTCCTCTGTAAGAATACCAATTTATGAGACTTATTTTTTCAACATTTTATCGATTTCCAGTGATCTATGCGGACAGTTGTCACAAAACGAAATATGATGTGATTTTCCGGATTTGTGGAACTGCCTATATGCATTCATTTCAAGACTGTTCCAAGCATCTGAAATACTGTCCTTTAAGGCATTACCGAGACTAAATTTTTCTAAATCTTTATTTCCGAACATCATGCAGGGGATGATCTTTCCATCCCAAAGTACGGTCATTCTCTGCCACAGAAAAGGACACGCCCACAAAGCGGTTTTCCCGGAATGTATTGTACCTGGCATTTCCGATCTGGCATCAATGTATGCCACTTCATCTGCAATACCCTTCCAAAATGTCACATATTCTGAATATGTGGGCTTCAATTCATCAAGCAATACGGTTTGCACCCTTATTTGAGGGAATAATTTAGATTCTGCATCTCTAATCTCTTTAAGCAGTTTAATATTGGCAAGAGTTTTCTCATAACACGCGCCACGACGATATTTCTCATAAACCTCTTTTGTATAACCTTCAAATGAGATTGAGATTCTATCTAATCCTGACGATAACAAGGCTTCTATTTTCTCTTTCTCAAGTAATGTGGCATTTGTATTGAAATAAACATCCATTATCCCTTTGTCTTTAGCATATTTTATCATTTCAGCCAATTTTGGCTGAAGCAGCGGGTCACCACGCTGACTTAATTTGATGGAACATAATCCATTATCTGATCCTTCATCGATTATTTTTTTGAACAGATTTAAGTCCATGAGACCCCGCTTTTCTGATCCCCAAGTATTTGATGATGAGGCACAAAATGGGCATTTTAGATTGCAGACAGCACTGGTTTCAATATCTAAATGTATCGGATACGAGGATGCAATGAACTTTTCAGGGTAATCTTTCCAATTTTTCCGGTATTCTAAAAATTTACTGTCTTTCTTGCAGTCAAAAACGGATTTATCAGTACTGCTGTGATAGTAGCTGTTAGACACTATATTTATGCTGTTTACATTGTCCATTGAATATTCTCCTCAAATATATCAATTTACTATTAATAATCATCAGTATTTTTTACACAATATTAGTTTTCTTTAGAGTAGAGAAATTATCATGCAAATTCTCCATAACCTAATTCATGCGGAATTATACCAGATAATTCTCAGAGCATTATAATACCTGTAAAACATATATCTTAAATATTACCTTTTTTCTGTAATTCGTCGTTGATCGATTTGATGCACTCCAGTATACCCTCAGAGATATCAATATAATGCGGCATATTTATTCTTATAGGAACATCGGGTTCAAATGAATATGCAGTCATGTGATAGTGAGTTTGAACGCTTTTTGGCGCATAATTCACCTCAATTTTCTTTCCTATAATCTCCTCAATCATCGTAAACAACTCACTGACCTTCATCCTCTGATGACCAGCTATCATCACTGTCTTGTTAACAAATTCATGAGAAAGTGCTATATTTACAGATTCTCGAGATGCATCCAAGATATTGATATACTCTCTCAGAGAGTCCGGCGAACTTGTATATGTGTATTTGCCTGTCGTAAGAAGTTCCTTGCACATGCCGTAGATAAAATTCCAGTGATTCGCCTCCGTCCCGTACAGACTGCCGTAACGAAGAATGGTAAACTCCAATCCGAACTCCTCATAATAGGTCTTACACAGCGACTCACAGGCTCTCTTTGAGATACTGTAAAATGAACCGTGATTGCCTGCAGCATAGACCGAACTTGCGAAAACAAACCTCTTAACGCCGCAGACCTTTGCCGCCTCAAGACATCTTGTCGTTCCCAGGACGTTTATCTCCATCGTCTTTTCGGGAATCTTGCTAACAACATTAATATCTGCAACAGCCGCCGTGTGAAAAACAATCTCGCATCCACGCATCGCCGATAAGAGTTGCTCCTTGTCCAGAATATCCCCCAGTATATATTCAATATGCGACTTACAGCCTGCGTATTTCTCAATATCCGAATCAAGAGGCTTTGATAAGTCATACGAGACAACATCGATATCACGCTTAATCAGTTCAGCTATAAGATGCCGTCCCAGAAATCCGTTGCCGCCGGTAACAAATGCTTTCGTGCCATCATCTTCTGAAATATATTATTAAAACATCAGTATATGCAATTTTCATACCTGTTCTTACCATATCTATTTGATTTATAATATGATTATACTTATTTCACGCCCGCGATATTACCATAGATATTACCTGTATCCGTTTTGAAATCCGGCAATCAGATTCTCGATTGCCTCGGATTCCATATCTCTTCTGGACTCTTCGGTATTCGATGCGACATGGGGTGTCAACACAATCTGGGGGTAATTTATTCCCTCATTCTCAATAAGTGTATCATATACATCAAGTCCTGCGCCTATGATTGTGCCGTCACCAACGGCATCAAGTAGAACCCTCTCATCGATAAGCGCACTTCTTGCGGTGTTAATCAGAACCGCACCTTTTTTGAATTGTTTAACGGTTTCGGAATTTATGATAGGTTTTCCGTCAGATGCAGGCGGCATATGCAGAGTAACGATATCGGATACTCCCAAAAGTTCACCGATTGTCGAATACCTTGTCCAATCTTTAGGGATTACTTTTCCTTGAATATACGGATCATAGAATCCGATATTGCACCCAAGCGCGCACAGACAGGTTGCAACTCTGAAACCAATTCTTCCAAGACCGATTACACCGACTTTTTTTCCGCTAAGAAGCATTCCGGAGATTGTTTTGCCGTTAAGTGCATCCGCGTTTTTATTGTAATATACGAGATTTTTGCAAACGGCAAGTAAAAGCGCGACCGTGTGCTCGGCAACGGCAACTGTCGGTGCATTGGGGGTATTATAGACTTTGACATTATGCTTTGATGCACATTCAAGATCGATACTGTCAATACCAACGCCAACGCGCGATATGGCTTTGAGATCTACGGATGATTGAATCACATCTCTGCCGTAACTCTCAGTACCGGCGATAGCGGCATCTGCGCCTCTGAGGGCATCAATGACTTCGGGTTCGGAAAGTCTCTTGCCAGTTGTGTTGAGATACGAGATATCAAAGTATTCTCTCAATCGTTGGAAACTTGTGGTGCTTGTATTGAGTGAACGAATGGTGATTGCGAGATTCTGCTTTGTCATAGGTAATTGTATCCTATTTAGTTTGAGCGATAATAAGATTCTTTATTTATGATTATTGGTAAATCTCACGTATAGCAACAATGACTCTAAACCTTTCAGATTATTCAATAATCCTTCTGGACTTCGACGGCGTCATTCTGGAATCTGTATCGGTAAAAACCGAGACTTTTCGTAAGCTGTTTGCTGACAAAACCGAATTCGTCAACGAGATAGTCAATTTTCATCTCCAAAACGGCGGCATGTCAAGATTTGACAAGTTCAGATACATCTATTCCGAGATACTTCATGAAGAACTTACTGATAAACAGTTCAAATCCCTGTGCGATGATTTTGCAAAATATGTCTATGAAGGCGTCATTAATTCTCCGTTTGTCAAAGGTGCGGATAAATTCATTGAGAAGTGTTACAAAGAGAAAATACCGCTCTACCTTGTATCGGCAACACCGGAGGATGAGATCATCCAAATAACCAAAGAAATAGGAATATTCGATAAATTCAATCATGTATACGGATCACCCATGACAAAAGCAGACTGCATTATGGAGATATTGCAGGAGAACAACCTTACAAAAGATCCAAAGAAAGCACTCTTCTTCGGCGATGCCATAAATGACTATAAAGCGGCAAATAAAACAGGCATAAACTTTGCAGGTCGCGTGCCTGAGGGAAATATCAACATCTTTGATGGTCTGGACGGAGTGGTCGGAGTGATCTCGGATTTCAGTTCACTGACAGATTAAACCGGATAAATACCAATTATCAAGATTAATTCATCATTAACGGAAAAAGAGATATAATGATAAACATCAGCTATCCCGTAAACAGGAATACACCCTTATATCCAAATACTCAGGAACTTAAGATAAGTGAATATCGCAGCAGAAAAAATGGTGATTCCTCAAATAATTCACTGATAACCATACCGAGTCATTACGGAACACATCTGGATGCACCCCGACATTTCTGCGATGAGGGGGTTTGTATCTCCAATCTGACAACGAACGGTGTAATTACTCTGAAAAATGTATACTGCATTAGCATACCAAAACATGCGGATATGCCGATAACCTCAGAAGATATACTCTCACTTCCGAAGGAGATTTTTAATGCCGAAGGTATTCTCATAAAAACAGGTTTTTGCACGGAAAGGCTGACAAATCCTTCCGCATATACAAATACACCTCCGTGGGTTACGGGAGATGTACCCGGAAGTCTTAGGAAACTATTCCCTAATTTGAAACTATACGGCAGCGATACCATATCTGTATCATCGCCTCTTCACAGGGAAGAAGGGCACGTGGCTCATAAAGAGTTCCTCTGCAATGTAAGGCAGCCAATCATACTTTTGGAAGATATTAACTTGAATTCAATTAATCTGTCACTTTCGCCATATAATCTCACATTATATCCCTATTTTGATGAAGAAATCGACGGAAGCCCGGTTGTTGCGTTATTGTGGGAATAAATCTTCACAAAAATCACCAAAATACAATACACATCAAAAAATCCACCCCTAACCCTCACCCCTTATCACCCTACAAAACAATACATAAAACAGATGAAGCAGATAGCACTCTACGGAAAAGGCGGCATAGGTAAATCAACAACCTCCGCCAACCTCTCCGCAGCATTATCCGAGAAGAACCTCAGCATAATGCAGATAGGCTGCGACCCGAAACATGACAGCACACGCATGCTCATGGGCGGCAGATGGATACCTACCGTCCTTGACACAATACGCGATAATGGGGAAGAAATAAACGCCGATGAAATAGTCTTCGCCGGATACAACAACATCCGCTGCGTTGAGGCGGGAGGTCCGGAACCCGGTGTGGGATGCGCCGGCAGGGGAATCATAGCGACATTTCAGCTCCTTGAAAAACTCGACGCACTCTACGGTGACGTCATTGTCTATGACGTCCTGGGGGACGTGGTCTGCGGCGGCTTTGCAATGCCCATGCGCGAAGGATACGCACGCGAGGTCTATCTGGTAACTTCGGGGGACTTCATGGCGCTCTATGCCGCAAACAACATCAGCAAAGCAATAGCGCGGCTGTCAAACCGCACCAGGAACTTCTGCTCACTCGGAGGAGTTATCTGCAACTCACAGAACATCGAAGGCGAACTCGAACTCGTCAGCGAATTCGCGCAGAAGATAAACTCGCAACTTATAGGGTTCATACCGCGAAGTCAGATCGTCCGCGTCGCCGAGGTCAACAAGAAAACCGTCCTCGAATACGCTCCCGAATCGGAACAGGCGGGAATATACAGAACAATCGCCGACAGGATAATGCATAACAGCCCCGACGTCGCGAAGAAACCGACGCCGCTCACGATGGATGAACTCGAAGAACTCGCACAAAAACATATCAAGGCTTGAAGGTTGCACGGTAATCGGGGCACTCACCGTAACATCTTTTGTCACAGACGCGGCTACGATAGTTCACGGTCCGGCAGGCTGCGCGCACCAGTCGGCATCGATGATACAGTCGGCAATGCTCTATAACGAATGCTTTAATATTCCCGAGATCTTCACAAGCGACATGAGCGAAGAGGAGATTATCTTCGGCGGCGAAGAACGGCTCAAAGAGACAATACGCGAGACTGTCGCCGGCGGCAGATACAGAGCAGTCTTCGTAATCGGGACATGCATAAGCGATACAATCGGGGATGACATCGAAATAGTCTGCAAGAATGCATCCGCGGAATATAACATTCCGATAATCCCGATAGATGCTTCGGGTTTTCTCGGCGGCTCATTCGAGAAAGGGTTTATCTCCGCAATCAGGGGCATCACAGAACTGATACCGCCGCGCAGTACAGAGGCAGAGGCGCAGGTGACTCCCGCAAAACCCGAACCGAAGACCGTGAACATAATCGCTGAGAAGAACCTCGAGTACGAGGTCGACAGCAACTTCGCGGAGATAAAGCGCCTGCTTTCGCTTCTCGGCGCTGAAATCAACACAAGGATAGCGCGCAGGACAACGGTTGCGGAGATTGCCCGTTTCAAAAATGCCGCGCTCAACATAATCCGCGACGACCCGACAGGCGCTATATCCGCGCACATCAAATCAGTCTCGGACATACCCGTTATCGGAGCCTTTCCCACGGGGCTGAGCGGGACGGTAGAGTTCCTGAAAGATGCCGGAAGACTCATGAATCTGGATGAGGCAGTAATAGATGCGGCAGTCAGTTCCGAGCTGAAAAATCAGGAAGAGATGCTTAAGAGATTTGCCGACTTAAAGGGAAAGAAGGTCTCGTTCGACCTCTTCGGATTTCAGAAGTCGGACAGCGCGTTTCTCGACGAGATTGCGGAACGCGCGGGACTTAAGATTGACATTGACGGACCCGCGATTATGATTCCGTTTTACACACCCATAGGAACCGCCGGGGTAAAACAGATGCTTGTGCAGTGGAGGCGCTTTATCAATGGCAGAAGATAATTCACGGGATACGGGAAATAGTACCGTCCCGAAGAAGAAAGGCAGGCAATCGGCGGTGTGCGCAAACCCCCTCTACCCCTGCGCCATGACGGGCGCGGCATCCGCGCTTGCGGGCATATCCGATATGGGTGTTATCATACACGGCTCGTCGGGCTGCTATTACTACGCTGATATGGCAGTTCCCGACACACTCCACAGCACCTTCATAGTTCAGGATGAGGTCATATTCGGTTCCGCAGACAGGCTTAAGGAGATTGTCGAGAGCGTATCAAAACTCTACAACAGGATCGCGGTCATAAACACCTGCGTCCCTTCGGTAATGGGCGAGGACATAAAGGAGATACTCGCGGATTATGACACGGTATGCATAGATGCGCCGGGCTTTATCGGTTACTTCGATGAAGGCTGGAGACTTGCCGTCAAAGAACTTGCGCAGTACAGCGCGGTCAGCGATTCCGCAAAAGATGGTAACGAGGCAATCCGTGCCGATGGCGACAATGGTGTGTATCAGGTGAATATCGACGGGGTCTGCTCGCTTGACCCGTTTTATAAGGGAAATCTCAATGAGGCAGGCCGCCTGTTAAATCTCTGCGGGCTTAAAACCGCGGCCGTGTTCTGTCACGACACATATGAGGGAATAACGCACCCGTCACCTTATTCCGTATCGGTCAATCCCGATTACAACTGCGCGGATATAATTAACCGGCACGTTTACGGAGATGACCGAAAATCGCAGTCAGCCTGCTCGCTTCTTGGTCTTGATAACGTCTTAAAGACCTTCGAAGAGCTCTCGGATAATCTGCCGGAGACTGACGTCGACATAAGCAAAATCGAGTCGGAATGCGAAGAGACCGATGAGATTCTGACAAAAGCGGGCGACCGATACCTGCGAAGATACGACCCTCCGCGTGTTGCGGTCTACTCCACATACTCGTATACGGAATTTGCGTGCGGGATACTCACGGAATATCTGGATGCCGAGATTGTTCATACCGCCGCCAGAAACAATCCGCCGGACCAAAGCTCAGACGTGGATGAAAACTCCTTCAATATCGGTGGAATATGCAGCCTGCATCAGATAAAGGATATTCTTTCGGAGACGGAATCCGACCTGATTATCGGCTCATCCTTCGAGCACGCCGCTTTCCCCGACTCAGCATTTGCAGGTCTTACATTCCCGATAAGGCACAGAAAGATGCTCTATGACCGACCCGTAGCGGGAATACAGGGATCGCTCTACTTAATGGATGAAGTATTGGAAGCGCTTGAGAACGTCGCAAAAAATGAGTGATATATTCCGGAAGTGACAGAAAACCCTGCTTTTTCAGCCCTTTACAGTCCCATTAATTCCTTTTTCAGGGCATGATTTTTCAGTGCTTTAATTCCTTCCAGACATGGACAAAGCGCTGAACGGCGGTAAAGTGTCCCAGAACTCCGAAGATAAGGAGTGCCCATCCGAGAATGCTCAGGCCGTAAACGCCTGCGGGGACGAAGTATGCAATGATGCCGCCCGCCATCAGAAGAACCAGCCTGTCCGCACGTCCGAGAACGCCGCCGTAGAACCTGCCGGCACCGACAGCCTGCGCCTGCGTTCCTAGATACGAGGACATGAGAACGCCCGTAAGTGCAAAGACACCGATATACCACGGGCATAAATCGCCCCAGAATATTCCGCAGACTATGAAGATATCCGCATATCTGTCGAGAACGTGATCGAGGAAATCCCCTCGCGGACTTGCGATATTCATCTCGCGGGCTATGGCGCCGTCGATGGCATCGAAGAATCCGTTCAGCATGACAAATACGACGCCGGGCAGGACCCATGACTTGTAAAATACGATACCTGCGGCTATGGCGGCAATAAACGCTATTATCGTGCAGGCATTCGGCGTCAGATGCAGTTTTATGCAGAAACGGGCAACGGGAGTCACAATCCCTGCCACATGCGGACGGTAATTGTCAAGTGTCATAGATCATACCCAAGAAACTCGGACCAGTCGGTATCCCCGAAATGTGCGGGTCTGAGTCCTTTTATAAATTCATCAATCATTGCGGCGGTATCCTCAACAGCGGCAGACGTTGTGTCAAGCTCCAGTATCTCTTCATCGCCGTGACATTCCACGGTCTCGATGAGGATTGAGTCCAGCGCTTCGGCAAGAACATTCTCTTTTACTTTCGCAGCAGAATAACCGCGCTTTCGAAGGCGGTCCTCAAGAACATCGGGACGGCAGCGGAGAACGATAACGCGGTCGGACGGGAGGATATGGGTTATGTGACCCTCGATGATTCCGTCAAAGACGGGAAACTCGTCTGCCCAGAGATCTTCGTCGATGACGGTTGCATCACGCTCCTCGTCCTTCTCAAGAATGTACTTCGCTATCGTATCATTCTGAGCAGTCACGTTATAGCCTTTCGCTCTCAGAAGAGAAGATACCGCAGTCTTTCCCGTGCCGGGTGTTCCCGTAATGCTTACCATCATGTTTTTGCCGCTTTCTTTACACTGTTATTTATGTAATTATTTAAGTGGTTATTTCGGGGATATTTCGTTTTATGAATTATATCTCGTTCATTGCCTTTATAAACATCTCATTTTCCCATGAATCACCGATACTGACACGTATGAAGGTATCGCCGAGAGTGGGAAAACTCGCGCAGGAACGGACTATGACGCCTTTCTTTGCGAGTTTTACAACGACGTCATCGCTCTTCTGCGGTGCCATGTCGATCATTACGAAGTTGGCGCCCGCGGGGTAGACCCTGTATTTTAAGCCCGCACCGAAGGCATCTCTCCATTCTTTGACGTGATTCACATAGCGTCTTACGAATTCGCGGTCGGTAAGTGCGCCGACAGCCGCGGCAATGGAGATATTGTTCAATGCAAACGGCGTCTGCGCTCTTTTGTAATACGGCAGATACCAGTCGGGGACGAATGCATAGCCGACACGCATACCCGCAAGACCGAATGCCTTCGACATGGTTCTGCCGATTATGAGGTTATCGTAATCCTTCATGAGCCTGCGGTAATCGGTATCGCAGAAATCGACGTAGGCGTTGTCGAGGAAGAGCATGCAGCTCTCTTTCAGAAGTCCTTTCAGAATCTCCTCGATATCCTCTACGGGCGTTATCGTTCCCGTCGGGTTATTGGGCGAGCAGATGAAGGCAATCTTTGCGCCGCGGCATGCCTCGACAAACTCGGGGACGCCGACCGTGAAATCCTCTCTTCGACGGACGTTTTGGACAACGCCGCCCTGCGCCGTCACCGCAAGGTTATAGAAAGAGAAGGTCGGGGTGCTGACCACGACTTTATCGCCGGCACCAATGAAGGTCCTGATGACGTTCTCGATAACGCCGTCCATTCCGACGCCTGTGACCACATTGAGCTTCACGCCGCAGTCGCCGTGATAGTCGGCAAGTGCTCTTACAAGCGAGTCGGCGGTCTCGTCGGGATAGCGGTTGCCGCTGCTCAGCGCCTCCTTTGCGGCATTGACCGCGGCATCCGAGGTTCCGAACGGGTTTTCGTTGCTTGCAAGTCTTGCGGGATTGGTAAAACCGGCATCGCGTGCAATGTTCGCGGCTTTTGTCGCAAATACGTAGCCGCCGCCTTCAAAGACCTTTCTTACCTGTGATTTCAGTCTGTTTGTATCGTCGGAACTCATGATCTGCCTTCGTCTAAGCGGTCTTCCTGAATGCGTCTTTTATTACCGCGGCGGCGGTCTTAATCTCCTCTTCGGAGATTGTGAGGGGCGGGACCAGACGGATTGCTCCGTGAGATGCGCAGTTTACTATGACGCCGTTTTGCAGGCAGATGTCGTAGATCTTCTTTGCACGTTCCTCGCCCGCGGGGATGCCGATCATAAGCCCCATTCCGCGCGGTGAGAATTCGGCAAGCTCCTTCATGAGAATCTCTCCTTTCTTAGAGACATCGGGGAGGACGCCTTTCAGGACATCAAGGGTTGCGAGCGCCGCGGCACATGCCAGAGGTCCGCCCGCAAACGTGCTTCCGTGTTCGCCGGCATTGAAGGTCAGTCCTTCGCGTGCCACGAGAGCGCCCATCGGGAAACCGCTTCCTATTCCTTTTGCAATCGTGATGATATCGGGGGTGATGCCTGTGTGCTGGAAGCAGAACCACTTACCCGTGCGTCCGATGCCGGTCTGCACCTCGTCGCAGATCATGAGTGCGCCTTTCTCGTCGCAGATTTTGCGTATGCCCTCATAGAATCCCTTCGGTGCGGGCAGGACTCCGGCTTCGCCCTGAATGCCTTCGACTATGACCGCGGCGGTATCCTCATTGACTGCCTTTGCAAGCGCCTCGAGGTTGCCGTATTCGACAAAGGTGCACTGCGGCTCCAGCGGCATGAAAGGCTCACGGATTGCCGGCTTGTATGTCACGGCAAGAGAGCCCATGGTGCGGCCGTGGAAGCCGTCGACGAATGCGACAAAGTTCTTGCGTCCCGTGCGGATGCGGGCGAGCTTGAGTGCGCCTTCGTTAGCCTCCGCGCCGGAGTTGGAGAAGAACGTACGTCCGTTCTTCAGCCCCGAGATCTCCACGAGCTCTTTTGCGAGCTCGCCCTGACCCGGCACGAGGAAGAGGTTTGATATGTGTATGAGTTCGTGAGCCTGACGGCAGATTGCGTCGACTACCTTGGGATGGCAGTGACCCGTCGAGCAGACCGCAATTCCCGCGAGCATGTCCAGATATTTCTTTCCGTTCTCGTCCCAGACATAGCTGCCGCTGCCTTTTACTATCTTTAAGTCGCGTCCGAATGCCTTCATGAAGTATTTGTCTTCAAGTTCCTTTGAGGTCATATCCGATGCCATGATATCAACTGTATTGTATATTGTACCTATTTAGTCGGTTTTCCGGTATCATTATAGTATCTCATTATAACCCGAAATAACTCATCAAAAGCCGCATAATTATGTAAAAAAGTAAAAAAGTTCAAAAATTATTTTGTGTTGATCCGATAATATTGTGATCCGATTATAGTATCTTATTGTTAATATAGTCCGTCAGCTTCTGTCTGTCATACAGGACGGAGAGATCTCTGACGTAAATATCAGGCTCCGCGCCCCTGTCTATGTCATAGAAGGCGCCGTTCTTGATGAAGGACATGCGCATGTTTCCCGAGACCTGGAACAGCGTACCCGAAGACGTACTCAACGGCTGCACGGCACATGATCCGCCGCCGGAGGTCTGTCCTATGAGCGTAACATGAGTGGTATCTTTAAAGACATTCGGAACCAGATTGCCGCAGGAGAAACTTACCGGCGATTCGAGACAGTATAAATTATAGCCTTTTCCGGCAAGAGTATCTCTCTCGTCAAAGAGATGATCCCTGTTGATGTCCACCCTGTAATGTGCCGAGGTAAGGGCACCGGTAAGCTCATCTGCAGCACTGATCTGCCCTTCCTCAAGGAAGAGACCGGTCACATAGACCGCATCATATATGACCCCGCCCGTATTGATGGATAAGTCCATGACAACATTCTCAATCGGACTTCCCTTTCTTGTGATTTGGTCATAGGCATACTGCATCAGACGTATGTTATCGTCAAGCTCATTTTCTTTGGGTGCCGAATAGTAATCCCCGACGTGGTCATCTTTAAAGCTGTCAAAGGTAATGTATGCCGTATTGCCTAACTCTTCATAATGCGGAACGCCGCCGGGATAATATTTCGCACGGGCTTTCAACAATGCCTCTCTTTCGTTCCTTAAAGATCTGTCCGAATAGCCGCGAAGAAAACCGGATATTTCTTTATTATATGCGTCTTTGTCGGTTCTGAAAGAAACACTCTTAAAGCCGCTGTGCAGATCATCAAGCTGTGAAATTATGAACTGGTAAAGTGCCGCATCGGCAAGGGTCTGATTAGTACCTTTAAGGTAATGATCATATCCGCACTCGCGGAATATCGCGTCAAAGTTCTTTATCCTGTGGACTTCCTTCAGTCCGTAATAATGATCCAGAGCCAGACAAAGTTCTTTGTAGTCAAACTCCGCGGCTTCCTTTGATCTCTCCGATTTAGGGACGCTGTAATAGACTTTCGAAAGTTCATCTCCATCCGTAAATGAACCGGTAATAATTACAACTTCTCCGTTATACACGAGAGACGTGAACTTCGGTGCCACAAAGATATCGCAGAAGGTCTGTAACGGAATATAATAAC
The DNA here is from genome assembly GCA_017412625.1 of Methanomicrobium sp. GTDB lineage: Archaea > Halobacteriota > Methanomicrobia > Methanomicrobiales > Methanomicrobiaceae > Methanomicrobium. The sequence continues at coordinate 13,498 of JAFPWZ010000092.1, forward strand.
TGCCGTCCTTATGGAGCATTCCGATACCGTAATCACTCAGAGGTATTGTTATCTCCTCACCGTATCTCTCATAGCTTCGTTCTTCATCCTTTTGGAAAAGCGATGCAACATTATCGTGAATAAATGTAACATCAAGCAGAGGTCCGTTGGGCGTCTTCACAAACATGTTATAATCGGTAAAGTGAATGGTATTCTTTTGGAAATCGAAATCCGCGGAATATCCGTTTTCCCTGACAAACGATGCTTTGTCGCCGTCGGCTTTGAAGGTCAGACTGTAGCCCTGCGTAGATGCATTGCCGATTTTTTCCAGAAAGACCATGTATTCTTCAAGGGATACATAAGGAATTTCTCCGCCGTTTACGAAATACAGAGTTGTATTTTCCGGATTCCGTGTACTATACGGATAGAGCGTAACCGTCTTTGAACTTATCGATGCCATATTCGGATCGAAGGGCATGCTCTTTTCAATGACCTTCCCGTGAGAGTTATCCGCCGTGCCGTCCTGTGTCTGAGCCGTGCAGCCCGCCAAAGCCGCTGCTGCCGCAACGCAAAACATCAGAAGTAAACATAGAATTTTCTTATTCACAAAAATCACTCCGATATCAATACTTAAGTTAAAAAAGGATATTAGGGTTTAGATCATTTGACGGATTGTCTCATTTGATCTGATTGTTGATATAGTTCGTAAGCGCCTTTCTGTCATATATGAAATACGGATCCTTGATATAGATATCAGGTTCGGCACCGCGGTCTATGTCATAGAAGGCGCCGTTCTTGATGAATGACAGACGCTTGTGACCGGACACCTGAAACTGTGTGCCCGCCGCCGTACTTAACGGCTGCACGGCACATGAG
>JAFPWZ010000093.1 GCA_017412625.1 Methanomicrobium sp.
CGGACGGAAGAACGACCGCAAAAGATCGGGACGCCGACGACAAAGCCGGCAAGACCGAAAATAAAAGCGACAGCAAAACCGCCGTTACAAAAACCGCCCTCAGACTCTCTCCCGAAGAGGCGCTCTACCTTATAGGAAGAGAAAAGATAACCGTAAAGGACTACACATACGACGAACTTCTGACCGTATGCACCGAAAAATCCGAATTTCTGCGAAAGTTTCTGGTCTATCGCGACATCCGCGAACGCGGCTTTGTCATTCAGTCGGGACCGCATGATTTCAGGGTCTTTAAACGCGGACAGAAGCCCGGAACAGGCACCTCCTTCTACACGATGCGGGTGCTCTCCGAGCGCGACCTCGTCGTGTTCCAAAAGGTAATCGAGGAGACACGCACCGCAAGAAACATGCGAAAACAGCTGATTCTCGCGGTCGGCGACGACGAAAACGAGATAACCTACTATGAGGTAAAATCGGTAAACCCCCCCGAAGGCGTCTCGGGATTCGAGTTCGGAAAGGTTAAGGGCAAGGTCATGGGAAACACCGTAATCCTGCACGTAAGTCCCGAATCGGAATACGAGAAGGTGCTCTTCGGCACCCGCCTCGACAGCGAGAGACTCTCGCTCTCACCCGCGGAAGCGCTCTACCTCACGGACAGGGGCATTCTGGAACTTGAAGAGGACAGATTCGGTGCCGAATCCGAAGAGGAATCACGGGATGACAAAAACGACGGTAAAGGCGTCATAGCCGTGACACGCGAGGAATACTTCGGGCGCGTCACCGCCGCCGACCACGAACTCGCATACAAGATCAAAGCCTACACGCATCTTCGCGACCTTAAGAACATACCGCGGACAGCCTATAAATTCGGGCATCATTTCAGGGTATATTCCGGAGGAACCCAGCATTCCGAGCTTCTTGTGCACGCAATCCCCGTGACCGAATCAATGCCGATGAGCGTGGTATCGCGCTCGGTAAGGCTTGCCCACAGCGTTCGCAAGAAGATGCTTTTTGCCTGTGTAAATACAGACAATATAGAATATATCGAGTTTGCCCGCGTCAAGATGTGAGTTAAAACATAAGACGAAGGGCATAAGACGAAGGGCGCAGGAACCCGACAGCGGTTAAAGAAAGTGCATACAGAAAGTGCAAGAATAATAGACTGAAGATACAAATAATAGAGAAGATCCTGAAAGATAACATGCAGTCCGAGATAAATCCGTGGTCAAGCACTCCGAATATTGACATGGAGAAATTATACAGGGAGTTCGGAATCGAGCCGATACAGGATATCGTAAAAGGCATTGAAGATGCCCCGACATTCCTGAGAAGAAATATCGTCAGCGGCAACCGCGACTATTCACTTATTGCCGACGCAATCGCCGCCAAGAAAAAATTCTACGTAATTACGGGTTTCATGCCCTCGGGATATCCGCACCTCGGACATCTCATGGTAATGAAAGAGGTCGTCTGGCACACGAACCGCGGCGGCACGGGTTTCATATCCATCGCCGACCGCGAAGCCCACGCAGTCCGCGGTCTCTCGTGGGAGAAGTGCAAATTCTTCGGCGAGAAGTATCTTTCATGGCTCTACGCGCTCGGATACAAAGGCGAGAGATACTATCAGAGCGAGAACGACAGACTCAAGGATCTCGCCTTCGAGAGCGCAATCAGAATAAACTTCTCACAGCTTACGGCAATCTACGGATTTACCCCCGAGACCTCGCTTGCCCATGCAATGAGCGTGGCAACCCAGGTCGCCGATATTTTATACCCGCAGTTGAAATACGGACCCGCGCCGACCGTGGTGCCCGTCGGAATCGACCAGGACCCGCATATCAGACTGACACGCGACGTCGCAAACAGTCTGAGGATGTTTACAATCCTCAAAACCGACGACGGCGTAAGTATAAGGTCAAAGAACGCACCCGCCGAGGCCATGGACATGGTCGAGAAAGAGTTCGGCAAAAACGGCTGCAAACGCTTTGAAGGACATATCGATGTCAAAGGCGTCGACATTGCCTATGCCGACGAACTCGTCAGAAAGATCGAGGTCGAATGCGGCGGATACGGATTCTATCTTCCATCTTCAACCTATCATACCTTCCTTCAGGGGCTTACCGGCGGCAAGATGTCCTCGAGCGTCCCCGAGAGTCTCTTCAGATTCGACGAGCCGGAAAAAGACATTAAAAAGAAGATCATGGGTGCACTCACAGGCGGCAGAATGACGCTCGAAGAGCAGAAGAAACTCGGCGGCGAGCCCGAAAAGTGCTCGATATATCTCCTGAACGTCTTCCACATGCAGGAGGACGATGAGGAACTTAAAGAGATGTGCAGAGCCTGCAAAGCCGGAGAACTCCTCTGCGGCACTTGCAAGAAAGAGACATTTGAGAGAATAAAAGAATTTACAAAGGATTTCAACGAAAAACTCGATGAAGTATCACATATGGCGGAGTAAAATATGGAACAGACGGAACTGACATACAACGAGAAAAGACTGCTTGCGGTTTTAAAGCCGCTCAAAGATGCGGAGATGAAGAAACAGCACTATCAGGAGAAGGTTGCTTCATCAATCTCCGACAATACCCTTCCGATTATCTCGGCATTAAACCCGTTAAAAGACATTCTCAGCGTCCTCGAAGAGAAGAAGAACATTGCGCTCAACCCGATACGCAACGCCGTGAGCATGCTCGAGTCGGGTTCGGACGAGAAATCGGGATTTTCGTTAAAGATACTTAACCTTGCCAGACCTTCGGTAAAGTATCTCGCAATAATTATGGACACCTCCGAGGAGGCCGTGGTGCAGTATGCAAAACTCCTCGATTCCCGCGGCTACTGTAAGCTTATCGCGGATAAGACCGTCGCCTATGCATATACCGAAGAAGGCGCAAAGTATGCGAAGGAAGGACTGCCCGAGCGCCGTCTTTACGACTCGTTTGAGAAATCCATTGCCTTAAAGGACTTACAGGCAAACCCGAGCGCAAAACTCGGAATCGGCTGGCTCAGAAAGAAGGGCTGGGTTACAATAAAAGACGGCATTGCCTCAAAGGTAGGTGACGTTCCTTTGGGCGCCGACGAACTCGCACTCAAAGACCTCTCGGTCAAATCAGCCGGCACGGAAGAACTCCTTAAGAGAAAACTCATCACCGAAGACGAGATCACCGAATACTACATCGAGATAACAAAGGAGGGTGAAGATCTCGTCGAGAAGGGTCTTGACCTGAGAATCGAGACCAGCACCCTTACCGCCGAGCAGATACGCACCGGCGAATGGACAAAACTCAAACTCCGCAACTATAACGTTCAGACTCCGCCAAAGAGGATCTTCGCCGGCAAAAAACACCCCTATCAGCAGCTCATCGACGAGATGAGAGGCATTCTCATAAGTATGGGCTTTACCGAGATGTACGGCAGCGTAATTCAGAGCTCGTTCTGGAACTTCGACGCTCTCTTCCAGCCGCAGGATCACCCGGCAAGAGAGATGCAGGATACCTTCTTCCTCGACATGGAAGCGGAACTGCCGCCGTATTACAAGGCAATCCGCGACATACACGAGCACGGCGGCGATACCTCATCGACAGGCTGGGGCGGCAAATGGAGCGAGGAGAAGGCAAAACAGTGTGTCCTGAGGACACATACCACGGGTCTTTCGATTCAGTATCTGAAGGATCACCCTCACGATCCCTTAAAGGTCTTCTGCATAGGACGCGTATATCGCCGCGAAGCAATCGACCCGACCCATACTCCCGAATTCGAGCAGCTCGAAGGCATTGTCATGGACTCGGATGTCTCGTTCAGACACCTCATGGGCTTCTTAAAGGAATTCTATCAGAGGATGGGCTTTACCAATGTCAGGTTCAGACCGGCATACTTCCCATACACCGAGCCGTCCGTTGAGCCCGAGGTCTACGTCGACGGTCTGGGATGGGTGGAGCTCGGCGGCGCAGGCATATTCCGCGAGGAAGTTACCGCACCGTGGGGCGTCAAATACCCCGTTCTGGCATGGGGACTGGGAATCTCGAGAGTGGCAATGCTCAAGATGGGACTTAAAGATCTCCGCCAGCTCTATAAGAGCGATGTCGACTGGATAAGGAGCGTGCCCATGAACAGAAACGAGATTAAGGCTACGGCATGCGGCGATACCGATGAAAGAGTCGCAAATAAGGGGGAGGACTGAAAATGGCTGTAATCACACTCCCATACAAGTATCTGGAAGAGCTGACCGGCGTCAGCAGGGACATCATAATAGAGAGACTTCCTATGATCGCCGCGGATATCGAGAGATATGAGGACGATCACTTCGATGTCGAGTTCTTCCCGGACAGACCCGACATGTTCTCGACCGAAGGCGCGGCACGTGCCATGAGAGGTTTCCTCAATATCGAGACCGGACTCAAGAGATACGACGTCAAACCCTCGGGAATAAAGTTCGAGGTCGACGGCGCTCTGAAGGAGATCAGACCTGTCCTCGCATCCGCGGTCATACGCGGGCTTAACTTTACCTCCGAGAGCATTCAGAGCCTCATGGGACTCCAGGAGGCACTCCACTGGGCGGTCGGACGCGGACGCGCAAAGGTGGCCATCGGCGTTCACGACCTCGACAAAGTCAAAGCACCGTTCAGATACATTGCCTCGGAGAAAGGACGCAAATTCGTTCCGCTCGACTTCGACCGCGAGATGAGCATGGACGAGATACTGAAGGAACACCCGAAAGGAATCAGTTATGCCCGTCTTGTCGAGAAGTTCGACAGATATCCGCTCATCGTCGACAGCGAGGATAATGTCCTCTCTTTCCCGCCTATCATCAACGGCGAACTCACCAAGGTCACGACCGAGACAAAGAATATCCTCCTCGACTGCACGGGAACCGACGAGAAAGCCGTCAGAATTGCGGCAAACATCATCTGCGCCGCTCTTGCGGAAGCCGGCGGAAAGATTGAGAGCGTGGAGGTCGACGGCGTTACCATGCCCACGATGGAACCCGTGGAGAGGACGGTCAGCGTCTCGGAGTGCAACAAACTTCTCGGATTCAACCTCAATGCCGAAGAGATGTGCGAGAATCTCAGAAGAATGAGATTCGATGCCGAGCCGGTCGGCGACCCCAAGACCACGGATAAAGTCCGTGTTCTTGCGCCCTGCTACAGAAACGATATCATGCACGACTGGGATATCTTCGAGGATGTCGCCATTGCCTACGGATTCGACAATCTCGTCGCGGAACTGCCCAATACCTTCACAATCGGCAAAGAACATCCGTATCAGAAGAATCTCGGACTTGTGCGCAACATAATGACGGGACTGGGATTCATGGAGATGATGCCCTTTACCCTCTC
>JAFPWZ010000094.1 GCA_017412625.1 Methanomicrobium sp.
ATTCCAGTTAAGAGACAGGCGGCTGTTTTCATCCTTTTTAATCCGCTGATAGTCCTTTATGATATATAACTTAAATTCAGCTGATACCCAAGACGCAAACTCAAGTGCGATATCTGAATGTGCATAAGTGCCTCCATAACGACCTGCCTTTGTCACAATACCTATTGCATTTACGCCCTCGATCCATTTCGTGGGGGTCATTGTGAATGCATTTAATCCTGCCTCATTTCTAAACAGGTCGAATTCGACCTGTTTAAAGTTTGGGTTGTGTAAACTTTCCCATATGCCCAGAAATTCTATTGTTTCACGATTTCTCAACCAGTTTTTTATCACGTCGTGTGGCATATCACTTTTGTATCGGGCAATATCAGTCAATGAAATGAATTCATTTTCATAATCTGTAGTATAAATTCCAATATCAAAGCCTTTCGCATGAATAATATCCTTTTTTATGGTATTTGTCATATCAACCCTCACCAGTCTGCCCAAACAGGTCGAATTCGACCTGTTTAAAATTATATATTGATGCGCTAAATCTGTATCATTATGACTTAAATCTTATTATTAATAACTGTGGCATGTGGGACAAAAACCCAAACAATGGTCAAATAATGCCTAAAATAGTCAAATATTTTTTTAAAGACTGTAAAAAATGGTTTGGTTTATCGCCGCTGGTTTATTTTTTTGCCTTTGATTTGGTTGCTTTTGCTTTGGCAGCAGTTGTTTTGGCTGCGGCAGCTTTTGTTGTGCCTGCTTTTGTCGCCGGCGCTTTAGCTGCGCTCGTTTTTGTGGCTGTTGTTTTAGCAGCGGTTGCTTTGGCAGTGTTTGCTTTGGCAGTGTTTGCTTTTGTTGCCGGTGCTTTTGCTGCGCTCGTTTTTGCAGCTGTTGTTTTAGCAGCGGTTGTTTTGGCAGTGTTTGCTTTTGTCGCCGGTGTTTTTGCTGCGGGTTTTGCTGCCGTTGCCTTTGTATTTGAGGCAGGCTTGGCAGCCGGTTTGGCAACGGGTGCTTTAGCAGCGTTTGTCTTTGTTGCGGTTGTTTTGGCAGCGGCAGTCTTCACAGTCGTTGCCTTTTTGGCTGCTGCTTTTGTCGCGGTCGCCTTTGCCGGAGCCGCCTTTGTTGCCGCTGTCTTAGCCGCGGCGGGCTTTGCGGCTGTCTTTTTTGCCGCTGCCTTATTGCCGTTGTATATCTTAAGTGCTTTTGCTACGTCCGCATTGTCCATTGTGATGGCCGATATCGCATTGCACATGCGGATTGCCTCATCCAGCGATTTCTGGTGGATATTTCTGCCGGTTGCGTTACCCGAAGCGCCGCCCGTGTGAATCTGCGCATATAACTGTGAGAGGAACTTCTCCGCGGAAGTGCTCGAACCGCCGGCGCAGACAAGTTTTGTCCGTCCCGCCGCTTTTGCAGCCTCTTTCAGGAGTTCGGCGGAATCCTTACCCTCTTCCTTGGGCGGGTTGACCTTGACGAAATCCGCACCCAGCGCCGCCGCGGTTCCTGCCGCGCCCGCGATTAGGTGAGCGTCCTTCTCGTTCTTTACCGCCTTTCCGCGCGGGTATATCCAGAGAACGACGACAAGGCCGTGCTTGTGAGCCTCGTAAATAATCTGCGCCGCCTGAGAAAGCATTACATCCTCGTATTCGCTTCCGAGATAGATAGTGTAGCCGACCGCTGCAATCTTAAGTTTCGCACTGTCGCGGAGTTCCACGACCTGCTGTATTGTCCAGAGCTGAGGGCTTAACGGGTCTTTCTGGTCGGTCTTGACAAGATGAGTCTTCGAGTTCATCTTCACAAGGTAGGGCACATTCGGATAACTCTTTCCGTAGCGTGCGATAAGACCGAGTTGCGATGCGAAAACACCCACTCTGCTGCCGCTTGCGATACGGAACATATGTTCGGGATCGGCATCATCGGGGTGGATGTCGGTGCCGTAAAAGTCGTCGTTTAAGTGCTCGGTCTTCTGGTCGCCGGCGAAGAGCATCAGCCTTCCGCTGCCTCCCGTAATCAGCTTATAGTTTGCTTTATATGTCGCTTCCGCGTTTTTAGGGACGTCAGCGGGAATTACAATATCAGATTCAATGGTCATATATATTCGTCGATCTCTCAGATTAATAAAGATAATGAAAGTGTCCGTTGAAAGCCCGCCGGCAGCAGGCGATCAAATTCCGAAATAAATCAGATATATCTTCAGAGACCATACTTATGCATGACCGCGGAAAAGACAGGGGAAAAAACTGCGGAGAGATATCCCGGGCAGGTCTCAAAGGCCGTTGCCGTTGACATAGTCCTTCTTCCTCCCGGGGAGATGGCGGAACTCTGCGTAAAACTCAACAAGAAAATTATACGGAGATCGGCCGACAATCGCGTCCCTCTCAGTCTTACAAGGACACTTCCGCATGTCTCGCTTGCCATGGGTGCCATAGAACTTGACGCCGTTGACGATATCGCCGAATCACTCGCACGTATCGGCGACCGCTACCTTCCCTACACCGCCGCGTATAAGGGATTTGCGGCTGTAAAAACCTCGGAAAACATAATCGTCTCGGGGATGGACATCGTAAAAGACGAAATAATAATCGAGATGCAGTCCGAGATAAGTTCGGTTCTGAAAGAGTTCAATCTCGGCAGGGTCACTCCCGATATGGTGTATCCCGACAAAATTCCGATAACGGATTTCACCCTGAATTACTCATCCGATTATCTCGTAAACGTTGACAGCCGGCGTTTTTCGCCGCATATAACCCTCGGAAACGGCGATATCTATCAGATACGGGATCTGCCCGTAATGCCGGAATCATTTGTCTGCACGGATATCGCGGTCTGCCATCTGGGAAATCACTGCACATGCAAGAAGATACTCTGGCATTATGACATACAATAATCATACACTAATTACAAAAATGCGGTCCGGCATGGCTGTCCGAGCGGTTTGACAGGAGCCTTCCGTTGAAAATAATAAATTTCAAATAGATTTTCGCTAAATCTTGTTAGTAATCCTGCAATTGGAGTGGTGTCGGTTTGGAAATATTGAATAAAATCTTTCATCTCGATGAATACGGAACTACGGTAAAGACCGAGGCATATGCCGGATTTATCACATTCTTCGCGATGGCATATATCATCGTCGTAAATCCGTCAATCCTGGTTTCAGCGGGAATGCCCTTCGAAGCCGCAATGGCGGCAACAATACTCACCGCATTCACCGGCACTCTTGTAATGGGTGTCTATGCCAACCGCCCGTTTGCGATTGCGCCCTTCATGGGCGAGAATGCCTTTATTGCCTTCACGGTCTGCGGCATCATGGGTTATTCCTGGCAGACGGCACTGGGAGCGATATTCTTAAGCGGCATTCTCCTTATGCTGATAACCGTATTTGGCGGCAGAAAAGTCCTCTGCGAATCTATACCCTATAACCTGAAATGCAGTTTCACGGCAGGTCTCGGGCTTTTCATAATCCTTATCGGTCTTCTGAATACCGGCATCATACGCATAGAAGGTTCATTTTCGCCGGTTCACATAGGATATTTCTATGAAACGAATGTCCTTCTCGCCGTTATCGGTCTTCTGATCATACTTGTGCTGATGGTGCGCAAAGTTCGGGCGGCAATCTTCATCGGTCTGATATTCACGACGATTGCGGCATTTGTCTTCGGACTCTCGCCCCTTCCGGAAGCCGTGGTCAGCATGCCTCCCGACATGACGGCGACTTTCATGCAGATGGATATTGCCGGAGCTCTGACCTTCGGCATGCTCTCCGTTATCTTTTCCATATTCATCCTCTCGTTCCTGGATACGATGACAAGCATAATCGGAGTCTCGCGTGAAGGAGGTCTGCTGAATGAGGAAGGCAACCTCGATAATATAGAAAAGCCGTTTCTGGCGGATTCGCTGGCAAATATGATTGCGCCGGTGCTCGGAACGACAACATGCGGAGTTTTTATCGAATCGGCATCCGGGGTTACATGCGGCGGACGAACCGGTCTTGTTGCCGTCTTTATCGCGCTGCTCTTCGCGGCAAGTCTCTTTTTTGCGCCGCTGTTTGCCGCGATTCCTGCGGCGGCGTCCGGAGCGGTTCTGATTGCCGTAGGCTTCATCATGTTCAGATCGATTATAGATATCGACTTTAAGGACATGACCGAGTATCTGCCTGCGATCTTCGCCGTGGTCATGATGTCTTTTACTTACAACATAGGAATAGGTATCTGCAGTGCTTTCGTGGTATACCCGATTATGAAGGCAGTCTGCGGCAGAATACGCGAAGTTAACCGCAGTACGTGGTTATTCTTTGTCCTGTGTCTGGGATTCTTCATACTCTATCCGTATTGATGAGCCGTGCAGATAACTGCTGAAAATGAAATGCTGATAATGGGGATAATTGTAAAACTGAAAAGGATGAATAAATGAAAAAGAAATGAGTTTTCTTTTTTTCAAATTTTAAGAATTAATTTCAGCTGTTCTGGAAATCCTGCCCTCTGCCGCTCATGAACAGACTCAGTGAAAGTCCGGTGATAAGCGCAACAAGGGCTTCGGATGAGAAGAACTGATCCGACATGAGTGTCTCCAGCGGGATTCCCGCCCAGAAATAGCCCAGAATGAATGTCATGACAACTCCGATCATGAAAGCGACGAAGAAATGCCAAAGTCCGGTGAGGTAATTGTGGTAAGTCAGTTTGATGAAGATAAGCGCCGCTATCATGAACATAACAAAGAATGCAATGCCGGTATTGACCGTTGCCGTCGCTATCGTCTTGGATGAGAAGACACCGAATTCTGCCACTGCCAAAGAGATTATGACCATTCCTATGGAATTGTCTGTGGTGAGCATCGACAGCTGCGTCGGCAGATACGCGTAATTAGGCGGATACTGGTGGGGAACGGTGCCGTTCGGATAGCCGTTTGCATATGCGCCCTGCGGCATCTGTCCGTACTGAGCCTGCCCGCCGGCGCCGTTAACATCGCCAATGCCGTTTCCGTAACCCGCAGGAGATCCGGCAACGGATGCGTATGCCGCCTGCGACTGTGCCGCCGCTGCTTCCTCCTCCTTCTTTGCCTGTTCTTCCTTTCTCTTTCTGTGCGCACCTATTACGCTCGAGAGAGCCACAATTACCGCGATAATTCCGCAGATGAGACCGAAACCGCCGACTACGAGCACATCGGGCGTGAAACCTTCGGTCAGCACTTTGAATAGGAATTCCTTGACGAAGATATAGACCGCGAGGACAAATATTGCAAAGATTATGAATTTCTTGATGAACGCAACCAGATACTTCGCCGATTTGATCAGAAGAAAGACCGCACAGTAAAGGACAATAAAGGTTATCAGTATTGCAAAGAGATCGCCGTTGACTATCTTATCCGGCATCTCCTGAATGAAGGGACCGATATTCTCCGTCATCGCGGTTACGTTAACGGAAAAATTAGCTAAACTTTCCAGATCAGACATACTTGTTCAACTCTTTTCGTAAACCCCTTTCTTTATGTTCATATTCTGTCTTTCAACGCGTCCGATAAAGTTAATTGTGCAACTGTTTAAGTTTCAGCGCTACGCGGGGTTATTTTCCGATACCTGCGCCTTATCAATGATATTTTTGTCTGATTGCGCAGGTTTGAGGCACAGTCAGGTATGAATTATGTATTATTACAGGTATGATAAAAACGTAACTAAAGAGCGCCCTGACCGGGACTTGAACCCGGGTCGAAAGCTCCGGAGGCTCTCAGGATATCCTCTACCCTATCAGGGCACAAAATAAATATTTGTTTATCGGCGGAATGCCGATCAATCGCCGATATAATCGGATATTATCTTGTATTAATGCGTGATTAATCTTGTCAATCGGCGATTCCGTGCCAATCAGCGCTTCTGATTGTAAAGCGCCCAGATTCTGCATGCGCCTTCGTGGCTGACCATGCACGGACCCACTGGTTTCCTCGGTGTGCACGCCTTGCCGAAGAGCTTGCAGTCGGTCGGGTCGCGGATGCCTCTGAGGACTTTGTCGCAGATACATGCCGAGTTCTTCTCGACGTGCTTAATCTCGACGCCGAACTTCTTCAAAGCATCGTATTTCTCGTATTTGGGCTTGAGTTTCAGACCGGAATCGGGAATTACGGGGAAACCTCTCCACTCGACATCGGTGGGCTCAAAGACCTCGTAGAGCATCTTCATGGCTTTCTGATTGCCCATTCTGTCGACGGCACGCGGATAGGCATTTTCCACGTCCGCCCTTCCCTCTTTTGCCTGCTTCACGAGCATATACAGACCGAGAAGAATATCTTCGGGCTCAAAACCGGCAACCACCTGCGGGACCTTGAACTGCTCGTACATCTCGTATCCCGTAACTACGCAGACATGTCCGGGGAGCATAAATCCGTCGAGCTTTGCCTCGCCCTGTTCTAGAAGGAACTTCATCGCCGGCGGCACGAACCTGTGCGAGCACAGTATGCTGAAGTTATCCGGCGGATTCGTGAGGATTGTCGCCGCAACCGTGGGTGCGGTTGTCTCGAAGCCGACCGAGATAAAAACGACTTCCTTATCGGGGCACTCCTTTGCAATCTCGACGGCTTTATGGACGCCCTGAACAACGCGGACGTCGCCGCCGCAGGTATCCAGACTGCCGTTTGTCCCCGGCACACGCATAAGGTCGCCGTATGTCGCGATAATACAGCCCTTTGCCGCAAGTTCGAGCGCCGCGTCGATCTCCCCCTGCGGCGTTATGCATACGGGACAGCCGGGACCCATGACAATCTTGAGCCCCTTCGGCAGAATACTTCTCAGCCCCGAACGTGCAATTGACGCCTCGTGAGTGCCGCAGATGTGCATAAATGTGTAATCGCGGTCAACAATCTCATCGAGTGCTTTTCTTATCTCCATTCCGCCTGCCATTGTATTCCTGTCTCTTATATCTCTTTTAGTTATATCTCTTGGGGTTTATCAGATTTATGAGTGTTCAAAAGTATCCGGGATCCGTCTGCCGAATGCGGCTGAATCTCTCTTTTAAAGGTCTCTCTTTTAAGAGTCCTCTATTAAAACTCTATCTCAATCGATATCGGACAGTGATCCGATCCGAAGATATCGGGCATAATCGCCGCCGATTTCACGTTCTCCTTCATGCTTTTGCTCACGAAGAAATAATCCAGGCGCCAGCCGACATTTCTGTCCCTGGCACGGGATTTCATGTCCCACCATGTGTATCTGCCCGGGCTTTCGTCAAACATTCTGAGCGTATCGGAAAAACCGCTCCCGATAAGGTCGTCTATCCACCGGCGTTCAATCGGCAGGAAACCCGAGACATTCGAGTTCTCCTTAGGTCTTGCCAGATCTATCTCCTTATGCGCCGTGTTGACGTCGCCGCAGACTACAACGTTTTTTCCCGCATCCGTGAGAGCTTTGAACTGCTTTAAGCATTCGGCATAAAACCGCATCTTGTAATCAAGGCGCTCGGGGGATGCACCGCCGTTGGGGAAGTAGATATTGAAGAGATAAAAATCCGGATACTCAAGCCGGAGAACGCGCCCTTCGCTGTCGAACTCGCCGATATTAAAGCCTCTCTCAACGGAAAGGGGTTCGGTCTTCGTGAAAGTCGCCACTCCGCTGTATCCTTTTCTCTCGGCGGACGAAAAATACGAGAAATACCCTTTCGGGTGACGTATGACCGAGGTCAGCTGATCTTCATTGGCTTTCGTCTCCTGAACCGAGAGAATATCGGGAGAGGCGGTGCCGATAAAGTCCGATAATCCTTTCTTGGCGCAGGCGCGGATGCCGTTGACATTCCATGAGATAAGTTTCAGCGAGGTCATGATTATAATGGGGTATGCCGGTAAAACAGTTATTAATTTCCTTTTTCGGCAAGATACGGCTCTTTAAGCTCTTCAATCCGCTTAAAGATGGCGAACATATACCCCTTCGAGATAATGTCGGCGATATCGCCGGGGAAGAGCCTGTCGATTCTTACATGTACGGTCAGAATCTTTCGGATTGTCTCGACATCCGCCTCTTTGAGGAGTTCGCGGTGACCGAGGTGTGTCTCGGCGATACCGGTCCAGTCCTGCCATCTCGTATTTATGAGCCAGTTATTGTAGTAAAGCACTCTGAGAAAATCGTTCAGCGCCTCGCAGGAACCGTTTTTGGCTATCTCCCCGGCATTCTCCGAGATAATGCTCCGGCTCTCGAGGACATCCAGATACTTGAGAGCGGCGTCAAAGTTCTCGGCGGTAAGTGCTTCTCCTTCTTTATTCATTGGTCCCTCTTAAATTGTCTCGGAAGATTAAAAGTGTTTATGCATTCCTTTCAATCATTCCTTTCCTTTCAATCATTTCTTTTCCTTCAATCCTTCCTTTTCCTTTCAATCATTCCTTTCCTTTCAATCATTTCTTTTCCTTCAATCCTTCCTTTTCCTTAAATCATTCCTTAAAATCCCTTTCAAGGATCTTCACGAGCGGAGATTTCTCCTCAAAGAACTCCCCGAGGAATACCGCAAACTCGTCGCTGTGGCATTCGGAGCCGCGGACAACGCCGTATTTCTTCATAACCGAATTCTTGACATGCTTTCCGAGCCCGCATTCGACGAAATCGCGGGATTCAAGAAGCGACATGACGGTCGGATACCTGCGCCCGATCTCGACATAGTATCGGTCGTCTTTGATATACGGTCCAGACATCGTCTTTCCCAGATGCTTTGCAATGAATCTCTCCGCGTTTTCGCTCTCACGAACCGGCGGTCCGACGCGCTTTTCGACTGCGGGAAGGCTGTCCGTAAGCATCTCGAAGAGAATTATGCAGTTTTCGTCACCCATATACGAGCCGCAGCGGTTTATGCCGAAACCGTGCCGTTCGAGAAGTGCGGCGATTGAACCCTCGCTTCTCTTCAGCTGCGGCACTATGACGTCCGGAATAATCCCGGGCGTCTTAAAGACAATGCCGTAAAGCGCAGTCCCGCGCTCTCTCAGCTTTTCTGAGAGTTCCTCCTTTGATATCGGCATTCCCGTCCTGCGGACGAAGAACTCCTTTGACGGATTTTTCAGGTAACCGCGGGCAAACTCGCAGAACTCCGACATTCTAGTCTGAGTAAGCGACGCGGCAACATTCCTTCGCGGGTCGGTGGGGTCAATCACGATAAGCGGATCCTCAAACTCTTTCGCCTGATGCTTCTCCAAATCGATAACCAGCCCCGTATGCCAGTTTTCAGCCGCTGCAGTTATGCACTCGCGGAAACCGCCGTAATAGCAGATGAAGATCTCGCAGAGATACCCCGCAAAGCCTCCGGTCATCTGATCCGAGCCGTAGACGCCGCATGCCTTCGAAAACATCTTGAGAAGCCTCACGTCATCGGTCTTATCCGCGATTCTGCTCTTCATGTAGCGGGTGTGAAAAGGCGTTCTGTCGACCGCGCTCTTAATCTTAGAGGCATCTTCGACCGCATAGCACGGAACAAGGTCAACGTCGAAGCCGCGTATGGCGGCATTGAGGTAGGGGTGCTGGGCATATTTCTCGACGTAATCGCCGCCGAACTCCGAGGCTATGGCTTTTGCAAGCGAAAGCCCCTTCTCCTCCAGTTCTTCGGGCGTGAGTTCGGGGGGAAAGAGCATGAAAACGTCGAGATCCCTGTCCCCCGATATCCATGTGTCGCGTGCAACCGAGCCCGTAATCATTCCCTTTGCAATGCCGCTTGCGTTAACCGCGTCCGTGAGTTCCCCGCCGAGACCGAGTATCTCCGCTCTCTCGCCTTCGCCGGGGCGTATGGATTCCAGCACTTCCGTCTCGTATTCATTGAACCGCTGCGTCATTTCAGAAGTCAACTCTCATTATGTCGCTGTATATGGGACCTTTCGGGGTCAGCAAGCTCTTTTTTAAGGAAAAGCCGTTTATCTCAAACTCGGCAACATCCGCGTCGCCGAGTCCTTTTACTATCGGCATGAGGGAGGGGTGATACTCTTTGATACGCGCGAGCGTCACATGTATCTTAAACTGCCGCTCTTCCTTCGGAATGCCTAACTCGGAAAGCGATTCCTCCATCATCGCGGCTAGCCGTGCCGATCTGCCGCCGTCGCTTCCGTTTACCCAGACGACACGCGGCGATCTCGGATTATTGAACGATATCCTGGAAAGCCGCATCGTATACGGGCTGTATTTGATTTCGGAGAGGCGCTCCTCTATCTTTTTGAGTTTAACGGTATCGACTTCGCCTATAAACTTCAGGGTAATGTGCGATAAATCGGGATCCACGAGATTCAGCCTCGCATCCGAACGCTTAAGGCTCTCTTCATACGCGGATAGGCTTTGCTTTACGCCCTCCGGCAGTTCCGCCGCAACAAATACCCTTGTCATCGCTGATTCGTTAATATCTTGGCGCCGGAACAGAATAAAATCTATCCCGTATTTCATGCCGCCATTGTCCACGCATAAGTCATCCGGCATCCTGCATCCGTAAGTCATGCTTTATATAATATCCGTATGTTTATAAGCGGTATTTTATGCGGTCAATATGTCCAAAATAAAGACTTATTTA
Source organism: Methanomicrobium sp. (assembly GCA_017412625.1). Lineage (GTDB taxonomy): Archaea > Halobacteriota > Methanomicrobia > Methanomicrobiales > Methanomicrobiaceae > Methanomicrobium. Next base: position 10,503 of record JAFPWZ010000094.1, read on the forward strand.
CTATACAATCTAATTATCATACAATCACCTTTGGGGGATTTCTTGTGTCTGATAGTCCAAAAATAATTGTATATTCTTTGGAAGTTTGTCCAAACTGTGAAAAACTGAAGAATTTTTTGAAAAGTCATGATGTGGCATACGATGAGCTTGACATGGCATCTCCTGAAAATATGACCGAACTCCGAATGAACAATGTCTTCGTAAGAGAAGCGCCCGTTCTTCAGATAGGGGAGGACGAATTTCTGACATCCCGCGACCTCTTCAGCGGCGGCCAACTGCGCGAAGATGATATCCTTGCACATTGCAAAGGGGACTGATTAATGGTCAGACCAGATAAACAATCCCGCCAGCTGACTCTTACGGGATATTCCGTCTCGCCGCTCCCGAAAGTCAGAACGTCGCGCGGACTCATACTCGACTGGGACAGAGAGTGGATAGTCAAACAGCTTTTGAGCGAGACGAAACTGGTCGAGGAGTTCTACGGCGGAGAAGCCATAGACCCGGAGACCGCCAAAGAGATAGCTCTCACTGTCGAGCAGAGAATACTGAAACTCGGTCTGAAATTTCTGTCAGGTCCGCTTATTCGCGAGGTTCTCAATATTGTGCTCCTTGAGCGCGATATGCCCCAATACAGGAATGTCTCGACAAGAGTCGGAACGCCTGTCTACGATGCTCATCTGATAGATGTCGGCAGAGGATTCGGAGCAAAAGACAATGCCAATCTTCAGGAAAACGCCGAGACTGCGCATAAGAAAAAGGCGGACAAGATAAGCAAGGAGCAGTATCTCCTTCAGATGCCGCCCGAACTTGCGGATTACCACCTCTCCGGCGACATGCACATCCACGACCTTGAGTATTTCGGAACGCGCCCGTTCTGTCAGGACTGGGATCTGCGCTATTTCTTCTATTACGGTCTGATGCCGGACGGCAACGGAACAAAAGCATCCGTGGCGGGACCCGCAAAGCGCCCCGAAGTTGCCATACTTCATGCGGTCAAAGCACTCGGCAGTGCGCAGACCAACTTTGCCGGCGGTCAGGGATACTACAATTTCCTGACCTTCCTCGCACCGTACTTTGAAGGCGCGGATTACGACTGCATAAAGCAGCACATGCAGATGTTCGTCTACGAGATGACGCAGATGATGGTTGCCCGCGGCGGTCAGGTCGTCTTCTCGTCGGTTCAGCTCTCCCCAGGCGTTCCGAAACTCTGGAAGGACAAGCCCTGCGTCTACAAAGGAAAAGTCTGGGACGGCGAACAGGCGCCTGAGAGGCTCTACGGCGAATTCGAGCGCGAAGTAAGACTTCTTTTCAAAGCGCTGATGGAGGTCATGCTTGAGGGCGATTACTGGGGCAAGCCGTTCAACTTCCCCAAACCCGAGATCAGCATCGAACCCGATTTCATGAAAGAGGACGAGGAGTTCAACCGCGAAAATCCCGATCTGCCCACTTATCAGGACTTATATCTCATGACCTTTGAGCTTGCCTCGAAATACGGAACGCCCTATTATGACAATCAGATACCCGAGTATCGCGGCGCCGGCGACGGCATCTCCTGCTATCAGTGCTGTGCCTATCAGTTCTCGGCAAAAGCGGACAGCGACACGCACTTTGAGGACAAACTCTACTTCCGCGAAGGCAAACACTTCTCCATGGGCTCGCTTCAGGTTGTCTCGATAAACTGTCCGAGAGCGGCATATAAGGCGGAAGGCGACGATCAGAGGCTCTTTGCCGAGCTTAAGAAACTGATGGACGCCGCAGTCGAGGTCTTCAAGATTAAGAAGAGATGGATAGACAATATCAAATCAAAGGGCAGGATGCCGTTTGCAATGCAGCGCCCGAAAGACCCCAACGATC
>JAFPWZ010000011.1 GCA_017412625.1 Methanomicrobium sp.
GAGATGGTTCCCAATGCGCGTGCGGTCGTAAAAGGCGAGATGGCATTCTCCGAGATAGAGCACTTCCTTGTCCCCAAACCGGTTGTCACCGGCATAGACGAGGGAACAATCGTAGAACTCATTGCCGGTCCGTTCAAGGGCGAGAAGGCAGTCGTCAAGCGCGTCGACACCTCCAAGGAAGAGATCACCGTCGAGCTCTACGAGAGCATGGTTCCAATCCCGATTACGGTGCGCGGCGACAACGTGCGCGTTATCGACAAGACCCACGAATAAATTTTTTACAACTCTGTTTTTTCGGATATTTTACGGAATTTTTGAGGATTATTCCGCCGAACATATTGATACATTTAAGTCAGTACAGTTCAAACATTTTAAGACCCAAGCTTAGTGTCGGGTATCAGATTCCGGCACGGAAGCGAAAGGTGATACACAATGGGAGAAGTAGTCGAGGTATTGGTACCCGGCGGTAAAGCTACTGCAGGTCCTCCGTTGGGACCGGCATTAGGACCTCTCGGAATTAATGTAAAAGCCGTAGTTGACGAGATAAACAAGAAAACCGCAGAATTCAACGGTATGCAGGTTCCTGTAAAAGTCGAAGTCGACGACAAAAAGCAGTTTACAATTTCCGTGGGTGTTCCTCCGGCAACGTCACTCATCATAAAGAGTGCGGCCTTGAGAAAGGTTCCGGAGAACCCAACACAAACAAGGTTGGCAATTTACCGTTTGAAGCTGCTGTCCGCATTGCCCGCATGAAGTTCGACGACATGCTTTCGTATGAGCTGAAGACCGCCGTCAAAGAGGTCATCGGTTCATGTGTAAGCGTAGGCGTCACGGTTGACGGCAAGAATCCGAAGGATATCTTTGCTCTCATCGATGCAGGCGAATACGACAGTAAGTTAGCATGAATAGACTATGAAGACCCATAGAAGATTCGATAATCTCGAGTCGTTGAACTATGGAGGAAATTAGATGGTTGAAAGGGTCCAGATTCTAAAGGCCGTAACAGAGGCTATAGAGAAGGCGCCTAAACGAAAGTTTACAGAGAGTGTAGAAATTACATTCAACCTGAAGAACATCGATATGGCGCAGCCGAAAAACCGTATAGATGAGACTATGATTCTGCCTAAGGGAACGGGACGTGTCCAGAAGATCGCCGTTCTCGGAAAAGGAGATATCACCACTCAGGCAAAAGCTGCAAAAGTGGAACTCATCATAGGGCCAGAAGAAATCGAGCGTCTCGGAGGATCACCGCGTGAGGCAAGAAAGATTGCGGATGAATATTCGTATTTCCTTGCCGAAACAGCAGTAATGCCGCTTGTCGGTCGTTACTTGGGTACCCGTCTGGGTCCGCGCGGTAAGATGCCGCAGCCGATTCCTCAGGGACTTGACATCGGACCAATCGTAGAGCGTTTAAGAAACTCGGTCAAATTCAGATCGAAGGACAAGAAGACATTCCATGTAAGAATCGGCAGTGCTTCCCAGTCCCTTGAGGATTTAACCGATAACATCGACGCGGTCCTGCGAAAGGTCGAAGGTCACCTTGAGAGCGGTGAGATGAACATTCGCTCGGTTTACGTAAAAACATCCATGGGTCCGTCAGTGAGGTTGATGTAATATGGTATTATATACACACCACCTTCCACAGTGGAAACAGGATGAAGTAGAGCAGATTAAGCGCCTTTCCGGCGAATACAAACTCACGGGTCTTGTCGACCTGCACGGTATTCCGGCAAGCCAGCTTCAGCAGATGCGCCGCGATCTCCGCGGAACCGCGGTCATCAAGATGACCAGAAACACTCTTATCGAGCACGCATTTGCACAGCTCGGCGGCGACATCAGCAAGACAAGCGAGTATGTCGACGGTCAGAGCGCAATGATCTACACGAACGAAAATCCGTTCAAGCTTTACAAGAAGCTTCAGGAGACCATGACAAAGATGATCGCCAAGCCCGGCGACATCGCACCGGAAGACGTGGTTGTTCCGAAAGGACCTACCGCATTCCCGCCCGGACCTATCGTGGGTACTCTCCAGCAGGCAGGCATTCCTGCAGCTATCGAGGGCGGAAAAGTCGTTATTCGTGAGACAAAGACTGTTGCCAAAGCAGGCGATGTCATCAGCGAGAAACTCGCCGATGTGCTCGCAAAACTTGACATTAAGACAATCGACGTAGGTTTAAACCTCCAGGTTGCTTACTATGACGGCACATTCTTTGAGCCCTCTACACTGGCAATTGATGAGACCGAGTTCATGAACAAACTCACTCTCGCAGGCAAACAGGCATTCAACCTGTCGGTCAATGCAGCTATCCCGACCAAGACAACTGCTGAAGCCATTATCGGTAAAGCTGTTCGCGAGGCCAAGAACCTTGCAGTCGAGGCGGCAATCTACGAGAAGGACGTTATTGAACTTATCATCGGTCGTGCACAGCGCGAATCGGTGACCGTAAAAGCACTTACTGAGTAAGGAAATAAAAATATATCAAATTTCAAAATTAGGTGAATAAAATGGAATACATCTATGCAGCACTTATTCTGCACAGCGCAGGTAAGGAAGTAACAGAAGATGCTGTCACAAAAGTCATGACAGCAGCAGGTATCGCAGTCGACGGCAGCCGTGTAAAGGCACTCATCGCAGCACTTGACGGCGTTAACATTGCGGAAGCAATCGAGAAATCGGCAGTTGCGGCAGTTGCGGCAGCACCTGCGGCAGCAGCAGGCGCAGCGGCTCCGGCAGCAGCTGAAGCGGCACCTGAGAAGAAGGCAGAGGAAGAGAAAGCAGACGAGGAAAGCGGAATGGCAGGCCTCGGAGCTCTCTTCGGATAAATCCACCTTTTTTTCATTCGAAATCGATTTATTGCAGACTGTTTTTATTAAAATCCGTTTTTGTTGCAATTCATTTTTGCTGATATCTGTTTCTGTTGAAGTCTGTTTTTGCCGCAATTTGTTATTGAGATCTGTCATTACTGCTGTGATGCCCGCATTTTGTCACGGCTTTTTGCGTTTTGAGAGAATTCGTCAACAGATAGACTTATACCGTCAAAAAGGCAATTTTTTATATCACAATCAGGTGATACTTTGAAGAAAATATTTGCGTTAATTTTGGGTCTCGGACTCCTCCTTGCCGTTGCCGCACCTGCGGTCGCTTACGAGATCGGCGGAGATCAGAGTCTTATCATTGTGCACTGCAATGTTGAAGGTGCAAGCGTATACTTTGACAGCGATTACAAGGGAGTAATCCAGAACGGAGTTCTTCTCGGATATGTCTACACGACAGGCACACCCTACAGAACAATCTCAGTTCAGAGCAACGGTTACACACCGTGGTCGGGCACCATGCCTCACCCGGGTGCCGGAAACTACGCTGATGTTTATGCAAACCTTGAACCTGTCCCGACACAGGCACCTATCGGCGGCAGCACGGGCAACTACATTGTCTACTGTAACGTCGACGGCGCTCAGGTCTACTTCAACGAAGACTACAAAGGTCTCATCTCCGGCGGAGAACTGACCGTTCCCGTATATGTGACGGGCACGCCCTACACAACCTACATCGTAAAGAAAGACGGTTACACAACCTTTACCGCTCAGATTGTGGAACATCCCAAAGCCGGCGAGACCGTTAAGCTTCATGCGACACTTACACCGGTTACACCCGTAACACCCGCGTCACCTCTGTCGGCGGTAAGCATCTTTGCAGGTCTCATACTGGGTATTCTCGGTATTGCATATCTTGCAAAGAGAGAGTAAATCTATAATCTCGGGAGAATATCCCGATTTTAAATTATTTTACGATTTTTTAAAAAATTGAATTTTTCAGGATTTTTAAAGTCATTGATTTTTATATCGCCGCTTTTCTATCGTCTGAGAAGCCCCGCATAGACGCACTGACCGTAGGATATACAGCCGTCGCCGAAGGGATACTCGCGGTTGATAATCATGTTGAGCCCCGCATCTTCGACTTTTCTTACGATGGTCTCGCGGACTGTGTGATTGATGCAGACGCCGCCTGAGAGAACTACATCCTTTATTCCGGCATCGAGTGCTTTTTCCACCGCAATCTCCGCAAAGCCGTCGGCAAGATTGAACTGGACGCTTGCGGCAATGTCGTTTATGCTTCTGCCCTCATTCTTCGCCGCAAGTGCATTCTTAAGGATAGCCGAGGTCGAAAGAACGCTCATATCGCCGTCGCGGGTCACGACATTCTCCCACATCTCCGCTCTTCCCGCGGATGACGCCGCCTCGAGCTTCATTGCAGGCTCGCCGTCATATGTGCGCTCGCGGCAGATACCGAGCAGGGCTGAGGCGGCATCGAGGACTCTTCCGGCGCTGCTCGTAAGCGGCACATTGAAACCGCGCTCAATCTGCTTATTGAGGATCGCAAGTTCGGAATCCTTCCACCCGCGGTTTAAGAGAAGGTTTGCGGTATCGTCGCATGGGAGCATGCCGTAAAGCATCCTTTCGGGGTGTACGGTCGCGAGGTCGCCGCCCGGCATCTTCACGGTCTCGAGGTGACCGACGCGCCTGAGGTTTAAGATATCGCCGATGAATATCTCCCCGCCCCATACCGTTCCGTCATCGCCGAGACCAACGCCGTCGAGAGCGATTCCCACGCAGTTTCGCCCGACGTCATCCGCGGCATATTTCGAGAATGCCGCCGCGATATGGGCGCGGTGGTGCTGAACCGCGACGGTCTCCGCGCCAGTTTCCTCCGAAAGCCGCCTCGCAAACCGCGTTGACAAAAACTGCGGGTGCATGTCATGCGCAATCACGTCAAACTCCGCTCCCAGAAGCGTCTTCAGATTGCCGACCGTATCCTCAAGATACTCCAGAGTCTGCGGATTCTTGATATTCCCTATGTGCGGCGAAGTGCAGCAGAAGCCGTTCTTATAGATGGATACCGTAGTGTAAAGCTCGGGTCCCGTGCCCAGAATGCAGTCCTTTCCGAGATTTATGCTCACTCTCTTTGGCGCATAGCCGCGCGAGAGCCTTATTATGTAGCCCTCGCGGACAACCGAATCGTCGCAGCGGTTCTGAATATGCCTGTCATGCGCCAGATAATAATCGACACAGCCCTTCAACTTTGAGACCGCGGTCCCTGTATCGGTAATCATCGGGTTTCCGGGCGCATTTGCGCTGGTCATAATCAGAATCCGGTTTTTCAGCTTGGAGAAGAGCAGATGATGAAGACCCGTATAGGGAAGCATACAGCCGATTGTGTCGAGATTTGATATCTCGCGGTGCGAATCCCTCTCTTTCTTGTATAATACGACAATCGGATGCTCGGGACTGTTCAAAATTTTATGCTCGCTCTCGCCGACGACGGCAATATCCGCGACCGTATCTTCGGTTGCCATTATCGCAAGCGCCTGCTCGGTCCTTCCCAGCGCGGTCTTGAGTTTAACGGCGGAGGACTCGATACATGCGATGTGGTAACCGCCGATACCCTTTATCGCAACGATATGACCTTCGTCAAGGAGTCTTGCGGCATCGTCTATCGGGGATGCGGATTTAAGGTCATTGCCGTCATTGTCAAGCAGAAACAGCTTCGGACCGCAGGTATTGCAGGCTATGGTCTGCGCATGATGCCGCCTCGACTGCGGGCTCTCATACTCCCCGCGGCAGCCCTCACACATCGGAAACTCATCCATTGTCGTGCGTTCACGGTCGTAGGGAACTTCGCGGATAATGCTGTAACGCGGCCCGCAGTTGACGCACGAGGTTGCCCAGTATCCCTCGTAGCGCCCGCCCTTCTCGAAGATATCCTTCACGCATTCATCGCAGATTGCGACATCCGCGGGTATGAAACCCGTAAGGGAACCGCTCCTGCCGCTCTTTTCTATAACGAAGTCATCGGCATTGTCAAATCCGGCATTGTCGGATCGGACATTCTTAAATCGGGTCACGGATTCATCGGATTCATCTATATCAAAGACCTCGACGCTGTCTATCTTCGAGAGAACGGTGCCGACCGAGACCGCCTTCAAAAATTCCTCGAAACGACTGCCGAAGGCGATAATGCTCACTTCACTGCCGAGATTTTTTACACTGCCGCGTATGCCGTACAGCTTCGCCTGCGAGTATACAAACGGTCGGAAACCGACCCCCTGCACAATTCCCTTTATGACAATCCGTCCGGATACCCTTGAACTCATGCTGCCTCTGGCAAAATGAAACGCCGCTATCGACGCTCCTGCCGCTCTTTACTCACATATGAGTTAAAAAAATAAAAGGTGATTGATCTTAGATTGACCTTATATTGATCTTTGATTGATCTTAGATTGATCTTAATATCGCGGTATCGGATTGCGGGCAAATCTTTGTAACCGAAATAATGCGCAATTGACCGAAATCGGGCACGCAATGCCGCCCGAATATAAGTAGGTAAAGTAATTTTACGGCAAGTCAAGAAATCTGAATAAGTTTAATTTGTTGCAGGTCCTATATTTATACGGGTTTTTATCTTGACGGGACATGTTAGAATAGTCAACGATCCTCTCGATCTTGTTCCGCTTTTGATTACATTCAATGACTCGGACTTCAAGAACGTATATACATTACTCTCAAAAAACTGGATGACCGAGACCGAACTTTCAGAATCAACAGCCGCAGATAAGGTGAAGGAGTGCCTTGCCATCCTTAAGAAAGGCAATCTTGTGGAAGAACAGTGGAGAATGCCGAAACCCGGTGAAAAACCGGTTATTGAATACAAGACTACCTACAGCAAATTCAGGGCAAACTTCCAATGCACGATGGATGATTTGGGTGATTTAATCAACGTCTCAATCTCAACCGACGACGCTCTGAGAAGTCTTGTGGACGACATAGAAAAAGAAGTCAAATCCGGAAACTCTTCGGTCAACGACCTTGCGAGAAAATACAGCGTGAGCCCTGTATTTATCAAAGGACTTGCAAAGAGACTTCCGATATTAGATGTAAAAGGTCAGGGGCTGGTCTTTGTTGAAAACAAAGGATAAAGATCCCCTATACATCATACTTCGAAGCAAACGCGAAGCTACCAAATTTCAGATACTTGTAGGTGTAGCTGAAAATCAGCCTTCCGTCCGGCAACAGGAGATTGCGGAGATATTAGGGGTTACTCCGCAGGCAGTCTCGGAATACATACGCGAGCTTGTCGATGACGAGATGGTAAAGTCGCAGGGTCGCGGAAGCTATGTAATCACGCCCAAAGGTGTCGAATGGGTAATCAACAATGCCGAGGCTCTGGAATCCTATGCCAAGCACATCACGCACGATATCGTGCAGCAGGTCGCGGTCTGGACGGCAATCGCCGACTGCAACATACGTGCGGGGGACAAGGTCGGCGTATACATGAAGGACGGTCATATCCATGCATCCTACAAGGAACAGAGTGCTTCGGGCATAGCCATCGCCGATACAAAAAGCGGCATGGATCTCGGTGTTTCGGACCTTGTCGGCATCATAGAGCTTTCATACGGTCTTGTTCACGTCTGCAAGGTTCCGCGTATCCAGCGCGGCGGTTCGGAGCGCGTGCAACCCGAACTTCTGCGCAACATCCTCGAGAAGGTCAGATTCATCGGCACATGCGGTATCGAAGCCGATATTGCGGTAAAGAACACGGGACTTACTCCGAACACGTTCTTCGGATCGCGCGAGGGCGTTATCGAAGCCGCGATTCACGGTCTGGAATCCGCTCTTGTCGTTGTTGATGAGGACTTCACCGACTTCCTAAAGAGGCTTGAGGCAGTCAACCTGCGATATGTCATCCATGACCTCATTGCACCCTAATCTTTTTTCCGGACATGAAACTGATAATCAGCCCGAATCGCGGCGAATATAAACTTTTTTTATACGATAATCACTGCGTCTGCGCTGAAGGCGTAATTACTCTTGTCGAGACTTCGAAGGGATACCGACCCAAGACTTACCTTCTGAGAGGTGAGGGTAAGCGCCATTTTGCGCATACTCCCACGAAAGAACTCATCTCACAGCTTCGTTCCTGCGATGTGGTGCTCACGGGCGAAGCAAAGAATTTCGAGAGATTCCTCGACGATCTTCAGATAAAATACAGATTCATAACGGTCTGCCGCAGGTGTCTTCTCGAAAATAAGATAACGCCGCTCAAAGGCAAGAACGAGGTAAAGCACGGTAAGGAAGTCATATGCGTTGACTGCGCAATGAACGAACTCCGCCGCGAGATCGGGTATATGGGAAAGATGGGCGGACTCTCGACCGCACACCTCGAAAAGCTCCTCATGCTGTACATGGACCTTGACAGGATCCTTGCCATGCTCGAGCCGGAAAAGATAGATCTCGAGCATACCGTCTTCGATATCCTTGAGTCCCACAAAATTATCGAGACAACGAAGATTGCCGACCTCAACCTTCCCGCAAAGTTCAAGGAGGCATGCGGCGTCACGAAACTCATGCCCGTGCAGCATCTCTGCGTGCAGGCGGGTCTTCTTGAGGGTAAAGACCAGCTCGTGGTCGCGGCGACCGCAAGCGGAAAGACGTTCATAGGCGAGATGGCGGGCAACGTGAACTACTTCGGCGGCAGGGGCAATATGCTCTTTCTCGTCCCGCTGGTTGCGCTTGCAAACCAGAAATACGCAAGGTTTACCGAACGCTATCCGTATATGAAGGTCTCCCTGCTCACGGGTGTCTCAAGGATTAATCTGCCGGAGACAAAGGTCAACGCGAACCGCAGCACGCAGGCGAATATCATAGTCGGCACCTACGAGGGCGTCGACCATATCCTGCGGACGGGTAAAACTTTAAAGAACATAGGAACGGTGGTCATCGATGAGGTTCAGATGCTCGAGGACGAAGACCGAGGTCACCGCCTCGACGGTCTTATATCAAGGCTTAAGTATCTGCTCCCGCGGGCGCAGTTTCTGTATCTCAGCGCAACCATAGGAATGCCGCACCTTCTTGCCGAAAAACTCGGCGCCGCTCTTGTAACCTACTCCGAGCGCCCCGTGCCGCTTGAGCGTCACCTTATCTTCGTTGCGAAAAAAGAGAAGATTGAGGCAGTCAAGCGCCTCGTCACGATAGAATACCGCAACAAGTCATCCAAGGGCTTCCGCGGTCAGACCATAGTTTTTACGAACTCGCGGTCGCGGTGCCACGAGATTGCGGAAGCCATCGGCAAAAAATCGATGGCATACCATGCCGGACTCAGCGCAAAGGAGCGGCGCGATATCGAAGAGAAATTCGAGAAGGGCGAGATATCGTCGGTTGTCACAACGGCGGCACTTGCCGCCGGCGTCGACTTTCCGGCATCGCAGGTTATCTTCGATGCACTTGCGATGGGCATAAAATGGCTCACGGTTCAGGATTTCCATCAGATGATGGGACGTGCGGGAAGACCGGACTACCACGATCTCGGTAAGGTCGTCGTCCTGGCAGAGCCGGGCGGCAACTACTCGCGGGAGACAAAACTCACCGAGGAGGAGGTAGCAATCAGCCTTCTCAGGGGAGAGATGGAGGAGGTTGCGCCTGTCTACGACAGCGAGGCGTCATCGGAGGAGTATATCGCGCATGCCGTGGTCTGCAGAGGCGACAGCGACGGCTTAAGGCGCATGTGCGCAACCATGGTCGGCGAGATGAACGATGTCTACCCCCTGCTCAAAAAAGAGGGTTATATCACGGTCAAAGGCGACAAAGTGGAACTATCGCCGTTTGCAAGAGTCATGGCGGAGCACTTCATCGGCATGGAGAGGCTTGACCGCATACGTGTACTCTTAAAGCATGTCGATTCTCCGATTGAGATTGCCGCCGAACTCGAATGCGACGAGCTCGACGACGATAAAGGCAAAGGCGCAAGTCCCGCGGAGAGCGGCAAAGCCGAGAAGGAAAAATACGACAGGACCAAGCAGGAACTTACAAAGCATATCCGCGGTAAACGTTGAATATATACGCTTTCTGCACATTTTTTACACACTTTTTCTGCACTTTTTTGCCTATCGAAAAGACACTGCAAAGTATTATAAGAACATCCTCAAGAATATCTCATATCCGTTCATACGAATATGACGGGGGAGAATGAGAGAAAAATGGGAAACGGACGGGAGTATAAATGTCCCAAATGCGGTTTTAAATTTACGGCATACTTCGGAGTCGGATTTATGTTTCCGATGGAATATGCCGAGGCAGTTCAAAAAGCAAAAGAAGGAGAACTCGGTGAAGAAATACAGAATTTCTTCAATGAACATAAAGACGGTGCAATAGATGCCGAACATGTCGTTCTCTGTTGCGAGGATTGCGGTCATTTCAGGGAAGGTATGGATCTGACCATGTATATTCCGTACGAAAAGAAGCCTGAAGAACAGGAGCACGGCAGATGGTCAGTTTCCTTCCCCTTTGAAGGTGCGGACTATGTCACATGGACGGACTTGGAAGGATATTACACAAAATTAGCCGAATATCCGCACATATGCGAAAAATGCGGCGGCAGAATGAAAATTCTGCACGAGCGTGATGATATGAATCTCTTATGTCCGAAATGCAGGACACCGTTGGAAGAATCCGGTATCTACATTAAGTGGGATTGATACTGCCTCTGAAACTAATGTGACGAACGAAGTTAAACGGATTCCTTCTTTTTTACCCTATTGATTTCACAATGCTGAAACTTTAAAGCAAAGTATATTATGAACATCCTAAAGAATATCACATATCCGTTCATACGAATATGACGGGGGAGAATGAGTTAATATGGGAACTGGACGGGGGTATAAATGTCCTAAATGCGGTTTTGAATTTGTTGCAAACTTTGGAATCGGAATGATGTTTCCGACTGTTTATGCCGAAACGGTTCAAAAAGCAAAAGACGGAGAACTCGGTGAAGATATACAAAATTTCTTCAACGAGCACAAAGACGGGAAAATAGATGCCAAATATGTCGTTCTCTGCTGCGAGGATTGCGGTCATCTCACGACGGATCTGGATCTGACCATGTATATCCCGAAAGAAAAGAAACCCGAAAAGTCGGAGCACAGCATATGGTCGTACCTGGAAGAGTATTATACAAAATTCGCCGAATACCCGCACAAATGTGAGAAATGCGGCGGCAGAATGAAAATTCTGCGCGAAAATGATGACATGGATCTCTTATGCCCCGAGTGCGGGACACCGTTGGAAGAATCGGGTATGTATATAATGTGGGATTGAGACTGTCTCTGAGACTAATGTGACGGACAAAGTTTAATGGTTAAATGAATACCTCTTTTTTACCCTATTGATTTCACAATGCTGAAACTTTAAAGCAAAGTATATTATGAACATCCTAAAGAATATCTCATATCCGTTCATACGAATATGACGGGGGAGATTGAGAGAAATATGGGATCTGGACGCGGATATGTATGTCCTAAATGCGGTTTTGAGTTTGTGGCGGAGACTGGTATAGGATTCATGTTTCCGATGGTTTATGCCATGACAGTTGAAAAAGCAAAAAAGGGAGAACTCGGTGAAGAAATACAGAATTTCTTCAAAGAGCATAAAGACGGGGCAATAGATGCCGAATCTGTCGTTCTCTGCTGCGAGAATTGCGGTCATCTCACGACAGACATGGATCTGACCATGTATATCCCGAAAGAAAAGAAACCCGAAAAGTCGGAGTACGGCAGATGGTCGGTTGCCGCTCCTTTTGAAGGTGCGGACTGTGTCTCATTGTCGGACATTGAAGAAAACTATACAAAATTTGCCGAATACCCGCACAAATGCGAGAAATGCGGCGGCAGGATGAAAATTCTGCGCAAGGATGAGGATGATGATAATGATTTGGATCTCGTATGTCCCGAGTGCGGGACACCGTTGGAAGAATCCGGAATGCTGATGATGTGGGACTGATATCGCCGCTTAAACGAATGTGACGGACAAAGTTAAACGAATTCCTCTTTTTTATCCTATTGATTTCACAATGCCGAAACTTTAAGAAAAGTATTATATGAACAACTTCAAGAATAATTCTTATCTGTTCATACGGACAGGGGGTGCAATTAATAGCAATCATCTGGAAATGCAAGAAATGCGGATACACCTATGACTCACGCTATGGCGACAGTAAAAACGGAATAAAAAAGGACACAAAGTTCGAAGACATTCCCGACGACTGGAAATGCCCGAGATGCGGCGTGGGAAAAGACAGATTCACTTCCATCGAGATCGATGACTGAATCCGATTGACAGTATTCTGAACGAATATTTAAACGAATATTTGACAGAAGATATGACCCGTGACCCAATCGTAAAGATTGGCAATTTAGGACAAACGACGAACACGGACGGCATTGCCGTATCAAATATTTCTCAAATGTTAACACAATTAATTTCAAATTAAAATATCGTTAATAGTAAACTAAAGGAGAAAGAAAAAATGGCAGACAAAATGAAATGCATGCTTTGCGGACACGTATACGAACAGGAAAAGGGAGACAAGGGAGTCGCGCCGGGAACGGCATGGGATGACGTCCCCTCCGACTGGGTATGTCCGATCTGCGGTGCAAGAAAATCAAGCTTTGTTTCCGTATAATCAGAGTATACAGAACAGTACGTGATTATTATGGTAGTCAGAGAAGTTTGCAACGGCGTATACTCTATCGGCGTCTTCGACTGGGACAGGCAGGTTTTCGATGAACTCCTTCCGCTCCCCGACGGCACTACATACAACTCGTTTCTCATAGAGGGCAGCGAAAAAACCGTCCTCATAGATACGGTAGATCCCGAATTCGAAGAAGAATTCATAACAAACATAGCCCGATCGGGAGTCTCGAAGGTAGATTATATCATCATAAACCATGCCGAACAGGATCATTCCGGCTCAATACCGGTATTTCTGGAACTCTTCCCAAATGCAAAGATAATCACGTCGGAAAAGGGAAAAGAACTCTTAAAGAGCATGCTTCAGGTACCTGATTTCAGAATCTCGACGATAAACGACCGCGACACCCTGTCGCTGGGCGACAAGACGCTCGAGTTCATTCAGATACCGTGGTCGCACTGGCCCGACAGCATGATGACATATATCCGCGAGGATAAGATGCTCATCAGCATGGACCTCTTCGGTTCGCACTATGCGACATCCGAACTCTTCATCGAGGATGAGCATACCCACTACGTCAACGCCAGACGCTACTTTGCCGAGATTATGATGCCGTTCAGGTATCCGACGGCACAGAATGTTCAGACCGTAAGAGAACTTGCCCCCGAGATCATTGCACCCAGCCACGGACCGATGTACAAAGGAAAAGAGGCGGTTGACGCCATACTCGACGCCTATGACGACTGGTGCAGTGACAGAGTGTCAAACAAGGTAATAATTCCGTATATCTCAATGCACGGAAGCACAAAGAAGATGGTCTCATATGTCACCGACGCGCTTCTCGCGCACGGGATTACCGTAAAACCGTATAATCTCGGAAAGGCCGACACGGGAAGACTGGCAGCCGACCTGATAGACGCGGCAACGATAATAATCGCGACGCCGACCGTCCTCTTCGGACCGCATCCCAAGGCGGCAAACCTGACGTTTATTGCCAATATCCTGAAACCTAAGGCAAAGTTCATCAGTATCATAGGTTCTTTCGGATGGGGCGGAACTACGGTTGACACCCTTAAAGCGATGTTCCCGAACAATACCGCGGAGATCATCGAGCCCGTCTATATCAAAGGACTGCCCGATGAGGAGGCATACGGCATGCTCGACCGCCTTGTTGACGAGATCGTGAAAAAACACAACGAATTATTCAAAAAATGATATCATGACAAAGAATCAGGAAATATACAAATGTGAAAAGTGCGGAAACACAGTTCTGGTTATCGACGGAAAGATGGGACAGCTGGTCTGTTGCGGCGCTCCGATGACTCTTCTTGAGGCAAAAACGGCTGACTCGGCAACCGAGAAGCACGTCCCTGTCGTTGAGAAGGCGGACGGCGGCGTAACCGTGACAATAGGCTCGACACTCCACCTGATGACCGAAGAGCACTCGATTGTCTGCGCAGGAATCGTGGACGGCTCGGATATGGCAATCCACTGGTTCAAGCCCGGAGACGCACCGAAAGCAACATTCAAGAACGCCAAAGCCGATGCAAAAGCAGTCGAATACTGTAATCTTCACGGTCTCTGGACAAACAAAAAGTAATCGCAGACATATCCGAAACATTTCCAATCATAAACCCAATTTACCAAAAATCATCCAAATTCCTTTTTTTACGCGATCTTTTAAGGGCACAGTGCATAACCTTTTTGCAGTCAAAAAAAAGAGATAGCAAGAGTTATATTTTCAGATAGTTTACTTTAATATCGTATCGTTTGGTGGCTTGGTATGGGCAGACTCGAACAGTTTTCGGCGGCGGCAGAGGATCTCGGCACTGTCCTGCGCTATATCAGTTTTGCCACGGCAGTCCCTATTTTAGTTACAATCTACTATGAGGAGTGGGATATGGTGATGCCGATGCTCACGGCGCCGCTTCTTCTCTTCCTTATAGGAACGACGTTCATATGCATTCCCAAAGGAAACAAAGAGCCGCAGCTTAGCCATGCACTCTTCTCGGTCGCGTTCATCTGGATAATCTGCGCCGCGATAAGCGCCGTTCCGTTCACTCTCGGCATAAATATGCCCTATCTTGACGCCTTCTTTGAGGCAATGTCGGGGTGGACGGATACGGGAATGACCATGATAACCAACCTCGATGAAATTCCGAACACGCTTCTATTCTGGAGATCGCTCATGGAATGGCTCGGGGGTCTGGGAATCGTCGCATTCACGGTAGTCATGCTCTCGAGAACAAGCCTGAATCCGTCACGTTTTTATCGCTCGGAAGCACGTACCGAGGCGTTTGTTCCCAGCGCCATTCAGCAGGGTGTCGAGATGTGGAAGATATACGTAGTCCTTACAGTTGCCGCAATAGCCTTCATCTGTATCTCGGGCATTCCTATCTGGGACGCCGTCAATATTGCAATGACAGCCATATCCACGGGGGGATTTACGATACACACCGAAGGTCTCGCATATTACGACAATCCGCTTCTCGAGATGCTCATAATTCCCGTGATGATCGCCGGCGCCATCCCGTTTAAGATCTACTACTTCATGTATTACAAGCGCAAATTCTCGTTCGTTAAGGATGCCGAAACATCGCTTCTCCTTGCGCTGATAATGATCGGATTTGCGGTTCTGCTCTTCGATCTCTTCTATTTCAGCAGAATGGAAGTATTCGAGTCCCTGAGATACTCAATCTTCATGGCGGTCTCGGGTATCACAAGTACCGGTTTTCAGACGACATCGCCGGGCGTCTGGGCTCCCGCAACCACCCTCTTCCTAGCCGTTCTTATGTTCATAGGCGGTTCTTCGGGAAGTACCGCGGGAGGTATCAAACTCTCGCGTGCAAGTATGGCATACCGCGGAATTGTCTGGTGGATCAGACGCTCCTTCAAGAGCGCAAACGTGATTATTCCGTTCCGTATCGGCCACAGAATCATTTCCAAAACCGATGCCGAACTGGAAGTCTCAAAGAATATGCTGGTCATATTCCTCTATATCGGAGTTATTTTTGTATCGGCAATCCTCGTAATGCACTTTGAACCGCTGGCATCGGACTCCAGCGAGGTCATCTTCGATGTCATCTCCGCCTCCTGCAACAACGGAATAAGCACCGGAATTATATCCCCCGAACTGACGCCGATGAGCAAGATACTCTTCATATTCGCGATGTGGATCGGCAGACTCGAGATTATACCCGTAATAGTCTTCTTTATGTATATATTCCGGGGATTCCACGGAGATATCAAATAATAATCAATAATAATCAAACATTAGTCAATAATAATCAAATAACAGTCAAATAATTGTAATACCGCAATTGAGTCTTACAACAATAAAATTACAACAATAAAAAAAGATATTTGGTTACTGATAAGGGAAAGAAAGATAATTTATCCGTTTATGAGATTCCCGTCAGGGAAATTACTCGTAAAGGACTTTCTCATCAATTCTTTCGTAGGAGGTGATCTCTTCATTCTTGAAGTGGATTGCAATCTCACGTTTTGCGGTCTCGTTCGAGTCCGAACCGTGAATTACATTCATACCAATCTCAAGCGCGAAGTCTCCGCGGATGGTTCCCGGGAGTGCTTCGGCAGGGTTGGTAGCGCCAATCATCTGGCGTGTGATTGAGACAACGTTCTTGCCTTCCCAGACCATGAGGAAACAGGGTCCGCTCATGATATAGGACTTGAGTCCCGGGAAGAACGGTTTTGAAACGTGCTCTGCATAGTGCTCCATTACACGTGATTCCGGAAGGCGCTCGAACTTTGCCGCAACGAGCTTTAAGCCTTTCTTCTCAAAACGTGCAACGATCTCACCGACGAGTCCGCGCTGGACGCCGTCGGGTTTAATCATAAGGAATGTTCTGTCCATAAAGGATCAGTCCTTACCGAGAGCCTTTCGACCTGCTTTTGTCCAGGTTACGCGGCGCGGAACCCTTCCAAGGCGGTAGTTGTTCTGGCACTTTGAGCTGCAGAAGTAGAAGATTGTACCGTCTTTCTTGACATACATCTTACCTGTTCCGGGCTCAATAGGCTCTCCGCAGAATGTGCATACGTATGAATCTACCATTTTCAGCGCCTCGATAATTTCTTAGCTTCACGTTCGGTTTCGATGAGCATAAGCACATCGCCCTCACGGATCGGACCCACGGTGTTGCGGGTGATGATCCTTCCCTTGTTTGTACCATCAAGAATACGGCATTTTACCTGAAATGCTTCACCGTGCATTCCGGTAGGACCGATAATCTCAATGACTTCTGCCGGCGTTGCGTCTGCCATGATAAATCACCTTACTTTCTGAGTTCGGCAATCTGACCGAGAATCTCGTCAAGGAGGTCCTTTGCTTTACCCGGCTTGACGATTGCAGCCGCTGCGGAGCCTACTTCGAGACCGCTTGCCGCACCGACATCGTTCTGCTTGTTGATGATTACATACGGGCAGTTCTTCTCGTCACAGAGTGCGGGAAGGTGCATTACAATTTCTTCAGGTTCAACGTCGCCGCCGATTAAGACGAGAAGTGCAACTCCTCTCTCAACAGCTTTTGTTGCTTCGTTTGATCCTTTCTTAATCTTTCCGGTGTCTCTTGAAAGTTCTAAGATCTCAAGAGCTTTGTTCTGAATCTCTTCAGGAACTTCGAATTTTGCGTATACTTTAGACATAACTCACCTCATTCAGGAACAGATTGACATCCGATGATTACCGCCGTGGCGGAATCACACGAAATGCCGGCATAAACGGGGGGCTTTGTGCCTTTCCCGACTTATAACTGCTCCCTCATCACTCATCAGTCAGTGATTGATGTGCTATATTAAATCGACATGAAAGCACATAAAGATTTTTGCAATGACCTGAGGACTCTTTTACGCCGCGGAATTAAAAGAGAGGGATGCGGCATAAAGGTCGGATTATCATCTTAAAGGAAGAATAATTATCATAAAGGCAGGATTATCATCACACAGGTCGGATTTCGTAAATGACCGTGCCGTCGTTTGAGTAGACAACGTTCAACTTATCAAGCGGCAGGTTTACATCGTAGACATCTCTTTCAGCCTGTCCCACAAAGATATGAGTCATACCGTATTTTGCCATCAGATTGAGACAGAGATCTGGGTTCTCGTAAATTCTTCTGACATCGCTCATTCTCTCACCGACATGCCCGTCGCTGCCGCGCCACATCTCTTCATGGAAGGGCATTCCGATTACAGTTGGTATTCCCGTAAATGTCGATACTCTGGAGTAGTATTTGTAGTCGCCGTCTTCAGCCTCGACTATTCCTCCGATACTGTTCGGGTCAAGGCTTTGAAGATAGACGAGTGCCTCGTAATCATCGGGATATTGAATGCTTACCCATTTCATTCCGTCGAGGTTTTGACCGCCGTATCCGTAACTTAAGTCGGGAACGGCAAACGGCATTGCGACAATTATGACCGCAAGTATGAGCGCGGGGATTGTGCCCGACCCGCGCAAAAGTGACGAAAGACCCGAGGCATCGGTCTCCGCAACGCCATCACTGCCGTCATATTTTCCCGAATCCGTATCGCAGGTTTCGTCTTCCGCAATACCGTTGCGCTTCTCGAAGAATCTGCCGATATAGGAGAGACAGGATACACTGAGCATCAGACATGCCATGACGCCGAACTTGAAGACCGTATTCTGCCTGTAATAGATATCGCCCATATTGTCCTTCAGATAGACAAGCTCGGTAAACATCACAATAAGTATTCCGACCGCGGCTATGATGTCCTGCGGCAGCTTCTCGGACTTTGAATCGAGAACGCGGGTTATGAGAGCAAGCGCGGGGATTATGCACAGACCCGCGCCCATGTATCCCGCGAGTGCAAAGACGACGCCGAATATAATCAGATACGGTCTTTTTACGAGATCCCAGAAGGTCTCGGCATACAGCACGAAGAGGAAGAAACCGTATACCAGCAGAAACGGCAGGATTTCGGTCGGCGTTGTAACAAATCCGATTCCGTCGATTCCGCCGGCATTCATCATCAGATAATACGGCGCATAGATTAATACGGAGATTATCGGAACGCCGATGAATATGAGCATAGGAATGTTTCGTATCAGATCCGTAAGCCAATGCCCGAGACCGCCCGCATCGTTCACATAACCCGCGCCATCCTCACAGAACTCACTCTCCGCAATCCCAGCCCGATATTCCTTATGTCCAGTGATCAGGGCAAAGAGAAGCATCAGCGGCGCATAGACCAGGACATCCCATGTGTTCATCAGCGGCATGCTTCCGAGACTCAATGCGAGTGCGGCGGCGACAAGAACCCTGCCCCGCTCATTCAAGGCATGCCACTTCAGATAAACGAGCATTAAGAGGAATATGAAGAGCAGCTGATTGAACATCGCAATCACATGCGCATGCGGGTCGCCCCAGAGCATTGAAAATATCGGATACTCGGTGATGCAGTTTTCTATTGTTCGCGTGCTGTCCCACATCACCGAAGTCAGAGGGTTTCCGAGCGCCAGATACCAGACAAAAGCGGGATTCACCAGAAAGAGCGTCAGAACCGGCAGCCAGTGATATCTCTTAAGCAGTAGTCTGCCGCAGGCAAAGAGCGAGACCCCCATATTTGCGAATACGGTCGGCAGTATCAGATTGAAGACAACGGTCGACTTAATGCCGAGTATTGCGCCGATCGCGCCGAACATCCAGTGACCCAGATAATAATATACATCCAGGACGCCGCCGGCATACCACGGATCCGCGGGGGATACGACGGGATTATTGATTATCGAGACCAGAAACGCATGATCCATCAGTTTTTCGCCGTAGCTCACGGACGGGTTGAGATACCGCACCTCAAGCATGGCTATGAAGAGCAGCAGAAAGACCAGATCCCATGAGAGATTCCCGCGCAGACTCTCTAGGTCATACTCGCGCATATACGCAAAGTAAACCAGAAGAATGGCAAACGGTATCAGTGCGGCGTAAAGCGTCACTCCGACAAGCCCGCAATACCATGTAAGGAGGGTCAGAAAGAGAAGCGAAAGCGGATACGAGATGCCGTAGGCAAAGCGCGGCAATGCGCCCTTAAATATCGGATATATGGATAACTGGATGAATTTCAGGAGTATCAGCCAGACAACTGCGGCAAAGAGTTCGTTCATGCTTACTAATTAACTGTTAATTTATGTTTTCAGTCGTTAAAAAATCAGTCATTAATTTCCGATTAATTTCACTTACCGATTAATTTCACTTACCGATTAATTTCACTTACCGATTAATTCCCATTAAATACTCAGTCCTTAATGTCCTCTTTGGTAATTCCCTTCGAGAAAGCCCTCTTCATGAGGTCAACCGACCAGTCACCGAAGATATACAGGGAGACAACGCCGCCGATAAGCGTGACCACATTCTTCACAAGGTGATCGATTACGGCGATTATGGTCGCGACTGCAGCAGGCGTTCCCGATATGGCAAGTGTCAGTGCAACCGCAATCTCGTAAGTTCCTATGCCTCCGGGCGTCACCGGCACCGCTTTTACGAGATTACCTATGACAATTGCCAGAACAATTATGATAAACGGAATCTGCGCATTGAACATAAGCGCAATGACATAGCAGATGAGGGAATCCATGAGCCAGATGATGACGGTTGTGGAAGAAAGCACGAAAAGCGCGGGTATGCTCGAGTAAGCCTTCTTAATCTCGGCGATAAGATTGAGACCGAAGGCAATGAATCTGTTACTGCTGTGAATGTCTTTAAGCGCGAAGATTACCAGAACGAAGATAAACGAGACTGCGAGCGTGAATCCGATGACGGTCGAGAACCATTCCGGCACATTGAGGATGAACGGCATGGTGACGGCTCCGAGAAGAGCGACGATCACGATATCAAAGAAGCGCTCCGCAACAATTGAGGAAAGTCCGTTGGAATAGGTTGCACCGGATTCATGCTTTATGATGAACAGTCTGAGCAGATCCCCGAGCCTTGCGGGAATAATCATGTTCGCAGTCTGTGAGATAAAGATACAGGCAATCGATTTGAAGAGACTTATATCGACGCTGAGTTTCTCAAGAATATATTTGTACCTCAGTCCCCTCAGAATCCACGACAAGAAACAGATCAGCACCGCAATTATGAGATATGCCGGAACGGCGTTCTCGATGGCAATAAAGAGATCGTCGCGGATACTGTAAAGCATATAGACAATGATTGCGACGGCAATTATTGTGGGAATTACGAATGCGCCTATTTTTTTAAGATTCATTTATTCTCCGGATTCTCTGAGCTTCTCTTAACTCTGATTCTCTGCTCTATTATATTCTGTAATTATCTGCTAATAAGATACTGCAATTATACGAGAATAGGATTCTCCTGCAATAATCTGAAATTAATATATGATTTACAGAGCACTTCTTCTTTTTGCATCATCGTTGCGCAGTTGCACATTATTAGTTGTGCATTATTCGTTTTGCATAATCATCAACATAATTCAACATAATTTATGCGAGCGCATATGCAATTTGAATGAAAAGGGGTGTGAAGATATGCGTGAGAACAATGCGTTAAGACGTATTGTTAAAGCGGGATAACAATATTCGCCAACACCGGATTAAATAAAATACATTAACTTCACGAACCTATATTGTACATGCATAGAGATGCAACATACAAGATCACTGCATTAAAATTGTCAGACATTACGATTAAAAGAGTAATTTTCTGTAAAAATAATGTGAATGGATAAGAAGGTTTTTGAAGTAATGAAGTAATACATTTTTATATCCTGAAACAATTGGAAGACTAGTATTCCATTGGATGGTGTTTTGTTAAATGAGAGTCTTTTTCATAGGATTTGGCCAGGCCGGGGGCAAAATAGTAGATATGTTCATGGAACAGGATAAAAGAGCCCCTGTCCGAAGCTTTAGAGGTATTGCAGTAAACACTGCAAGAACTGACCTGATGGGTCTTAAAAATATAGAGTTGCGTGACCGCATTCTTATTGGACAGACCGTCGTAAAAGGTCACGGTGTAGGCACCGATAACGTAACCGGCGCTAAAATTACCGCAGATGAGATAGACAGCATCATAAATACAATCGATACAAGAGGTACCCACGATATCGATGCATTTGTAGTCTGTGCAGGTCTCGGAGGCGGAACAGGCTCGGGAGGATCCCCCGTACTCTGCCGCCACTTAAAGCGCATATACCGTGAGCCTGTATACGCTCTCGGAATTCTTCCGGCTCCCGAAGAAGGAAGACTTTATTCCTACAATGCGGCAAGAAGTCTCTCCACGCTTGTAAACGAAGCCGATAACACCTTCATCTTCGATAACAGCGCATGGAAGAACGAGGGAGAGAGTGTCAGAACCGCATACGAACGCCTCAACGATGAGATTGTACGCCGCTTAGGTGTTCTCTTCCGTGCCGGCGAAGTCGGCAAGAACGGCGTAGGTGAGATGGTCGTCGATTCCAGTGAGATCATTAACACCCTGCGCGGCGGCGGTGTGACCTCGGTCGGTTACGCAATCAGCGAGAAAGTGACCAAGAGTGTTCAGCAGAAGAAAGGATTCCTCGGCGGATTCTCTGTCAAGAAGAAGGAAGCAACCGAGGAAGTGCTCACCGGCGAAGACAAATCCGCAAAAGTCATAGGACTCGTAAGACGTGCAATGCTCGGAAGGCTTACGCTCCCGTGCGACTATACGACCGCGGAACGTGCCCTTGTCCTTATCGCAGGTCCTCCTGACGAGATGGACAGAAAGGGTGTCGAGAAATCGAAGTCCTGGGTTGAGGAGAACATCGCCGGCGTAGAAGTTCGCGGCGGAGATTATCCTACCGAGAGTTCCAAGATTGCGGCAGTTGTGGTTCTGGCTACAATCGGCGACGCACCGCGTATCAGAGAACTTCTCGAGATAGCAAAAGAGACAAAGGAAGACGTTATCAAGTCCAAAGAGCGCCGTGTGACGATGTTTGATAACGGCGAGATCGATCCGCTGTTTGAGTGAGTAGCATGAAAAAATCCATATTATTTTTAATACTGGCAATTTTTGTACTCTGCCTCGCCCAGTCTGTCTCGGCCGCAAACATTCAGGAACCGGTCACTAAAATTACACCCGCTCAGACATCGTATACCCCGGGAGACAGAGTAACAATTACTGCCGAAGTGCCCTTTGCCACAACAGGCGGATCAACATTCCCGGGACAGCATTCTGTCAGGGCATATACCGATCTTGACAATCCCGAATGGGTATACTCGGTCAAGATAAACGGTCATGGTCTGGAACAGACTGTAAGCAGACAGGTAATAACCATAAGCGGCTATATGCTTGATTACCCGTCACAAAATACTATAGCGCTGAGTATAGTTTTGACAGGTACTATTCCTTCAATGCCTACAAGCGGTGAAAAAGCAATCTTCAGTATTGAACAGATAAATGAAAACGGCAATACCGTATCTGGAAGTCACTATGAAGTGGATGTAATGATAGTAATTCCGGAGGATATCGACAAATTACGTGCCATTGTTGAGTCGGATTTGAACACGTTTGATACCGAAATTACAGACAAATTAAAGACCGGTGTTGATGTTTCTCAGGCACAGGCCAAATACGATGCCGCAAGAGAGAAATGGATTCAGTCGGCAACGGCATCATACGCGACCGCAAAGGTGCTTCTGGACGATGCACAGAAGTTAATTACGGAAGGTAAAACGCAACTCGAGAAATCCTGGGCACAGAAATCCATAGACGAGACGACTGCGGCCTTGGAAAAGACCGCTTTCTATATCACGGACTTCAAGGTCAACCGCAGCATGAGCAACGATGCAAGAGTTCTCAACATTGAAACAAAGGTCGAATCCGCTCAGTCATCGCTTAACTCCGCAAACGGTCTGATGGCAAACGAAAACTATGCACAGGCATATACGGTTGCCGAGACTGCACATGCAAAAGCTTCGGAAGCACTCGCAAATGCGGAAGAACTCTATGCTGAAGTCAGTAAAGGAATTATTCCGGATATGGGCGGCGCAGGTCTCTTTGTAATAATCGGCATTGTGGTTGTCATTGCAATTGTCGGATTCTTTGTATACAGGCGTCAGACATCCTGGGATGAACTGGGATAAAACAAAACATCTGACAAAACAACAAAACACCAATAATTCTTTTTTACATCACTTTTTTACAGGACACATTGTTATCATACGTTTTTCAGAATATTAACGATTAAACGATTGCCGTCGGCGATTTCAAAAACAATAGTATCCTACCAACAGTATCCGGACAACATTTCCAAAAAAAGTATCAAATGATAAACAGGGGATACAATTCCGGTAATCATTCTGAAATTATGAGAATATCTTAAAAAAAGAGAGTTAGTATATCTTATTCCGAGATCTTTGTCAGATACTCATTCATTGCCGCTGCTGCTTTCTTGGCCGTACCCATTGCTTCAATTACCGTAGCGGCTCCGGTTGCGATATCTCCGCCTGCAAAGACATGAAGTATCGAGGTCATTCCGGAGGTATTGACGAATACTGTGCCGTGTCTGCCTCTCTCAAGATCCGGCATGAGGGAAAGGAGAAGCGGATTTGGACTCTGACCGATTGCTTCGATGACGACATCGGCATCAAGCGTAAACTTCGCATCCGGACCTGTCATGGGAACCGGAACGGGTCTGTTGCTCTCGTCAAGCCTGCCCATATCCATCTTAACGCACTCAATTCCGGATACAGCGACCTCGCCCAGTATCTTAGTCGGGTTTGCGCAGCATATGAACTCCACACCTTCTTCGACCGCGTTCTTTATCTCATCCTGACGTGCGGGAAGATCTTCCATGCGGCGCCTGTAGACCAGCTTGACCTCGGCACCCATCCTTCTTGCGACACGGGATGCGTCCATGGCGACGTTGCCGCCGCCGACAACAACAACCTTCTTTCCTTTGATTACGGGAGTGTCATAATCGGGGAATTTGTCGGCATGCATGAGATTGACACGGGTCAGGAACTCGTTTGCCGAGTAAACGCCGTTTAGACCTTCGCCTTCTATGTTCATGAAAGACGGCAACCCCGCACCCATGCCCAGGAAGACCGCATCATAGGCAAGAAGTTCGTCAACCGGGACACTTCTGCCGACAATGTGATTCAGCTTTAAATCAACGCCAAGCTTTAGGACCTGATCAATCTCCTCGCGCACGATATCCTTGGGAAGTCTGAACGAGGGGATGCCGTAGGTCAGAACGCCGCCGGGTGCATGGAGTGACTCAAAGAGCGTAACACTGTGACCGTAGCGTGCAAGCTCGGCAGCGGCGGTAAGTCCCGCAGGTCCCGAACCCACAACAGCCACACGCTTTCCCGTGGGCTTACCGACCTCGGGTGTAACAATACCCTGTTCTCTCTCCCAATCGGCAACAAAGCGCTCAAGTGCGCCTATCCTTACGGGTCTCTCCTTCTTTCCGAGGACACATCTGCCCTGACACTGCGTCTCCTGCGGGCAGACCCTTCCGCAGATTGCGGGGAGCATATTGTCGGCCTTAAGAATCTTTGCGGCCTCGGCATAGTTCTTCTTTACAACCTCGGCGATAAATCCGGGGATATTGATATTTACTGGGCAGCCCTCGATACATTTCGGGCGGACGCATTCCATACAGCGCGAGGCTTCCAGAACGGCGTTGTTCTCGCTCAGACCGGTATCAACCTCGAGGAAATCGTGAATTCTCTCTGCGGCATCGCGTTTTCCGGACATCAGTTCTCAACTCCGTTTCCTGTTTTTCCGTTATTTGCTTTACTCATGCCGCATGTGCAGACATGCCCGTGTCCATGTCCGTGCCCGTCTGCGTGACCGTAGGCATGACCGTTTATGCCGTCCTGACGGTGCGGGTCGGCCGCATAAAGCTCGGCGGACTCTTTTTCCATTGCGGGGTAGATTCTCTGCCGGTTCATGAGCTCGTTCCAGTCGACGAGATGCGCGTCGAATTCCGGTCCGTCCACGCAGGCAAACTTCATCTTTCCGTCGACCGTGACCCTGCATGAACCGCACATTCCCGTGCCGTCGACCATAATCGGATTGAGGTTTACGATTGTCCTGATTCCGGTCGAAAGCGTTGCCATGGATGTTATCTTCATCATGATTGCGGGTCCGATTATCCAGACGGCATCGATTTTGTCGGTCTCGATTCTCTTCTTGAGAATGTCAGCGGGGAATCCGTGGTAGCCGCGGCTGCCGTCATCCGTGCAGATTACAAGTTCATCGCATTCCTTCTCGAGTTCATCGGAGAGAAGGAGGAGTTTCTCGTTTCTTGCGCCTATGATTCCTGTTACGTGATTACCTGCCGCTTTCAGAGCTTTTGCAAGTATCGGAAGACAGGCGATACCGACGCCGCCGCCGATTAAGACGCAGTTGCCTGTATTTGAGACGTCACTCGGGTTGCCGAGCGGACCTGCGACATCCTTTATGCAATCGCCGGCTTTCATGGCCGCAAGCTGTTTCGTTGTCTTGCCGACTGCCATGAAGACTATTCTTACCGAGTCACCTTTGACCGCCGAGATTGTAAGCGGGATTCTCTCACCGCTGTCGTCGAGTCTTATTATCAGGAACTGTCCCGCTTTGCCGTGTTTGGCAACCTGCGGGGCATTTATCCAGAATTCATGGATGTTGTCGGCTATCTGAGTCGCCTTTTCTATTTCGTATACCAATTTGAGTCACTCCTTTTCAGACTGTAGTGGGTTGCCGCCGACGTCAGTCCGAGAGATGAGATTGAATTGCGTGTATTATTTTGTTATTACAACTTCTTTACTTTACGCACGCGGACAGCGACACCGCGCTTGGACGAGAGCATCTCATCGGCACCCATCATTGCCCTTCCGGTTGCCAGTGCGTTTTCGCCGACTGCAAGAACCTCGTCGCCTTCACGGATATCGCGGTCGCAGTCCGAGACGCCTGGGGCGAGGATGTCTCCCTGCGGGACGAAATTATCTATGTAAACCCGATATCCCGATTCAATCAGTTCCCAGCCCTCAAAGGTCGGTCTGAAACAGCCTGTCTCCGAGTCCACGGAGAATAACTGCTGATTACCCTTGAGAACCTTCTCGCGCAGGAATTTGCCCTTCAGCCTGAGTTTGGATGAGTCAAAATTCTCATGATTAACGCCGAACTGATAGGAGACGGTGCCGCCTATTATATCCGGCGATACCTTCCGGTATCCCTGCAGGGCGTCCTGAAGTTTCTTCAGGGACTCTGAGGACGTGAGGCGTTCCGAGGCGGTTACCTCATATTCCGTACCCGCGCGTTTGAGAGCCGCCTCCGCAATACCGAGCGAATCGCCGTCAAGGTGGACGAAGACCTTTTCGTAACGGTTCTTTTCGAAGTAGCGCGCTATCGCATCCGTGATAAACGCTCTCTCCTCGCCGTCCCAGTATCCAGTTACGGGGACATCGTAATGACCCGCGGGATATATGCGCTCCAATTCGCGCGGGACTATGCCGAGCGGCGACGTGATGATTATCTCATGGGCACGGTTCTGAATCGCGGACTGAAACTTGATATGACTCTGCGACTGTGAATACGGTTTCTTCGCCGAACACGGTATAAGAACGGCGACATCGGTTCTCGACGGGACAAAGCGCTCAATGACGCGGTTTACAAAGCGCTTAACTTCGGGGCGCTTCATCGACTCGCCGGTATTGGCATAAAGGCGCGTAGGTCTTACAATCGGAGTGCGCTTCTCGGAAAAATCGTAATTTTCATCGAAGAGACGCATGATGGAGACCTGTGCCGCGGTATTTCTGCACCTGCGCTCGAGAAGTTCCCTGACGTGTCCAGTGCGTATGAAGTATTTGACGGTCTCTATCTCGTTATCGAGCATGTTGCGGTTATGCTCTTTCAGATCGCCTTTTTTACAGCCGCTGCAGTTGCATATGCCTCTGCCGAATGCCTCCTCCGCAGGGAACTCGCCGTCCTGCGTGCAGAAGATGTTCTGAACGGATTTGAGGTCTACGGCGCGGTAATCGAAGAGATCGAATCCAGAGCAGATTAGAGTGCAGACATTCGAAGGCAGTGCGGATGCCGGCGCATACAGGCAGGTGTCCGTCGGAACTCCGCTCTTAATCTTAATGACGGCATCGGCATAGTAGCGCGGATTGTCAAGAACGGTCTGCCAGTTGGCTATTACCAGCATACTTCCGGACTCCGCGGCATTGTCGGAATTGGGTGTCTTGAAGACGGCGTCTTTGTATTCCGGCATGTATCGCGCAGTAAACTTCTCTGAGGCAAAGAGCGGGACGGACGTGAACCTGTGACGCTCATCCGATATATCGGGAAAGAGCATATCGACATCTAGCGCAATCGGCGTCTGATAACGGATCTGCTCGGTTTGCTCGGTTTGTTCGGCCTTTTCGGTCTTTTCTGTCTGTACGGATTCGGAATTGCATTCCTTTCCGCACCCGACTCCGCTCAGGATACCTATTCTTGCAATGCCATCGCGCTTTACCGCTTCAAACATAGCTGTACCTCGCGGCGACCACGGCAAGTTCCTTTGTCAGCAGATCTCTGAGACCTTCGGCGCAGCTGATGTAAAAGACGGAATCAGGATTGGCCTCTATCAGATTTACGATACCGCGGCAGCCCGCCTTTATCATATCGTCATCCCAAACATCGGGAATCTCGCTCTGACCTATGGGGAAGGTCTCGCCGAGTTCGGCAAGATAGGGCCCGAACGGCGGCTTGAACAGGAAGACGCTTTCATAATCGGAATCTCCGCGTATTTTGCCGTCGAAGGTGATGAGCGCGGTCTTTCCGCAGGGCAGGCGCTTTGTCATCTCATGATAACGGATTACCTCGGTTCGCAGACAGCTTTCACTGCCGCGATAGAAGAAACGCCGTTTCGTAAGGCTGTCGGATTTCTCAAGCTCGGCATTGTATCTGAGAAGTTCGCGGTATCCTTCAAGAAGTCGCGGGTGGTTTCTGCATCTCTCATCCACGAGTTCCCAGAGTGTGCCGTCCAGAATCGCCTGACGAATCCTTGAGATTTCGGCGAGCGTGACATAGAGGTTGTGATATGCAAGAAGTCTCGTTCTCTCGGATTCGGGCAGTTTTTTGAGTTCTTCGGCTGTATGCGTGCGGCAGACCTCGCAGGCGCATGGGAGTTCGTTGAGTTCGGCAAGTTTATAGCTGCCCTGCGGCGTCATGTAGCGGTCTTCACGCGCATAGAGAGCATATGCGGCGGAATCGAAGACATCGCAGCCCATTGCGACGGCAAGCGCGAACATGGACGGGTGACCGGCGCCGAAGAGGTGGATACAGGATGACGGGGATAGTTCGGACTTTGCCGCCATCACTACATCGACAAGATCTTTGTAGCGGTAACTCTCCATAAGAGGAACGACCGCACCTATCGGGCAGAATGCGATATTCAGTTCTTTGACCTCGCGCCCTGCCCTCTTTCTGAGGTCAGTGTGGATGCCGCCCTGAACAGGCGCGCAGAGGTGACCGTCGTCGATTATCGTGAGCGCTTCCTTAAGGCGCTCCATCGTGGTATTGAGTTCGGCTTCGGCTTCGTCATGAGTTTTGTCGGGGCCTGTGGCTATGTCCATCGGCACTATTATTTCACTGCCGATTGCGCGCTGGAATTTTACGGTCTCGACATTGGTAAAGTCAATGTCGCCGTAGACGGCATGCTGAAACGCGCCGGAATCCGTCATTATGACACCGTCGAAGTTGAGGACTTTGTGAAGTCCCTCGTTCAGTGCACGCTCTCTGAATTCCTCGCTTTTACTGAAGATATAGGCGTTTGTTATCAGCGCTTCCACACCGAGTTTTGCCAGTTCCTCCGGTTTGATAAGCTGAATATGCGGGTTGATGACCGGCAGAAGAAGCGGCGTTCTTACGGTTTTGTCGCCGACTTTCAGCTTTCCGAGCCTTCCCATTATGTCTTTGTGTATGACTTCGAAACTAATGCTCATGATTTTTCCCGAATCTTCTCCTGAATTTTCTCACAGACGAGATATGTGAATATTATTGGCGCTATTGATTCATTATCCTGACTGAATTATTGTCTCTCGCTGAAGATCTGACCTTCGAATGTGTAGAGTGAGACATCGTCTCTCTTCCACGCATTTTTATCGGTTCCCGCCTTTATGCAGGTATGCATGAGGAATTCTTCGGCATCCCATCCGTATTCCGAAGCGACCTGCGGCAGTAGCAGTCCCGACATGCCGCGGTCTTTGATTATCAGACCGTGACGACCGACCTCTATGTTCTTCGGGCGGTCTGCTGCACTGCAGGTAAGTAACTCGGGCGGTGTGAGGATTGTCACCTCAAACTTTAATGCGGCAAGCTCGTTCTCGCGGACGGGCATAAAGCGCGGGTCTCTGACGGCTGCGGATACGGCGGCGTCATGCAAAGCTTCGCCGAGGGGCAATACGGGATAGGGATAACCTATGCAGCCGCGGAGTTCGCCGTCCTCGGTCAGTGTCACGAATACCCCGCGCTTTTCATCGAAGATCTCACAGTCTCCGATATTTGCCGGCGCTGACGGCGCATCCCCGAAAGCTCCCGAGGCTTCGGCGGTCTTTGCGACTTTCACGTATACCGCGAATTTTGCGGCGGCGAGCGCAATCTTTCCTTCTTCGTCGGTAAGTAATCTCATTACATAAATATAGTGCGCAGTTTAAATAATAAGATTGAGAGGGAGAGAGCGGCTTACGGCGGCATCCATTTGCCGCTGAGGAAAGTCCCCACACCGACCGGTTACGCAGCCGCATTAACTTTGCGGGTGGCGAGAGTCACGGCTCTGACACAGAAACGATACGGTTCGGGAGCAAGCTTGTGATGCAGAGTATGCTGAAGCGTTTGCAGCTCACGAAAAACGATGGAACGGTGAATCCCTGCGGGTGCAAGTCAAACAGAGACATTAAGAACATTTCCGGGTTTGTCTCGGGTATGGCGCGTCAGCTGAATGCCGCAAAAAACAGAATGGGGCTTACTACTCCCACTCATTGATTAAAACTCATTTATTCTTTCAATTATTAATTTGACTTTCCAATTCTTAATTTGAGATTCGTAATTTGCAATACTTATTTTGCAATTCTTACTCTGCGCTGCTTACTTTGTAATCATGCCTATAAGGTCATGTTTCGTGATAACGCCTGCAACCCTGCCTTTTTCCGCGATGAGCACGGCATGGTGGGTGTGCAGAAGGTGGATTACGGTCTCAATCGGTGTTGACGGAGGAATCGTGGGGAATGCGTCCTCCATAAAGTCGGATACGGAATGTTCGTGCATCTTCTGAATCCGTCCCTCATCGAGCGCGTTTACTATCGCGGATTCGGATATGCACCCGATTGCAACGCCGCCTTCGAGTACCGGCAGTTGTGAGATTCCGTTCTTCTCCATTATGGCAACGGTTGCCGTGAGGGTCTCGTCCGCGGAGACGCTGATTACCGGCGAATGCATCATGTCGCGTGCCGTTATTACCGATATCTCTTCCTGATTGAGCACGTCGATTATCTTCTTCAGGGTGCTCACCCGCGGATCCACGGTTCCCGATTCGATCCTGGCTATCATCGACTGACTCAGACCCGATTTTTCGGCAATATCCCCCTGCGTCAGCTTAAGCTCGCATCTTTTTTCTCTTATCTCTTCCGGTGTAGGAACCTGCATATATAATATTACGTGCAGTAATTATTATTAAGTATACTATTTTTATCGGCAAAAAACGGGTATTCTTTCAGGAAAACGATTGTCCGATAAAGGACATGCTAAAACGGATATGATATTAAGGAAATATGCGGACTGATTTTTAAAAAATATGAAAAACGGGTTTTTCAGTTTTTCAGTTTTTCAGATCTTAGAAACCAGATCCCTCAGAACTTCCTTGGGGAATTTCGCTTTTACGACACCCGATGCCAGAAGCACGCCGTCGGCGCCAAGCTCGAGTGCCCTTTTTACGCAGTCGCCGGTACTGATGCCCGCGCCCGCAAGGACTCTTACGTCTTTATTTACGTTCTTTACCGCATTCACGGAGTTTTCTATGATGGCGGGGTCGGCTGTTGCGACCGAGATGCCGCTGCCGATTAACTCCGGCGGCTCTATTGCCACAAAGGTAGGTGCGAAGGTTGCCGCCGCCGCACTCGTGGAGATATCGTTCGTACAGACAACGGTCTGAAGGTGCGCACGTTTCGCCGCCGCGACACTGCCGGATACGTCCGCAAGCGTAAGACGCCGCTCCGAATGATTGATGAGGGTTCCGGTCGCACCTGCGGAACGGACTGCCTCGGCAAGAATATGTCCCGTGTGTGCGCCGGCAGTTATCGCGTCGACATGCTGCGCATATACGGGAATCTCATAATGGTGGGAGATGGGGTGCATGTCCATGTAGCCCGGCGCTACTCCGATAAGCACACCGCTCTCTTCGGAGACTTCTTCGGCAGCGCCCGCAATATTATGCGCATATCCGCCGTAGCCCTCGGTATAGGTCTTGAAATTGATGATTATTTTTGGAAATTCCTCCGGCATATGATTACTCCTGTCGATATTTTACGGGTTGATCACTGTCTTTTTTGCCTTATTTCGTCTTCTTAATCTTCATGACGTCGCCGAGAGTCGGGGTGATGCTTCCCGATTTATCCGCCTTCTCCGTCGTCTCCATCGCGTCTATGAGGTTAATCTCGAGGAAGGTCTCGATCTTTTTGCGGACGGCATCCTCGGGAATCAGACCTGTCTCAATCTTCTTGATAAGACCTTCCTTCTCTTTAAGCTCAAGTGCCAGATCCTTCTGTGAGAGCCCTTTTGCCACACGTGCGGCACGTATCCTCTCGCCGAAGTCCTCG
This sequence comes from Methanomicrobium sp., assembly GCA_017412625.1. Taxonomy (GTDB): domain Archaea; phylum Halobacteriota; class Methanomicrobia; order Methanomicrobiales; family Methanomicrobiaceae; genus Methanomicrobium. The sequence goes on from JAFPWZ010000011.1 coordinate 32,315, forward strand.
ACAAGCTCGCCTTCCATCATATCGTAGACATCGCGCGTACGCTTCTTCGGCGCCGCCTGTACGGTTCTGCCTGCGGGAACCGTCCTGATTTTGCCGGAGGGCTGATTTCTCAGCTCACTTCCCGGGGTTTCAACGGGAACGCCCAGCTTGGAGCATTTTTGGCAAACGGACATTTTTGCGCCGCCTATCGATACCAGTATTGGTTTTCCGCGGATTACATCTCCGCAAACTTCACATTCTGCCATATTATCGTAAATATCTATTTATTTACCAAAACCTATATAACTATTTGAGAGACCAAAATGTCCGATGCTCACAAAACGACACCCGATTCACATCCCGATGAGGAAATTACCAAATATCTCCTCGAAAGAATCTCGGGTCTGGAAACACGCAATCTTGAATTGCGTGAGGAAATCAGACAGGTCGAATCCGAAAAACGTTTTATCGAGAGTCAAAAAGTAAGATACGAAAGAGAGATCCGAAAACTTAAGAGTGAAGTCGATAAATTGAGAAGTCCTCCGCTTATCATCGGCACCATTACCGATGTTGTCGGCGAAGACCGCGTTGTCGTGCAGTCCAGCGCCGGACCTAAATTCATGGTGCATGCATCAAGATTTATCGAGGCTGCCGATCTTAAACCCGGCGCCAGATGCACACTCAATCAGCAGTCCCTTACTATAGTAGACGTTCTTCCGCAGACCTATGATTCGCAGATTTACGGTATGGAAGTTGAAGATATACCCGTTGAGACATACTCCGATATCGGCGGTCTCGACGAGCAGATTACAGAGATAAAGGAGGCGGTAGAGCTTCCGCTTACAAAGCCGGAGTTATTCGAGAAGGTGGGTATTTCCCCGCCGAAAGGAGTGCTTCTCTACGGTCCGCCGGGTACGGGTAAGACCCTGCTTGCAAGAGCCGTGGCTCACGAGACCAACGCCAAGTTCATGAGAGTGGTAGGCTCCGAACTCGTCCAGAAATATATCGGTGAGGGTGCACGCCTTGTGCGCGAGCTCTTCGAGCATGCAAAGAAGGAGGCGCCGTCGATTATCTTCATAGACGAGATTGACGCCATCGGCGCACACAGGAGCGAGAGTCTTACATCCGGCGACAGAGAGGTTCAGAGAACCCTCATGCAGCTCTTGGCCGATCTCGACGGCTTTAAGGAGAGGGGCGATGTCAAGATTATCGGCGCTACAAACAGGATTGATATACTTGACCCCGCACTTCTCCGCCCGGGAAGGTTCGACAGAATCATCGAGATTCCCGAGCCCGACCGCGACGGCAGAGAGTCGATTCTGAAAATTCATACCCGCAGGATGAATCTCGATGCCGATGTGAATCTCGGCGATATAGCCAATCTTACCGAGGGCATGAAAGGCGCGGATCTGTCATCGATATGCACGGAGGCAGGAATGTTTGCAATAAGGGAAGAACGTTCCACGGTCACTTACTCGGATTTCCTCAAGGCAATAGCAAAGGTCGGAGTCGAGCACAGAAACAAGCAGAATCTGAAAGAACTCACCGACGGCGCAATGTTCGCCTGATTTGCCCGAAAACGGGATACGGATATAACAAAATCAAATATAACTTAAATTTAAAATTTATCTTAAATTAAATCTGAAATTCAAATTAAATCTGAAATTAAATCTTTTTTGAGTCCGTATCGGACAATTCGGAATCGGATAATTTGGTATTCGACAATTCCGTATCGGGTGATTTCGTATCCGGGTGATCCGTATCCGATGATCCCCCGTCTTCAGATACATTCTCTTTCGAATAATTCCCTTCCGAATCATTCTCTTCCGATTCCGCGTCTGATATTTCGGTATCCGGGGAGTCCGCATCGGATGCTTTCATCTCATCGGGAACGGCTATAAGCCCGTCATTTTCCGCGGCTTTCCACTCGTTCTCGCTGCACCAGACCTCAAGAACGCTGTCCATAGCTTCACAGAACTTCGGATAGTCCTCGATTGATGAATGCGGCGATATCCAGAGCTCGTCGAGAACTTCGCCGTTTTTTATGCCGATAATCTTAGCATAGTCCCATGTCTCCTTCAGTTTGCTGTTGCGGGTGTAGATATCGGTCGAGAAGGCATGCGAGCAGAATAGGTCGGGCGAGAGCTCAAGAAGAACCTCGGTCATATAGCGCTTCACATACCAGCTTATCTCCGATATCAGGGAGAGCGAGCTTCCCAGCGTCATATTTTCGATTAAAACGCCATAGTCAAGCCTAACGGGGCGGTAAAACTTCAGTATACCGCGGCTTGTCTCGGACGTATACAGAATTGAATAGAGATCAACTCCGGACTTCTGTATGAATATCAGATTCATGATCCTGAAAGAATACGGGTTTTTCCGGATAAAGAATATATTCCGCAGGAAAAATAAGTTTTCGGATGAGATTTCCCCGGGCACGTTCCCGACGATACCCGCGGGATATCAGTAATACATTATGTCTTCGGACTTTACGGTCTTGCCTTCTTTCTTGACTTTTGCGACGGCGTCAAGGAAATCGGACATTGCCACGCTCTCGGCGCTCTTGCGGACGGCAAACATACCCGCCTCGCGGCAGATTGCCTGTATCTCCGCACCGGTGCAGCCCTCGGTCATCTCGAGAACGGTCTCCATGTCGAGATCCGCGGCAAGAGAGAGCTTGCCCGAGTGAATCTTCAGGATCTCGCGGCGCGAGTCGGCGTCGGGAAGCGGGATCTCCAGAATTCTGTCAAACCTGCCGGGGCGCAGGAGAGCATGGTCAAGCATGTCGACGCGGTTTGTTGCCGCCATTATCCTTACATTGCCGCGGTTGTCGAAGCCGTCCATCTCGGCAAGAAGCTGCATGAGCGTGCGCTGAACCTCGGCGGAGCCCGATGTGCCGTCCGATGTCCTCATGCTTCCCACGGCGTCGATCTCATCGATGAAGACTATGGAGGGGCTCTTCTCGCGTGCAAGGTCGAAGAGTTCTCTTACCATCTGGGCGCCTTCGCCTATGAACTTGTGAACCAGTTCGCTGCCCGACATCCTTATGAACGTCGCTTTCGCCTGATTTGCGACCGCCTTCGCTATAAGGGTCTTTCCAGTACCCGGGGGTCCGTAGAGAAGGATACCTTTGGGCGGTTCGACACCTATCTTTGCAAAGACCTCGGGTCTTGTGAGCGGATACTCGACGGCCTCGCGCACCTCCTCAATCTCGTCTTTAAGACCGCCGATCTGCGCGAATGTGACATTCGGCGACTCCTCAAGTTCCATGACGCGCACGCGGGTATCAAAGGTATTGTCCACGGTCTTTACGATTGAGAGCGCATTGTTTACGGCGACCTTCATGCCGGGCTTCAGCGTGCCTGCAAGCATGTCCGCAGGCATCGTGATATATTCCTGGTTATTGCCCTGCTGGCGCAGATAGACCTCTCCGTTGGGGAGAATATCGATTATTGCCGCTACAAAAAGGGGCGGGCGCTTGAGCTGGGCGTTTTCCCTGCGCAACTGTGCAACCTCGGATTCCAGATGCATCTTTTCCCCGTTGAGACGGATGTTTTCGCGGTTGAGTGACTCTATCTTAACGCTGAGCTGCTCGACCTGCGAGAAGATCTCTTCAATGCGGGGATCGTTTTTTAAGTTGGGATTACCCGGGGGATTCACGGGAGGGGGGCTGTTTGGAATCTCGTCCGAACTGTCCGAACTGTCGTATATGATCTCATCCATGTTACTTTAATATCTAATCTTACACATTTATTAGGTATGTCTTTTACAATTCAGGGCAGAGGTATCTCAAAGGGCACAGGAAAGGGTGCGCTTTTGAAAAGCAGCGAGCCTATATCCTTTTTATCGGGAGTGAATCCCGACACTGGAGTGGTCATTGAGAAGGGTCATCCGCTTGAGAATCAATGCATCGCCGGAAAAGTCCTTGCATTCCCTTACGGTAAAGGCTCAACCGTAGGATCGTATATCATGTATGCCCTAAGGCGCAACAATGCGGCGCCGAGTGCCATCATAAACGATACCGCCGAGACCATTATTGCCACCGGAGCTATCATAGGGGAAATTCCTCTGGTGGATTCACTGAATCAAAGCCTTGACGATGTTGCCGACGGCACCATGGTAACGGTAGATGCCGACTCGGGCACGGTCACGGTCGAGTGAACGTGTGCGGAGAACAATAAAATTGCACTATTTTATTCTTTTAACCGATGAATGCAATCTCTGCTGCGAATACTGCCGCGGAAAGATATTCACTATAGATTCCTGCATTGACAGCGAATACGGCTGCAATGAGGACTCGGACCCGGAATGCAAATCGATATCCGGTGATTCCGAATGCGATTCTGAATGCGGTTACAAGTGCGATTCCGGGTGCGAATCCTGCGCCGTGAACATCGACGAGAACCTGCCATGCGATTTCGCTCCGCCGCTGGAGACGCTCTATAATTTTCTGAAGAAGGATGAGGATGCCATCCTTACCTTCTACGGCGGCGAGCCGCTCATACGCGACGACCTTATCCGGCAGATCATGGACAATGCGCCGGTAAAAGATTACATTATCCAGACAAATGCCGTTCTTTTGAATCGCCTCGAACCGCGATACGTGAACAGGTTCAAATCTATTTTCGCGTCCATAGACGGCGACAGGAAGACGACGGATGCCAACCGCGGCGAAGGTGTCTACGATAAGGTCATCGCGAACCTGAAAGATGCGGTCGGAAACGGATACCGCGGCGAACTTATAGCCAGAATGACGGTCTCCGAGGTCTGCGACATATACGAATCGGTCAGATACCTCTCTGAGAACGACGACTTTTCCTTCTCCGCAATACACTGGCAGATGGACTCGAACTTCTGGAACGACTTCGAGCTCAGACCCGATTATGTCAGATGGGTCACGGAGAACTACAACCCGGGCATTCGCCGTCTGGCAGAATACTGGGTCGACAGGATGGAGTCGGACGGCATTGTAATGATGTGGTATCCCTTTATAGATACCATGCAGGACATGCTTCTCGGGTGCAAAAGTTCTCCTCTGCGCTGCGGAAGCGGGTTTGAGAACTACAGTATCGTCCAGGACGGACATATAGCACCCTGCCCGTGCATGGCGGGGATGAAGGATTACTACTGCGGCGATATCGCGACATCGGACCCCAAGAGCCTGCGTAAGATAGATATCGGCGGCGAATGCAACGAATGCGACATACGTGATTTCTGCGGCGGCAGATGCCTCTATTCAAACATCACGATGCCGTGGTCGAAGGAAGGGCGCAGACTTGTCTATGAGTCAGTCAAAAATCTCAAGACCGCGATGGAAACTCAGATGCCGCGTGTAAAACGCCTTATTGCCGATAAAAAAATATCACTCGAACAGTTTGATCACGTAAAATACAACGGCTGCGAGATTATTCCGTAATTCTTTGAAAAGCACAGCGACAACACGACGGCAACCGATAAATAAATAATTCTTCAGATTGGATTTAGAGCAATGCAGGTCAACTGGCGCTATATCACTGCTTCACGAAATTCATTCGCGGCGCTCTATGCCGCGTGTGAAAAGAACGGTATCATACTTGAGCCGGTCGACGAACCCGGGGCGGATATTACCCTTTACAGCCTCAATTCAATAAACGCGCCGCAGTATATCGACGAGATAAAGAATGCCGACTGCATTACGGTTGTCGGCGGACCTCACCCCTCGGCACTCTACAATGAAGTTCTGAAATACGCGGATTATGCAATCGTGGGCGAGGGCGAGTTTACCCTGCCGCGGCTCCTGAAGGCAATCGAGAAGCAGAGTCTAGAGAGGGCGGCACAGGGTCTGCCGCCGTTTGAGAAGGTTGACGGCAAAGCGGTCATACTCGACCCGGACAATACTCCCAAAGGCGTTGCCACAAGATACGGCTACAAAAAATGCGATACCTGCGTATATATGGATGCTTTCGAGCCGTTTACAAAGTTTAAGGGATATATGGAACTCTCGCGCGGATGTCCGTTCCGCTGCGCATACTGCCAGACTCCGCAGTTATTCGGCAACCGGATGCGCCACCGCTCCATAGATTCGCTTGTGAGAGCCTCAAAGGCCTATAACGATCTGCGGTTTCTGACGCCGAATGCTCTCTCATACGGCTCCAACGGGGTGACGCCGGCATACGACAAACTCGAAAAACTGCTGACGGCATTCGACAGGTCAAAGAATCTCTACCTCGGCACTTTTCCGAGCGAATGCCGCCCCGAGTTCATAACGCAGGAGGCAGTCGATCTGATAAAGACATACTGCTCGAACACGAAGATTCACTTCGGCGCCCAATCGGGAAGCGACGCGGTCTTAAAGCGGATACGCCGCGGGCACACGACCGAAGACGTAATAAATGCCGCGGAGCTCTGCCGCGACAACGGCATGACTCCCGTCGTCGACTATATCCTCGGACTGCCCGGGGAAACCGCGGATGAACAGATGCAGACCGTAGAGCAGATTAAATGGCTATCGCGGTTCGGCAAGGTGCACGCACATTATTTCCTGCCGCTCGCGGGAACCGAACTCTACAATACCAAACCCGCGGAACTTATACCCGAAGTCAAAAAAACGCTCGGCAAACTCGCGCTCTCGGGGCGCGTTACGGGTGCATGGGTGGATGCTGAGTTAAGATTTTTACGAAACAAGCACAATCAAATAGATAATGATGAAAATTCTGCTTCTCACTGATCTTCACGGTCAGTACGGCAAACTGGGATCCTTCCTTGAATTGGAACCCGATCTGGCGTTTATTGCCGGCGATCTCACGGATATGGGACCCTGCGAACCCGTTAAAGAATTCCTCGAAGAGTTCAATGTTCCCTGCTTTGCAATCCCGGGCAACTGCGATCCTAAAGAGATAGTGGATACGCTCGAAGATTCGGATGCAATCTGCCTTCACGGTGCGTCCATGACCATCGGCAATGTCACGATTACGGGTGTCGGCGGATCGAATCCGACGCCGTTCAAAACACCGTTTGAACTTACAGAAGAAGAGATTGAGAAGGTTCTTTCCGCCGCGGAAGCACATGCAACCCAAAATGTTCACAATATACTCCTCTGTCATGCGCCGCCTTTCGAGACGCTGGATGTCATCGGCGACAACGTGCATGTGGGAAGCACGACACTGCGCGAGCACATGAAGAAATACTCGCTTGTCTGCTGCGGTCATATCCACGAGGCAATCGGGTCGATTGAGGTTGACGGCACAAAGGTAGTCAACCCCGGTCCCGCTTCGCAGGGCAACTGCGCCCTTATCACACTCGGCGACGAATACAAAGATATCGAAGTGGAACTTCTGAAAGTCTGAATTTTAAATTAACTCAATAATCCTTCTTTTTTAAGGATCATCTCAAGGTATGATACCTGAATATGCTCTCCGGTGATCTCAAGTCTTTTCTTTACATCCGCGATTGTCTGAAGGGCACTCTCTCTGTCATCGCCGATTACCTCTATCTCAACGAAACTGCCCAGACCCGCGACTTCGTCAAGGGCGACCGTCGTGCCCGCAAAAGAATACTCGCTCCGCGTCTTGAACACGGCACTGCTCTTTTTAAATCCGAGCCTTAAGAGAATCGATACCATGGTCTCCGCCGATTCTATGCCGATATTGAACTCCTCACGCGCTTTCGCATCCGTTTTTGCACCGCTGTCCCTGATTTTTGCGCCCTTGTAGGTCAGTTCGGTTTTATCGTCCGTCACACGTATGCGGAGTGCCTCGTCGGTCACGGCGAAGTCACGGTGCGGCGCATTGTAGTATGAGTCGTTCTGTTTCTGCGTGCCCAGAAAGACGGCCCCCGCGCTTTTAAGTCGCTTTTCGACCTCTGCGGTCGAATCAATCTTTATCTTTGCCTCAATCTCCAGCATATTTCCTCTTCCCTTCCTGCCCGTTAAGAAAGATCACATATATAGGTAGATTTAACCAAGTAATATAGACAGGTGTAATTAATGGCTGTTAAAAAAGGCGACTTTATAAAGCTTAACTATACAGGATCGGCAGACGGTATCATCTTTGATACCACAAGCGAAGCAGTGGCAAAAGAGAACGGAACTCATGTCGACGGCAAAAAATACGAGCCTATCGTAATCTGCATCGGCGCAGGTCAGGTAATCCCCGGACTCGACGAAGCCCTCGAAGGACACGCGATCGGTCAGGAATAC
>JAFPWZ010000095.1 GCA_017412625.1 Methanomicrobium sp.
AATTTATATCCCAATGAGCAAAAAAGCGGGTGATTCATTATTATTTCTGTATCGTGACGCCGACCGTAATCTCCGCACTGCCGCCGTTTGTCTCTATATTTATCTTTCCGAAGAGAAGGACGCTGTTCGGCGCTTTTTCGGTGTCTATCTCAACGGCGACGGTAATGCTGTCTGCCGTGCTTATCCTATCGGGAACGGCACGTATCCAGTCCTTATTCGGTGTGATCGTGCCCGTGAGTATGCCGTCACCGCCGTTTTTGACCGTAAATTCGCTTCTGATGACCTTCTCCGCATTTGATGCGATATCCGCGTCTTTGATTATTATCTTACCGCGGTCGGTCTCAAGTTTCGGGTCTTTGGCAAACGCAACCTTCACGGGTATCTCCGCCCTGCCGCCGTTTGAAGAGACCGAGATAATGCCTGTGAAGATGGCATCCGGAGCACCGACGCCCGCGGGCAGCTTTGAACCTCTGATTACCGCCGCGGCTTCGAATATCTTCACGGCGGAGAAATCGAGGCTTTTACCCGCGGAGGTCCGGGTCATTGCGGGGGTGTTTGCCGCGGTTGTTCCCGCCGCTCCAGAACTGCCGCCGCCTAAACTGCCGCCGCCTGAGTTGCCGGCCGTGAAGGTGAGCCAGTCGCTGTCGGATCTCAGAGTGCCTTCGAGCGTTCCCTCTCCCTTATTCTCAACCTTTATGACGAATTCGGCATCGCCGTCTCTCATCACCTTTATCTCTGCGCTGTCGGGCGTGACCGAGAGTATCGGCGGATTTGTCTTTACAGGCGCAGTCTTTACGGGTTGCTGCGCCGGCGCTGACGGTTGAGGCTTTGCCGTTTGAGTGCCCGGCGTTACCTGCGCTGCTGTCGACGTCTTTGCGGGCTGTGCCTTTTGCGGCTGCGAAAACCCGACTCCGCCACCGAATCCGAACCCGACTCCTATCCGTCCCGCTTCTTTCTCTCCCTGGACGGGTTTTGCGACCGCGGCTTTCTGCGCATCGTTCCCTTTGCCCATCCTGCCGGCGGGGAACGGATCTTTACGACCCGGATTTGCCGCCATGACGGCACACCACGGGCATCTCTTGAGACCCCCCGAGAAGTAATGATTATCGTTGCGGTCGCACTTCTGTATATTTGCTATCTCGTTCTTCAGCGCCGCCGCCCATTCCGAAGCCGCGGGTCGCTTCTCTTTCTCGGAATGCCCCGTGACAAAACAGCGGTGAAACAGACTTCGAAGTTCGGGGGAGATCATCGCATACGGCGGTGCGTTCTTCGGCGGTCTCACGTCGGGGAATGTCCCCTCATACGCGAATTTGCCCTGTTTAATCTTCGCCTCTATTGTCGGCAGTCCGTCCACTCCCGCACCGCGTGCCTGATAGGGATGAAAACCGTTCATCAGGAATTTGAAGATCATGACTCCGAGCGCAAACAGGTCGGAATAATAGCGGTCGATATTATCCGTCCTGAAGTTCACCCCCATAAGTTCGGGCGGCAGGAAGTCGCCGGTCGCCACCTTGGTATAGTAGGTCTTTTTAGACGCGGCATCGGTAATCTGGAAAGAGTCGCAGTCTATGAACGATACCGCGGCAGTCCTCGCGACAAGTATGTTGGATGCGCTCATATCACCGATTCTGTGCCCTTTCAGGTGGATTGCGCTTACGACCGAGGCTATGTTGAACGCCGCCGTCAGCAGATACAGCCACGTAAAAGTGCCGCCCATATACTTAATCCTGTCATCGGGGTCGTAGTAGCGGTGAGCCTCGCGGAACATCGAGGTGTCGATAAGCGGCATCGTAAAGCCGAGGAAGTGCGCATCCGGCAGGTTTGAGTCATACAGCGCCGATATCGCCCACGAAATCAGGCTTGAATGAGAGCTCTCCGTTTCGCCGGTGAGGTTATCGCCCGGAGGGTTGTTTATCGTCGCCTTTACCTTATCGCGAAGTTCGGCGTTGATCTTGTTCCTGTGGTAGACCTTTGCGCAGATGCCGTCACTGTATTTCACGGCGTAGATCATGCCTTCGCCGCCGCTTTTAATCGGACCCGAGAGGGTAATGCGCTGACCGCCGCATTCGAAACCGCCCGCAGTCCTCGGCGTTCGTGAATATACTGTTATCTCCGGCATATTTCCGAAAGTCTTCCCCCGATATCGTTATTCTTCCCCGAAACATGCAACGACAAGTGTCTTGTCGTCGTCGGATACGCTGCACATCTTCTCCGACGAGAGAAGCCCGGCAATGTCGCTGTTCCCGTCGTTTTCTGAGCCGTCACCCTCACCCTTTTCACCGTTCTCGCGGTTTTCTGAGTCATCCACGCTCTTTGAATTAAAATAATCAAACAGCGGTCTGAAAAATCCTTCAAATGCCTCTGTATTGCCGTCTTTCTTGACCGTAACCGCACCTATGCAGCCGTCCGTGAAGACTGCGGCATTGACAAGCCCTGTCGGTGCGGTCATACCTGCGGCCATGTTCATCCGCGACTTCCAGTCAGGGGACGTTATCGGCGTAACTTCGTTGATGTATTCGGAATCGACGGGTTTTACGACTATCTCAATTCTGCCGTCGGAAAAAGCGCCGACAATGGCGCCGTCTCCGACCTGTGCTGCGGCAGCCTTACCCCCGAAGTAAAAGAGCAGGGCAAGGGTGCAGGCAAGATCCTTTTTTACGACGCCGTTTGCCGCATCTTCGGCGTATTTCTCAATGGCTTCCGCCGCCGCCGCAAAAGCGTCGAGGAGTATGGTCTCGTCGGATGTTATCTCCGCAAGCGTAAGACCGTCCTCGAAATCCGTCGTGAGATAACGTTTTATCTCGGCAGCGGCGGCGTGAACCGCGATATCCGCCCCGATCTCCGAGTGTGACGCACTGCCCAGTCCGTCGGCGACGGCTATGACCGCGGCATCTCCTTTCCCGTTGCCGCACCCGAAAATCTCGAAGTAACATCTGTCCTGACAGGGTTTGCCCGACCTGATATGGGACTGCCCGCGTACCGATGCGCAGTAAACAGATATCGGTGATCCTTTCATTGCTCTTACATTTTTTCTTATTTTGAAGAATAAAAAACCATAATATTCTGATTTAAAAATAAGCCGCCGCGGTTCGAAACGGAGATTGCGTAAAAAAATCAATTTGAATAATCGTGTTATTCTGAAAAAAAGATATGGTATCCGATTGTTATGAATGTGAATTTCCGATATTGCCGCTATATCGAATGCCGCTTATATCGAAGGAATCTCGCCCCAGCCCATAAGTCCGAAGGGATCCTCCAGCACCACGGTTTCTCCGGGTTTTGACGCCGAAACCTTGGTCTGACTTCTTGAAAGCCAGAGGAACATCTCATTGAAGTGATTCTCTTTCAGTTTTATCGGCATCCTGTGCTGCGGCGATATCTTTGCAAGCGTATCCATATCCGCTTCGTCGACGCCGACCGCAAAGAACAGGAATTTGCCGCTCTTTTCGCCGTCGTGAATCAATGAGACGACCTCGTTCCAGAGCTCGTCGCCTTCGTTCATATCGGTCGGCTCTCCGTCGGTGATGAGGAAGATCCACGGGCGGTAGTAATCGATACCTTCTTTCTTGTATTCGTCCTTCCTCTTCTCGATTAACTCGGATGCCTTCTTTATTGCGCCTCCCAGCGGCGTCAGACCGTCAGCCTCGAGTGTCGGCGGTTCGAAATCCTCAATCGACGAGAAATCATGTGCGACATCGACTTTCTGACCGAATGTCACGACGGCGAGATCGACACGTTTCCGTGCGAGTTCGTCCTTCTCAATCTCTTCCTTGAATGCCTTGATTCCATCATTCAGCTGTCCGATCTTATCGCCGACGATCATCGACCCTGAGATGTCGAGGAGAAGAACGGTCGGACAGTGAGGTTGCTGGGGATACGATATTTCCACAATCTCTTCGAGCGTCATATAAATTACCTTTCCGGCAAGTGCCTTAAAGACTGATATTTTTCAGCACTTTTCGCAGTAACCGTCTTTATAATTGTTATTATGGGGGATAATATAAATAAATGACTGTATTTTACAGGTTATTATTCCGCATTCATTCGGCTAATCGAAAGTTTCGGCGATAATATTCTCTCCGAAATCATTCCCTAAAAGAACATCCGCAGACAGACCATACTAAAAACTATACATTATAATAGATTCCAATATATTTTGGATAATGCGGCATTGCTCATCTGCCGCGAATAACGGGGAAAATATGAAGATAACAGTTGTCGGCGGAGGCTACGTCGGTCTTGTTTCCGGCGCATGCCTTGCGAAAACGGGTCACGACGTTACGATAATCGATACAATTCCGCAGAAAGTCGAGATGATAAACTCGGGCAAGCCGCCCATATACGAGACAGGGCTTGAAGAGATACTGAAATCCTGTGTGGGCAGGAACCTTCGCGCTTCCATGAACTATGACAGCGTTGCCGAGTCCGATATCGCGCTCATCTGCGTGGGAACGCCGCCGCGTCCCGACGGTTCCGCAAATCTGGACTATATCGAATCGGCGGCGGAGTCAATCGGCAGGGAGATAGGAAAGGCGGAGAGTCGCGGGGTTAACAGATTCCGCACCGTCGTCGTAAAGAGCACGGTGCCCCCCGGCACTACCGAAAAAATCGTGGTTCCCGCGGTTCTGAAAGGTGTGGGGAGCTGTGCAACCGCGGACGGTTTAAGCATAAATATCGGCTTTGCAATGAACCCCGAGTTCCTCCGCGAAGGTCTTGCGGTCGGGGACTTCCTCAATCCCGACAGGATAGTCATCGGCAGCGGCGGCGGTAAGGCAAAGGATGCGGTCACAGCCATGTATGAGGGAATAGGAACCGAGCGGCTTTACTGCGGCATCACCGCCGCCGAGATGATAAAATACACCTCGAATGCCTTTCTGGCAACGAAGATATCCTTCTCCAACGAGATTGGAAATATCTGCAAGAAACTCGGTATCGACGTCTACGAGGTCATGAAAGGCGTGGGTATGGATCACAGAATCTCCCCGTTCTTCCTCAACGCCGGCGCCGGATTCGGCGGAAGCTGCTTCCCCAAGGACGTATCCGCTCTTGTCTCGCTTGCGGAATCCTCAGAAGTCGACCCCGTTCTTTTAAAATCCGTACTCGGCGTCAACGAGGTTCAGCCCCTTAAGATGATTGAACTCCTTGAGAAGCGTATCGGAGATATCGCGGGGAAACATATCGCCGTCCTCGGTCTTGCCTTCAAGAACGACACCGACGATATCCGCGATTCGCGCTCGATTCCCGTCCTTGCCGAACTGATTGAGAAGGGCGCGAAGATAACCGCATACGATCCCATGGCGACCGCGGCCATGAAAACACTCTTTGACGAAAGTAAGGTCGTCTACTGCGCCTCGGCGAAGGATGCGCTCCGGGATGCCGACGCCTGCCTTGTAATGACCGAGTGGCCCGAGTTTACGAAGCTTGACGCCGAGTTCGACGGCATGAGGTCGAGGGTAATTATAGAAGGAAGACGTATATTGTCAGTTAAAGATAAAGAGGGAATATGCTGGTAAGAAAAGGACTCATACCCGCGGCAGGGTCGGGAACAAGGCTCGGGCCGTTCACAAACGCCATACCCAAGGAGCTGTTGCCGGTCGGCGACAAGGCCGTAATCGAGCATGTGGTTACCGCGATGAAACTTGCGGGCATAGAAGAGGTTGTATTTGTCGTAAGCCCGCATAAGCACGGACTTTCCGACTATTTCGGCTCGGGAAAGCGTTTCGGCATAGATGCCACCTACGTGGTGCAGGATGAGAGAAGGGGTCTGGGCGATGCCGTTCTTGCGGGGGAGCATGTTCTCGACGAGACCTTTACCGTTGTCCTCGGCGACAACTTCTTCTCGCCCAAGACCTTCCTGAAGGATTTAATCGATTTCCACGTCAGAGAAAAGGCGGATTCCACAATCGGCGTTGCCGAGGTCGAAGACGTGACCCGTCACGGCATAATAACGCCGTCGGGCAACCGCATAATCGATATGGTGGAAAAGCCGCCCGTATCCGAGGCAAAGAGCAATCTCGGTGCTCTCGGCGCATATGTGTTTACGCCCGAGATCTTCGATGCCATAAGAAATACAAAACCCGGGTATAAAGGCGAGATTCAGCTCACCGACGCCATTAAACTTCAGATAGAGGAGAAGAAGAACGTCCTTTACAATAAGATAGACGGCATTCACATAGACGTGGGCACTCCGAAGGATCTCATGCATGCCAATGACTGGTATCTCACCCACGACAGCGAGTGAATCTCTTCACCCGAATCTTTTAATTCGCGTTGCCTGTCTCTTTCCGATTGCCCAGTGATTTAAGGTAGTCTTCGACATTCAGATATTGAATGTCGCCGCATTTTGCGGTATCTCCGCGATATATCACATATTTGCCGACGATATCCCCGTATCTGTGGCTCGTCATGGCACATTTTTCATCGTTTTCCAGGTGATGGCACTGCCCCGCTATGCGTTCGCGGCTGTACTTGACCTCATATATCTTACACGTCAGTTCCTTCCGGTCGCATACGACCATGTCAAGCTCCCCGACCGGGAACTGAAGTTTAAACACCTTCTTATCGGGATATGCAAGTCGGGTTTCCAAAAGAACAATATCTTCCATCATCCTTCCGCGTATCTCGGAGAGCAGCCTTTCCAGTATGCGTTTCCTGTCTCTTGCCGACAGCTCACTGAATTTGCTATCCAGGAGCATGTTCTCTACAATGGCTTCCGCCTGTGCGTATCGCATCCCCGGCTGGGTAATGACTGTGACCTTTCCCTTTTTACCGACCTCGGGCAATGATTCCAGATCGATCTCCATAATCAGATCCAGCAGTATCAGGTATTCCTTAATCTGGATCATGTGATCATTCTCTACCTCAACAGTCTGCTCCTCCTTGTTCAGGATATCCAGCATCTGCATGATTCCGAAAGTTACTCTGTCCTGATCCATGTGTTCCGCGAGATTGATCGGATTCTCTCTGTCTCTCAGCAGATTTGCCGCCGTTACCGAAATGTCATGTGATCTGAATGTTCTTTCTATCACCTGTTTAGTAAAACTGTGGTTGATGTTTTCCACAACCCGATTTATCACGTTGGTCAATTCGCCGCGCTCGTAAAGATCCCGGAGCAGACGGAAATGACCGCCGTACCGGTATGCTTTCAGGGAATGCTGAATGTTTTTTGCTATCGCCGTGTCAATGTATTCCTCCGCATGTTTTGAATCCGCAAACGGCGTGCCCGGGTTATAGGTCGACGAGTTATAGTTAATGCCCCCCAGACTCATTGTTCCGCCGTATCGGATGTATTCGTCGATGCCGCGGATTCCCAATACTCCTTCAAACTCGCGATACGGGATAAACGTGGTGTGGAGCATTATGCATCTGTCATAGAGCTGCTCTTCCCGCGTAAACACAAATCCCAGCGAATCCGTTCCCGACAAAACGATCTTCATTCCGCTGCTGGCATAGATATCCGAGAAAAGCGCCGCGCTCTCGATAAAGTCCTCTATCTGAGTAACTTCGTCGATGAACACATACTTAAAGCCGTTTTTCTCCAGCAGTTTCAGATCCGCGTCCACATCCGCGAGCGTATCGGCGGCAGTAACCTGAATAAATGCGGCCTTATCGAATTCTTCGGGCAGCATTTCCGTGAGGACCTGTCGGATCATCGTCGTCTTACCCGTCCTTCTGAGACCGTATATTATCAGAACCTTATCCTGCGGCGGTCCGAAGACGTAATCCCTCAAAATCCGAATAGACTCTCTTTTTTTATACTTTTTAGTAAGCGCTA
>JAFPWZ010000096.1 GCA_017412625.1 Methanomicrobium sp.
CCAGCTCTTCCACGGTATTGAAACCTCTCGACAGGGCAACGTCGGGGTTGAAATACCGCAGAATCAGACCAGGAAGACCGCATATGACCGCATTCTTACATTTCTCCGCCGCGGTCAGCGCCTCGCTTATCTTGGAGCCTGCCAGAACGACCTCATGCTCGGGGAAGAGAAGCCTTGAGTATCGAAGACCGATCCTTCCCGTGGTAACCACGACCTTATCCGCCTTCTCTATTCTCTCGCCTATGGTCTCGCTCAAATGATCGTCCCACGGCTCCACAAAGCCCGTGGTGCCGACTATGGAGATTCCCCCCACGACGCCGATCCTCGGATTTAAGGTAAGCTGTCCTATCCTTTCGCCGTCGGGAATAGTGAGAATAACCTTTGCGCCCTTAATCCCCGCAAAACGACAGCCCTCCGCCGCCGCCTTCAAAATCTCCTCAAAAGCGTTCTTACCGATGGCAGGTGCGCCTTTCTTATAACGCGGCGTATCGCGGTCATATCTGCCTATGCCGACACCGGTATCGACCGATATCTCGTCGGCAGGCTCGGCAACGGCACGAATCAGAATCCCGGATGTAATATCCGAGGGATAATCCCCGGAATACTTTTTAGCCTCGCCGACACCGTTTTTACCGGTCGCGGGAATATCCGCTCTGATTCCGCAGGGGAAAAGAATGGGTGAGGACGATACGGGGGCTTTCAAAGAGGCAACGGCGGCATACACCGCCGCCGATGCCGTGGAACCGGTTGTAAATCCGCGTTTTAAGACCTTGCCGCCCGCGGTCAGCACCCCGAAACCGGTGCGGACTAACTCGAGCGACTCGGCGTCGCAGAGATCAATCCAGGCTTTAGGATACTCAAAACCGCTGACAGGATCTATCATAAGCAATTGAATAATACTGCATTACTCGACATACATCGTGATAATCTCGTTGAGCGATGCGACGGCAACCGGAGTTCCGCCGCGTGTGCCCTCGTTCGAGACAGCCGCGACATTCGTCTTAGTTCTCAGAAGTTCCTTCGATTCGGCAGCATTCACGAAACCGACAGGCGTTCCTATGACAAGTGCGGGAATAATGCCCTCGTCTATGAACTCGCAGACCGTGATTAAAGCCGACGGTGCATTGCCGATAACGACAATCGAGCCTTCAAGCCTGTCCTTAAGCGCCGTAAATCCCGCGGAACTTCTCGTTATGCCCTTAGCTTTCGAGATATCCGCACCGAAATCCAGTGCGCACTCGACCTTCGAGGAATGACCTCTCTTCTGGATACCCATCGAGACCATCCGTATATCGGTAAAGATATCGGCGCCGTCCTTAAGGGCTTTAAGTCCCGCATCCACGGGGTTGTTCTGAAACCTCATGAGATCCGCCATTGCCCAGTCGCCGACCGCAATCGAGCATCTCTGACGAATTCTGTCCTCCGGCGTCTCGTTACCCACCATCTTTCTGGCAAGTTCCCGGCTCCTTGAAGAGATGGAGAAACCTTCGGGTGTATCCGCGCCGATATCAGTATACGTATTTTCTATGATATCCTCTGGGTGTGATGATTCCTCTGACATTTTCGTCCTCCTTCCAAATTCTTGTCTCCTCTCCACCGATTATCAGGATTGAGTGCATATCCACGAACCCGTCATCCTCGGCAAGTTCTTTAAGTGTAGTTATACATTTAGTCTCGCCATCGCGAAAAACATTTTTGACTATGCCGACGGGGGTCGAACCGTCACGGTGTTTGAGAGCGATTGCAAGAGCTTTAGAGAGATTCTGCGGCCTTCCTTTGCTTTTCGGGTTGTAAAGAGCAACGGGCGTTCCCATCTGAAATGCAAGGTCAAGCCTCTTCTCGATTACCTCCCACGGAGTGAGCAGGTCGGAGAGACTTAAGGTCACGTAGTCTCCGGAGAGCGGAGAGCCCAGCCTCGACGCCGCCGCCGTTGCCGCCGTAACTCCTGGGAGAACAATGACCTCCTGCTTGGGAAACTCTCTCTCCACGACCTCGAGGACAATGCTTGCCATACCGTATACGCCCGCATCTCCGCCGGAGATCATGACAACGTTCTTATCCGCAGCAAGCTCCGCCGCCTCTTTTGCACGGTCGACCTCTTTACCCATGGAACTGTAGATTACCTTCTTCCTGGCGATGATGTCGCCCATCAACTCAAGGTAAAATGCGTTTCCAATGATTACATCCGCGGATTTTACCGCTTCCGTTGCCGCCGGAGTCAGCTGTGCAGCACATCCGGGACCCGAACTGACTATCCAAAGTGTTCCCATTATATCACCTGTTAATCTTTTATTTTGCGATTGCAATCGTTACCCGTCCGTAGACGGTCTTCTCAAGGATCAATACGCCCTCATGCGATACCGACATGGCGCAGGGCTCGGAGACACCGCAGAGCCCCAGCCTCTCCGCACACGACTTGGAGGGGGGCATCTGCGAATTTATCGTCTCGTCATCGAGGAATATCAGATTGGCATTGAGTTTTTCGGCGGCAGTCTTCAGACCTTCCTCGTGGAATTTCTTTATCGTCGTTGCAAAGATCTTTGCATCGCTCTCGGAAATTCCCGCCTTCTTACAGCCTTCACGGACTGCCGAGATTACCTCGTCTTCGGTCGTTCCGAGTCTGCATCCGATTCCTATGACATACTTTGAGTCGTTTACGAGAACGGACACTCCCGGATTTGCCACGATTACCTTCGGCGGATTTACTCTGAGAATCGGGACATCGGAATCGAGAATTGCGCCGTTGACCTTCCGCGTCGAGGACCTGTTGACGACGGTAAGATTCTCCGACTTGGCAATCTCCTCGACCGATTTTCTGCCCATGACCTCGGTTGCCGTCGAGATAACCGGCGTTATCCCAAGTTCCGCAAGCCGCTTTACGCAGTCGTTTGCGCCGTGGTGACCGCCTATAACCGGGATGGCATACGAGAGGTCGGGAGTGACCACGACAACCGCCGCATCGTGCCATTTATCCGTCAGATAAGGCGCACAGCCTCTTACGGCAATTCCCGCGGACATTATCGCCACTATACAGTCGGCATCGCCGTAGATATCGCCGAAGATGTTCTCTCTGTAGAGCATAAGCCCGGCATCGAGAAATTCCGCGACCTTTTTTCCCGCTTCTTCAAACCTCGGCAGGGTAACCACTGTGCACTTTACGCTGTCATTCATCGGTAAGGCTCATTCTTAGCAACCGTAAAGGTGTGAGTTCGTAAATTTCGCATTTATTCCGTCGACCGCGTTTCCGACGATGATAAGCGCAGAACGCTCGATTCCCGCCGCATGTACCTTCTCGGCTATGGTCTCGACTGTTCCGCGGATGATCTTCTGATCGGGCCACGAGACATGGTAGATAACGGCAACAGGCGTATCCTTGCCGTGCTGAAGTTTCTTCATGACGTTATCTATCTCCGAGGTCGAGAGGAAGATTACCATGCTGGTCTTATGCGCCGAAAGCTCGGCAATCGCATCCTTTTCCAGGGTATCTCCCGCAGAACGCGTAACGATTACCGATTCCGAGACACCGCGAAGGGTATACTCGGTCTGAAGAGCCGCCGCCGCACCGAACATGGAGGACACGCCGGGGACTATCTCGGCATGAATCCCTTTCGCCTCAAGGACTGCCATCTGCTCGACGATTGAGCCGTAAATCGACGGATCTCCCGAGTGAAGTCTGACGACTTTCTTGCCGGCAAGAACGCCTTTCTCAATCTCGGCGCAGATCTCTTCAAGCTTCATCCCCCACGAGTTCAGTTTGACCTCCGCGGGCGACTTCTTGACGAGTTCGGGATTTACGAGAGAACCCGCATAGATAAGAACCTCGGCGGATTTCAGGAGTTTTTCTCCCTTTACCGTGATAAGCTCGGGATCTCCGCAGCCGGCGCCGACAATATAGTAAATCTTCTCCTTATCCGTCATAGTTTCCTCGCCGCCATTATGCTGAAATAGTTCGTCTTCTCGGGCATTTCGCCTTTGTAGACCGTCTCGCCGTCCATATACATCCTCTCGACCAGAATGAAGTCATTGAAACCTTCTTTGCGAAGCTCCGCCTCCTTTGCTTTGGGCTTTGTGACCTTCATCATGATCTTTACCGAAGGATCCGCGGGACCGTCGGTGACCGTAAAGGCGCCGTTTACCGCTATCTTCGCATGCGAGGCAAACGCCGTTATCGAACTGATTCCGGGGATTGTCTCTACCTCAAGCTCGGGATAATGTTCCCTGACCGCATTTGCAAGCCTTGAGAACGTCGAATAGAAGTTGGGATCTCCGATAAGACCGAAGACCGCACTGCCGGACTTTGCCGCCGGAAGAATCTTCTCGGCATTCTGTCTCATGCACTCCGAGATAACAGATTCGTCCCTTGTCATTGGGAAATCCAGTGTTACGATATTCTTTGCATACGGTTTTACAAGTTCGAAAGCGATACCGCCGGGGACGAAAACCGTATCCGCCTCTTTTAAAGCTCTTACCGCTCTAAGAGTCAGAAGTTCCGGATCTCCGGGTCCTAAGCCTATTGCTGTCAGCATTTTCTCTCTCCGTGAATTATGTAAATGGGATTGTTCGGTTTAAACATGGTTCTTCCCGTAAGTTCGTACGACCTTGAGACCTGAAGGTGAACGGCCTCGCGAAAGATACCCAGCTCCTTCATCTTATTGATTGCAGATACGGCGGTCTCGATAAGGACGGCATTGACCACGATGCTGCGGGCACCCTGCGAAACAAGCATCTCAAGGACTTTCTCGATGTCGCGGCTTCCGCCGAGAAATGCGCAGTCTATCCTCTTATGCGGCGATGCAAGAAAATCGAGGGCTTCTCCGTGATATATCTCGATGTTTTCCGCACCGCAGTTCTTTCTGGTCTCTTCGGTGATTTTGCACGCTTCTTCGCGGGCATCAACCGCATAGACAAGACCCGCGGTCTTTGCAATCTCCTTTGTTACCGTACCTGTCCCGCATCCGATATCCGCGGCGGTCTCACCCTGCCGGATACCGAGTTTGAAAAGCGATACCGCCATAACCTCGGCAACGGTAGGTCCTCCCGGCAAATCCATTTCTGTCTACCCCAGATAAATTGTTGATTTAATGAAGTGTTGATTTGGTGATTGTTACTTTAATGAAATATTGTTACACTTAATTATATTAATGATCTCTGGATTTCTAATTTTATGAGATTATCTCCTGAGATTATATCCTGACTACCTTTATCGCCGTACCTCCCGCTTCTTCGAACATCTTTACCCTGTATGCGACTCTGTCCAGCATTCCTCCGCACGTAAAAATAAGGGTATCCTCGCCGATAAGAGCGGCAAGCATAGCCTTATCGATAATGCCGTAGGTGTAGTCGAGAGTGACTCCGGCATTGAAACACTTCTTCTTGGGGCGTGTTCCCATGGCACCTACCTTACAGTTCTTCTCGGCGATAATCGCTTTTACGGCATCTTCATCGATACTGTCGGTATCAACCGTATAGATTGTGCCTGTAACTCCTTCATACGAACCTTCGATGAGATGCATCATCTCGGGCACGCCTTTGGGAGGTTTGGCATCCGCGAGTTTTCCGCGTTTGACAAACTCGGTATACAGATTAAGCAGTGCCGGCGGGGTAAGTCTGGCTTTCAGCATCAGGGAATCGTCTGTAAAGACCTCCTCGGGAGTGCCGTGATGGAGAATTCTGCCTCCCGCAATTAAAAGGACTTCATCCGCCCACGAATAAGCAAGTTCGACATCGTGCGTCGAGAGAATGATTGTCGTTCCGTCTTCCTGAAGCTCATCGAGCAGATCCATGATCTCGGCGGCGGTCGCGGGATCAAGCGAGGCTGTCGGCTCATCCGCCACAAGAATATCGGGTTTCATGGCGAGAATGCCCGCAATCGCAACCCTCTTCTTCTCGCCGCCGGAGAGGTGGTGGGGCGGGCGTTTCTCGTAGCCCGAAAGCCCCACGGCAAAGATGGCGTCGTGAACGCGGCTTTCGATCTCCTTCTGATCGAGGTGAAGGTTTGCCGGACCGAAGGCGACATCGGTGTAGACGCTCGGCGCAAATATCTGCGAATCCGAGTTCTGGAAGACCAGACCCACCCTTGAACGGACATCTCTCAGACCCGCCTTATCGTAGTGTAAATGCGCTCCGTTAACCCTGACCTCGCCAGAATCGGGTTGAAGGGTACCGTTGCACATAAGAAGAAGCGTCGTCTTACCGGCACCGTTGGGACCTACAATCGCCACCTTCTTCCCGCGTTCAATCTTAAACGAGACCTCTTTAAGTGAGGGCGGTCTTCCGGCATACGAATATGTTACATTGTCAAACTCAAGTATATCACTCATAAAATCATCTCCAAAGCAAGAATAACAACCAGTAAACTCAGATAAGCAAAGATTATGACCGCATATTTAGCGGATTTCCCCGTATCCTCCTCGGGAAGCAGCATAACTCCGTCATAGCAGCGCGAATTCATGGACAGGAATATGGCTTCGCCTTTCTCCCATGTCCGTATGAAAAGCATCGAGGTAAGCATGGAGAAAGCCGATATCCAGTCCTTCAGCGTCGAATATCCGCCGCGCATCACCTGCGCATTGTGGATATCGATTGCCTCGCCGATGAAGACGAAGATATAGCGGTAGATAAGCATTGTAAGGTCTATGAACTCCTGCGGCAGATGAATATCCCTTAAGACCTTGAAGAGAGAGGTCACGGGGGTTGTTACCGTGAGGAAATACAGCGAGCACATTCCAGCAAATGTCCTCGCAAGGACCAGCATTGCAAGATTCAGTGACTTATCCGTTATCTGGATGTGAAAACCGGCGATTGTAAAGAAGTCATATAACGTTTCGCCGCCTCCGGTCACAAAGAGCAGAACTACGGCTCCGGTAAGTCCGAAAGCAAGCGGTATGGTAAGCAGTGAGATATAAATCTTAACAGGAACTTTTGCGAGAACAAGACTCGCAAAAATCATTGTTATAAGTACAAATAACGGAAGCCAGATCTCGGGTGACAATACCGCAATTACCGTTGCCGCGATACAGAGAATTAATTTCTGTAATGCCGGAACTTTACGCAAAGGGCTTGAAATAGCAAGATCGTCGAGTACATCCTCGGAAAATATCGATTGCTTTTCTGCCTTTTTCTTATGCAGATGTAAATGAAAACCGCCGCCCATACGCTACACACTCAGATAGATTATATATCTATACAATCTTCTGTTATATAATACAAATTAAAATGATAAAGATGCGAAGCCCCGAGTGCGATGAAACGTGCCCCGGCACAAATGAATGACACAATGAATTAATGACTCGGACAACAATAACAGATTAACAATACCGATACATATTTAAAACACACATAAACACAAACATGTAAAACACATGCAAAATACATGTAAAACACAGTAAAAGCTCTGGAAAAACACAGGAAAAATACAGGAACCGGATGCCTATGACACGGATACCCAGAATCATAATTGCCGGCACTCACAGCGGATGCGGCAAAACAACTACGGCTTCAGGAATAATGGCGGCTCTGAAAGCCCGCGGTCTTGCGGTTCAGCCCTTCAAGGTAGGACCCGATTTCATAGACCCGAGTCATCATACCGCGGTATGCAAACGGCAGTCAAGAAATCTCGATCCGTTCATGATGGGTGAGGATAACCTCATCCGCACCTTTGAATCGGCATCTGAGGGTGCGGATATCGCGGTAATCGAGGGCGTCATGGGACTCTTCGACGGCGTTGACGCAAGCGAAGTCTCAAGCACGGCTCATGTGGCAAAGATCCTTGATGCGCCCGTAATCCTCGTGGTCGACGTTAAAGGGATGTCGCGGAGTGCTGCGGCGCTCGTCAAAGGCTATACGGAGTTTGACAAAGGTGTGAAGTTTGCCGGCGTTATCCTCACGAAAGGCGGAAGCGAGAAGCACCGTGCCGGCGCCTGCGGTGCCATAGATATCCCGATTCTCGGCTGGATTCCCAAAAGCGAACTGATGTCGGTGGAGAGCAGGCATCTCGGTCTTTTCATGGCCGGAGAAGACTCGAAACTGAAGGATACGGCATCCTTCATCGAAGAGCACTGCAACCTCGATGCCGTGATTGCGGCGGCAAACGGCGCCGGCGATGTCCCGAATATCCCGACGAAAGTCGATGCCGGCGCGAAAACAGGTTCGGAATCCGTAAAGATTGCGATTGCGATGGATGACGCTTTCTGCTTCTATTACCGCGACAATTTCGATTACCTCAAAGCCGCGGGTGCGGAGATACTCTTCTTCTCGCCGCTGACCGACAAACTTCCGAATGCCGATGCCTACTATTTCGGCGGCGGCTACCCCGAACTCCACCTTGCAAAGCTTCAGGATTCACCCTGCAGGAACGACCTGAAGAGAGCGGCGGACTCAGGCATACCTGTCTTCGG
>JAFPWZ010000097.1 GCA_017412625.1 Methanomicrobium sp.
ACCTTCTTTGAAGCATCTCGGCACCTGTCCGCATGACAATGTCCTGTCAAGAGAAAACGGTTGAGAACTGCTCAACTCAATTGAATCAAACTCAGGCATTATTCATCTATTGGTATTTTGTATAAAAAAGAGTATCCATCTTATTTTGACCCGACGGGCAGAAAATTTCGTTCCCGACTGAAAAGAAAACGTCTTCGTCCGCGTCTTCGTCCCGATACTTAGCGATAATTTGCGGCATGTTAACATAAAGATCAACCAAACTTTATTTTTTACAAATTTTCTGCATAAAAATTTTAAATTTATCATATTCAGTAACACTTATATTAAAAAAAGTCATACTTAACAATGGTGACAATACATGCACATACCTGATGCATTTATTCCGCTGCCTCAGGCAGCAATCTACTGGATTATTGCGTTGATCTTTGTCGCACTGGCACTGAGATGGGCAAGAAACGAGTTGAGTGAAGAGAAAATACCTTTGATTGCGGTTCTCGCCGCAGGCATATTCGCCATTCAGGCATTTAATCTTCCTGTCGGCATGGGAACATCCGGACATCTTGTGGGAGGCGCACTTGCCGCAATAGTCCTCGGTTCGCCGTTTGCGGCAGTGTTCATCCTTACGATAGTCCTCATAATTCAGGGAGTCGTATTCGGAGACGGCGGTATCACAACCATGGGTGCAAACATCATCAACATGGGTGTTATCGGCGGATTTGTCGGATACTATTCATACCACGGAATAAAGAAGGCAATAAAGAACGACTTCATCCCCGCGGCAATTGCTGCATGGCTGGCATGCTTCATAGCGGCAGTCGCCTGCGCGATTGAGATGTTCATTGCAGGCACATTCCCGCTCGTGCCCGGAATCATAGCGATGGGTACATACCATGCAGCCATCGGTATCATTGAAGGTGTGATTACGGCAGGTGCGATATATCTGATACACAGCACCAGACCCGATCTTATGGAACTCGGAAAAGGACCTGCAGGGAGTGAGGCATAATGACAGAAGCAAATAACTCCGGCAAGGGTGCAAAGATGAACGATACGACCTTCATTGTAATAGGTCTCGTAATCGCGCTCATAATCGGCGTTGCCGCAGTATTCCTCGCATCGGGAGATCCCGACGGACTTGAGAGCACATCCCTTTACGTCCAGGGAGAAAAGACACTCGCAGGCGAATCACCCGAAGACGGCGATGCCGAAGCAATCGGTACGGGAACCTTCGAGTATGAGTCACCGTTCCCCGACTATTCATGGGAAGCACTCGGTAAAATGGGTGACATAATAGCACTGGTTATCGGAATCGTCATTGTCTTCGTCCTGATAATCGGTGTCTCACGCCTTATCAAAATTAAAGCATAACCGGGATAAAGGCATAAATACAATTCAAACATAATTTCCTCCAAAACAATTCTTTTTACATATTATGCATCTGATAGAAACACGCGACCTGACACACTGCTACAATGACTCCATTGAAGCACTGAAAGGCGTGAACTTCATTGCCGGCAGAAAACAGCGTATTGCTTTAATCGGGGCAAACGGCGCGGGTAAAAGCACACTGTTCAAGCACTTCAACGGCATCCTGAAACCCACATCGGGAGAGGTCCTCGTTCACGGAGAGCACATCACTAAATCCAATTTAAAGGACATACGAAAAAGCGTGGGCATTGTCTTTCAGAACTCCGACGATCAGGTCTTCTCCCCCACGGTCGGGCAGGATATCGCATTCGGACCCACAAATCTGGGACTTGATTCCGCTACGATAGAACACCGCGTCAGTGAGGTCTCAAGACTCCTTGACATTGAGCATCTGAGAGACCGCCCTCCTCACCACTTAAGCGGCGGAGAGAAGAAACGTGTCGCAATCGCGGGCGTTCTCGCAATGGAACCGCAGGTTCTTGTTCTGGACGAGCCTACCGCCGGCCTTGACCCGAAAGGCGTCGCTGACCTGACCGCATTCGTCAACCGTCTTCCCGAGGAATACGGCATGACCGTCATTTTTTCGACACATCATACCGAGCTTGTCGCAGAGATTGCGGACTATATCTATGTCATGGACAGGGGCAGGATAGTGGCGCAGGGCACGGTCGACGAGATATTCGTGCAGCAGGAACTTCTCACATCACTGAGGCTCGATGTCCCCATACTGCCGCGGCTCATAAAATCGCTTCGGGATAACGGCATAGATATAGAGATGGCTTTTGACTACGAAAGCGCCGAGAATGCATTCCTGAAGGCGTTTCGAAAACTCTGAACATCGGCTCGGAGAGCATTCGGATCGGAAACATGATTGAAGAACTTCAGAACATAGAACGTCAGGCAATGGGCAACAGCAGAGTCCACAGACTCGATGCCCGAACCAAGATTATTCTGGCGTTTGCGGCAATAATCGCAATGGTCGCATACCCTTATTCTACGGATGTCATTGTTCCCGGCATACTTCTCTTTGCGTTCTTCTCCGTTCTCTGGGCATTCTCCGGTCTTTCGGCCCTCGCATATCTGAAACGTCTCATACTTATCCTGCCCTTCGGAATATTCATCATAATCTTTCAGATCTTCTTCGAGAACAGCAGATACGATACCTTTACATCCATACTGGATCTGCCTTTCGGCATTCACGTATATGCGGAATCCGTGGAGTTTGCCTCGATTCTGCTCATAAAGTTCATAATCTGCATCTCTTTCATAATTCTCCTCTCATCGACAACCACAATGCAGGATCTGCTTGCGGGCGCAAGAAGGCTCGGAATGCCCTCGGAGTTTGTTCTGATCATCGGGCTTATGATAAGGTATCTCTTCGTATTTGCCGAGATGTACGGTAAAGTCATAAATGTCTTCGAGGTAAAGTTCTTCAACGCATTCGATACGAATCTTCCTTACGGATACAGATTGAGGACGCTTGCCTACGCAATCGGCACTCTCTTCATAAGGTCCTACGAGCAGGGCGAAAGGACATATACAAGTATGCTCTGCCGCGGATACAGCAGGGATTCCTTCCTTATGATTGAAAAGAAGAAAATTCAGGGAAAAGAACTCGGTTTTCTTATCTTCGGCATCGTTTTTATTGTCGCAGGCGTTGTCCTGCCTTATCTTGTATATTACCGCGGACTTGTCCTGCCTGTTCTGTCCTCCTTTACCTGATTAAATCAGAATAATCCGAGGAAATCGGAATACATGTTTCGGAATACATGTATCGGAATAGATGCATCGGAATACATGTTTGGTAATACATGTATCAAAACAGAATATTCTCAAGGAGTATCTTGAGACCGACAAGGATCAGTATGATTCCTCCGAATATCTCGGCTTTGCTGCGCGACTTTTCACTCAGCTTATCGCCGAGGCACAGCCCGATAACCGAGATTACAAAGGTCACGATGCCGATTATAATCGCCGGAATCAGAATCGGCTCTTCAAGAACCGCAAAGGAGATGCCGACAGCAAGCGCATCGATACTTGTCGCAATCGCGAGAAGAAGGACGACGGAAGGCTTGCCGAAATCCTGAGGCATTTCATTGCCGCCTGCGCCGTCATCCGTAAGCCCCTCTTTTATCATGCCGGCGCCTATGAATGCGAGAAGAACGAAGGCAACATAATGGGCATATCCGATAATCAGCCATGCGAAAAATGTCCCGGCATACCACCCGACAATCGGCATAAGCGCCTGAAAAAAGCCGAACGCCGATGCTAAAACAGCGGCTGTCTTCAACTTATCCTTAAGCGTCATTGTGCCCGCGGATACAGAGACGGCGAAGGCATCCATTGCCAGACCTACGGCGATTACAAATATTCCGAGAAGATTCATACGTCACTCATTCCGGGGGTTGCCTAAGTACGAAAGTTACGTTCCGGGGGTAAGATGATTCACAACGAAAATAAATACGATACGGCAGACAAAAATCAATAAAACGGGGAATATTCCCCGATTAGATTAATTATTCTCGGCAATTGGCACATCGGCAGTTACTTTTTGTAATTCTCTTTTCTGATGCGGGTTGCCTCTTCTTCGTCCTCGACACTTACCAGAAAAGTACCGTGGCACGGCTTTGTGAACGGAAATATTATCGTATTTCCTTCTATGGCAAGCGAGATCGGCGGAACGCCGATGATGTGAACGTCAAATATCTTGTATCCGGGCGCTACCGTGTATAATTCCCTGAAATTCTTCTTAAGATACTCTCTGCACTCCGCAAAACTTGTATGGCGCAGAATTATCTCATACGGCAGTTTATCTAAGCATCCCATTTTAACACCCTGTTAATTGCACTTATGAGCGGTTTCGGATTATGCGCAGCGACAGCCATAATCTTCTCGCAGTCAAAATCAATCATTTCCGCCATCTTCTCGGCATCGCTTCCGAATATCACGGGATAGACGACTCCGTCGAGCAGCGAGTTCATTGTCGCGGCATAGGAAACGCCCGCATCATTGTGTATGAAGACAAAACACCTCGGATATGATTCTTTCTTCTCGGCAACCGCATCGATAATCACATCGAGATCCTTTATCTCGTCGATATAGTGCCCGTCGATATCGCCGTATTTTATCAGCAGACGTGCCGCGGGTGTTCCCGCGATTACCGTCTTAATACCTGCCTTCTTTAAGCGTCCCGCGATGTAAAGGACGGCTGTTGTCTGTATCGGCACCTGAGGGCAGCCCAATACCAGCAGTGCCTTATCCGCATTATCCATATTGCCGTTTTCCGTTTTTTCCATAAAATCACCTGTTATATGGTCTAATTAATGGTCACAATATAATTGATGGTCGTAACTGATACGTGATAATTATTTTGTCGCCGCATCGACACATTCCTCGGTAGTGCCGATTCTGACATTGCAGCCGCACATATTGGGAACATATGCAAATGCCTTTCCGGAATTGACCATCACGGTATCAAACTTATCCATTGCCGGCGAGACCACAATGCAGGTATCCTCGACGACCCTGGCGCCGCTCTTCTCAATCTTGGCAACATACTCGGGATTTGCGGATTTCACGCCTTTTGCCGCGAAGACATAGAATGTCTTCGTAACTTTCTTTCCGTCCAGAAGTTCGGCAAGCTTTGCCAGCTCGTCGGGCGAGCAGTGCGGACAGCCCACCGCAACGGCATCGACATCGACCTCTTTGAAGAGCTCGTCGATATCAGACTTCTCAATTGTGATGGTCTCGGACGGAACCGCCTTGAATGTCGGCAGTCTGGTCTCGGGGGTGATGCCTTTGACATGATAGAGTGCAACCGCGCCGGATGCCGCCATTGCCGCACCCATCGCCTTTAACTGATCGCGTGACGGGCGGATGTTCGTGAACAGCGGAATCCTGTTGCCGACCAGCTTACCCGCCAGATAGCCTACGGCGCCGAAATGATTCGCATACTTTGCGCCCGCCTCGACCTCAACGGCGACCTGCGGCATTCTGTTCTCGAAGAGGTGAAGACCGTAATTCGGGGTCTTTCCTATCATCGCCGCAGCAAGCGCCGAAGGACCGCCTTCGCGGTTTGTCCTTGCGCCGAGCACCGAATTCGCGTATGAGACCGCGGATGACTCCGACCATGCCAGATGATCTCCGTAGTTTGTGATATTCAGATAATACGGAGTGCATGTGCATTCAAGCCTGATTCCAAGGCGCTTGTATGCCGCGATTACCTCGTTCTGACTGTCGGCGAAATCCTTCGGAATACCGATATCCTGCCAGTTCTCACGCGGCATTCCTATGGGATTCAGGACCGAGGGCACGGCAACCTTTGAATCAAGATTGCTCAGCCATTCCAGACCCCATTTGCCGATTGTCTTGTAGGACGCTCCGCTTATCTGCGCCGATGTAATCGGCACAAGACTCTCGGCACCGAATACCTTGCCGAGCGCTACAAGAATTTCCATCATTTTCTGACGTGTCTCACCGTACTCGCCGGCAAGAATCATTTCATCTTCTTTGTCAAGATTCATCTTTTATACTCCGTATATCCTCTGTTTATCCGAATTCGTCAGTCAGCGGGTTTTTCAGTCATCCCAGCCCGCTCTGACAAACTCCGCTTCTCTGCCCATAACCATTGTGGCATCCACACCTATCTTTACGTTCATGCCGTCGCCGATTCTGCAAGGATCGAGTGAAGAACCGCGGACGCCCGCGATAACCATAAGGTCGGTATCTCCGCGGACGCGGGTGGCAATCGCATACTCGACATCCTCCATATCGAAGATGTCAATATCCTCGTCGACGATAACGACATGCTTCAGGGACGTGTGTGCAGCAAATGCCGCCATAATGGCGTTCTTGGCATCGCCCTGCGTATTCTTGCGTATCTGAACGACACAGTGGAGATAACCGCAGCCGCCGGTGGTAAGCGAGACATTTCTCACGGTTGTGACGCCCGCAACCGACTTGTAAATTTTGGGCTCATAAGGCATACCCATGAGAAGTTTGTGCTCGCTGCCGCCCGGGAGAATGCCGTGGTAAATCGCGTTCTTCTTCACATACATCTTTGTAAGCTCGATGACGGGCGCCATTCGGATAGGATCGTATGTTCCCGTAATATCGACAAAAGGACCTTCCTCAGCCTTTTCCGCGGTTACGTAACCTTCGAGGACAATCTCCGCCTCCGGCACTTTCACGCCGTTTTCACAGGTGTACAGTTCAATCTCTCCGCCGAGGAGTTCCGCGGCATAGGGCATCTCTTTTCCT
>JAFPWZ010000098.1 GCA_017412625.1 Methanomicrobium sp.
AAGCTGTTCGCCGTCAATCGAGAATTGAGCGTTAATGCCGGGCTTATTTCCCCTTGCGTCAAGCCGCACCCACTTATCATAATCGCGGAGATACACGGCGTTCAGTCCGTGATATATCAGCACCGGCGCCGTATCGTCATCCATGACAATCTTCTGATAGCAGAATCCGGCGGGAACCGATTTACTGCGGAGAATGGCGGCAAGCAGGTGTGATTTCGCAAAACAAATACCATGCCGCGCTTTAAGAACCTCGGAGGCGCTGACGGTTACCGCATCTGCGTTTATGTCCGCGGAATGAGATATATGGTCCCGGACGAATTCGTAGGCGCTTTTAATAAACGGAGTTGTGTTCTCTGTCGTTGCACCTGCTTCTTTACAGAGGGTATCGGCAAGAGTTCTTACGGCAACGCTGTCATAATCGATGATATCATCGCATTTGTGGTAGTCTTCGGGAGTAGTTGAGTATAACCTGAGGATCATGGATCACCTTAAAATTTAATCAAAATGAGTTCATAAGTGACAAAGAAATGACATTTCAAGTGACATTGTAAGTGACAGATAAGTGACATCCGAAATGTCACTTGATATCTGCCCTAATCTGAGATCAATCTAGATTTATCGGCGATCAAAGCCAGGAACAGTTCAGGGACAGTGCCGTTCAGCTCGTTTATGCTGTTGCCGGCGCCGCCGCAGCTGCCGCATCGGCATCAAGGAATTTGGTCGAGACCAGTATCTCTATCTTATAACTCTTCAGCATATTCGGATTGATGATGAAGTAATAGTTACCCTCACCCTCATAGAATCTGTGCTGCCAGTAGTATTCATTGAGGTTGCTGCGTGTCGGAACAGGAATATCCTTATCATCATCCTTCTTCTCGCCGACCAGGACATCCTCGGGTTTATCATTATATTTATCATCGGGATCCTCCTCAGTACTTGGCGGATTTACGGGTATAACGCCCTCGGTTCTGGAATTGAGAATATATACAATGCCGTCGGGCTTATCGGCATCCATTACCTGAATATTGATTGAAGGGACAATAAACTGCTGATTTTCAACCTCGACACCCAGACCTTCTCCCTTGCTCTTGAAGAATCCTTCGGTTTCCTCAGAATCGGATTCGGTATTTTTTGAATGTTCAAGATAATACTTATAGCGGTCCTGATACTCTTTAAGGGTAATCTTACCTTTCTGGTATTCTTCATATAACTGCTCGGGGGGGGTAACATTACGGATTACTTTATCGTCATCGGCCTCATTGCCTACCTTACCCATGGACTCGATTGAGACCTTCATGTCCCAATAGGGGAACGGAATCCTGATTATCTGAGTCGTTGCATCCCACTGACCGTCTATGGTTGCATATGTAACAAGTTCGTCCTTCTGATACTGCTCGTCACCGGGCATCCTGAAACCGAAATCCTTCGATTGGGCAAACTGGACATTGTACGTGGATGGATCCACAAACTGAACACTCTTTGCGACCCCGTCCCATGTAGAAGACGATGATTCGGCAGATCCCGCCTGTGA
Organism: Methanomicrobium sp.; assembly: GCA_017412625.1. Taxonomy (GTDB): domain Archaea; phylum Halobacteriota; class Methanomicrobia; order Methanomicrobiales; family Methanomicrobiaceae; genus Methanomicrobium. Next base: position 1,532 of record JAFPWZ010000098.1, read on the forward strand.
ACTCGCGATTATCGGAGTGTAAGGCGCGGACGGAGCGCCGGAGGGTATGGGTATATTCGACACATCCCTCGTCTCGGAAGATTGCGGGAGAATAGCCACAGTCTCTCCGTTCATTATCGGCTTCACTACAACTGCAAGTACTATCACAATCGCAATCGCCGCAATGAAGAAAACGAGATCCTGCTTTTGCATAATTAAGATTTGTTTATATTAACATATATAACGTTGTCTTTATACAACGGCAACAGGGTCAAAACAAAGGTTAATTTTGGAAAAAGATTTCATAGTGTGCACAGGATTGCGCACACCGATCAGGCACACACCGATTGGACACACAACTTTCAGACACGCACTCCTCTGTCCACCATGGACATGCCGACACCGTGCGCCTTCTTATCATCGTTGTATTCCCTGAACTGCCTCAAAGAGACGGTTAAATCGCGTGTAAAGGCAAAATAACCGATCTGCGTGTTTCTGCAGAGGTTCATTGCCATATCCATGAGACCACGCGGGTCGGGGCGCGCTTCTCCCAGCCAGATATGGAAGATATTGCCGCCGTCGACAATCGGGAAGAAGACATGCTCTATCTCCATTCTCTTTGTAAGCGAGACATCGGCACCGGGTGTCACATGAGTGCCGTTCGTGTAATAGATTGGCAGATCGAAGGTGGTGCCTATCTTCTTCATCGCCGTCTCCATATCGCCCTTTACGACCTTCTCGGCATACTTTGAGAATCTCTCGTCGATTAAATCGGCGACACTGAAACGCTGTCCGGTGGTCTCGGCAGGCGTTCTTGCAAGAGCAATCGTGATACCGTGCTTCTGCGAGAGTGTTCTGGCATACATCTCAAGCTCGGTCATTGTGCGGACGGCAAGCCTGTAGGCATCCTTTCCTTCGTGAAGCTGATGACCGGTATGGTGCTGAACCATCTCGTTTACACCGACAACGCCGATTGTGTAGACAAGACCCGAGAAGTCGACAGCCATCGAACCGCGCTTGAGACGTTCGGGATCGTTGGGGTC
>JAFPWZ010000012.1 GCA_017412625.1 Methanomicrobium sp.
ATGTGAATCTCTTATTGCCCCTGAAGAGTTTTATCTGAAACACGGGGTTTTCGTGACGGAGTTCGTGCCTGTAGAATGCCGCAAAGAGGATGACGGCGGCGATAAAGAGCGGGATGCCTGCCGCCGAGACTGTGCTTATCGCAAGCATTGCGGCAAGTATCATCGCCGCGTAAATTACCGAGCCGAGTGTGTCGAATTTTTCCGTGCTCTTCTCTTCCCTGAAGCCTTTGGCGACATGAACGGTCATTGCCATGGCTATTACCGAGATTACTATGGTGAAGAGGAAGAGACTTCTCCAGCCGAAATATTCGGTAAGGAATCCGCCGAGGAAGGGTCCTAGTGTGGTTCCGAGGTAGACGCCGGCGACGTTGATGCCGAGTGCGTATCCGCGGTGTTCTCTGGGGATATGGACGGCGATGATGGCAATCGCGGTTGCGAATATCATTGCGCTGCCGACACCCTGGACGATTCTGCCCAGTATCAGTATTTCGGCGGACGGGGCAAGCATGCAGATAAGCGAGCTTAAGGCAAAGAGCAGGATGCCGGCTTCGAATATCTTCCAGCGTCCGCGCATGTCGGCAAAGCGTCCCATGGGGACTATGAAGAGCGCCGATGTGAGAAGATAGGCTGATACTATCCACGAGAGGAGTAAGACGCTTCCCGAGAATTCCAGTCCCATTACGGGTATTGCGAGATTGATGGATGAGCCCATGAACGGCGTCATGAAAGCGGTTATCGTCGTTGCCGAGAGTATCAGCCTGTCTTCATCTCTCATTACTCTTTGAATTGTCGTTAAAAAATAAATATTCACTGATGCGGGCGTGAATAATGAAAAAATCTAATATGAGATAACTGCAATGAATATTGTTGTTCGTGGTGACGCGGATAAGCCGCAACCTGTACTGCCGCGAACGGGTTTAAAAGGGACCTGTGGTCTAGCTGGTTAGGACGTTGCCTTCACACGGCAGAGATCGAGGGTTCGAATCCCCCCGGGTCCACTTTTTTTTCGATTTTAATTATTCTTCAAATCGATGAAAATTGAAAAAATTTTGTAGATGTCAGTTTTTGCTGATATCATTCAATATTGACCAGTGCTTCTCCGTTTGCATAGATCGTGCCGACTTTCAGCTTTAATTTATCAAAGTCGAAGGGATCGGCATGGGTCAGATCATATTCTTTTATGGCATTGGCTGATTTGCCTTTCCGGATATCGCCGAATTCCGCAACATCGGTCAGTATCTGTTCGCCGTCATAGATGATGATAATCTCTGACTTAATGTCCTTTGCATCGTAATCGCCCTTGTTTTCGGCGGTCAAAGTTACTGTAAACGGTGTGGGATTTTTTGCCTCGTCCGGTTCGAGAACTTTAAAGGTTCCGTCTACGTATATCACGGCCGGACCCGTGACTGTGACCGTGGACGAAGATGTTGAAGTCGTCGTACAGCCGCATGCGAGGACTAAGGCAATTAACAAAACTCCGAGTATCAATGCTGTTTTCTTCATGCGTTAAGATTTCCGTCCGATAAATAAATCACTTGCGTTGATTACATCCCTGTTCGAGAGGACAGCGGCGGAGTGTCTTATCAGTCGGAATACCTGAAAAAAAGTTTTGGATGTTTTTGGGTTGTTTTTGGTGATTTCGGATAATTTGGGGGTTAATTTTCATCATTCAGACTCTTACCGTCGACGTAAATGTTGCTTATGGTCATGTCGAATTTGGTTCTGTCGAAGGTCTCCGGAATGTCCAGCTGATATTTCGCTTTGAATTCTTTTGAATTACCTGCCGATATATCTCCGAGATTTGCCTTTTCTGTCAGTATTGTCTTATCGTCATAGACGAATACTATGTCTGCCTGGACATTCTTTGCATCGGATTTGCCCTGATTGACGGCATCCAAATCGATTTCGATGGGCAAGGGTCTCGAAGACGGGTCTTCTTTGTTTATTTCCCATGTTCCGGTTATGACTACCTCGGAAGGAAGCGTTATGCTGACCGAAGATGATGATGAGGATGTGGACGTAGTCGTACAACCGCACGATAGGACTAAGGCAATTACCAAAATTCCGAGTATTAATGCAAATTTCTTCATAAATAAAAATGATCGTCGGCTAAATAAATCTCTTTCGTTGATTACATTTGTACGAATTCGATAAGGTGATTGCGGTCGTCAAATCCGCTTTTTTCGTGTAAAAATATATATGATTTTGGGCTAAATTCTATTCATATCACTTATTCGCAGGTTTATGGCGTGCAAATGGATACGGGATATTTCAGATTTCTCGATATATTGTGTCAGCCTTAAGCGGGAGTGATAGCAGGTTAGATGATGACGGGTTCGAAAATTAATTCCTTCCTCACTCTTGAATATATTACGACGGAGCATGAGAATAAGTATTTTGACAGGAAATCGGCGCAGATAAAGCCCGCCGAGCTGGCTCCTCTTATTTCGTCTTTTGCCAACGCCGACGGCGGCACCATAGTTATCGGCGTCAGCGACAGGACGATGAGGCTTGAGGGTATCAATGATTTCGGTGAGGGTAAAATAAATAGCTTCATTAATGCGCCGAAGGACTGTTGTATTCCGATGCCAAAATTTCAGGAAGAGTTTCTGGATATTACAAATAATCAAGGTAAACCCGACCGTCTTCTGCTTCTTCATATTAAGGCGAGTGTTGATCAGATTATTCGAACGTCAGGTGATCGTACGTTTCTTCGCATCGCAGATAAGACAACTGAGATGCGTGGGGATAATCTTCGTAATCTGGAGTATGCGAAGAGTACGCGCCATTATGAGGATGAGTGTAATGCCGATGCTAAAATCTCCGATCTCGACCCGCTTCTTCTTGCGGAGTACAAAGAACGCATCAACGCGACAGATGTCGATGACAGGCAGGTACTATTGGCACGAGGCTTCATTAAAGAACGCGATGGAAAAGATTGTCTGACTAATGCAGCGGTTCTGCTGTTTGCTAAGAATATTCAGCAATTTTATCCTAACTGTCGTGTTCGTTTTGTTCGCTATGACGGGTCTTATGCAAAAGTAGGCACTAATATCAATATTATTCGTGATTACAGTGTTGAAGAGCCGCTGCCGCGTCTGATAAAGAAAGCGCGGGAGTTTATATCTACTCAACTTAGGGAGTTTACTTCACTTGACGGCAAGACAGGTCGTTTTCATATTGTTCCCGAGTATCCCGAGTTCGCATGGCTTGAGGGTGTCGTAAACGCGGTTACACACCGACAGTATTCCATGAGCGGCAGATACATAATGGTCAGCATGTATGATGACAGGCTTGAGATTGATAGTCCTGGCGATCTGCCCAACGTAGTGACTGTTGAAAATATCCGGTACACACGATATTCAAGGAATCCACATATATCACGGGTTCTGAACGAGTTTGGCTGGGTAAGGGAATTGAATGAAGGTGTGAAGAGGATTTATGCCGATATGGAGAGTTTTTTCCTTAACGATCCTGAGTGGAGTGACAATGACAATACGGTCAGGCTTACTCTTTACAATAATATTGAAATTAGGAAACAGCGTCAGGAAGAGTATGCGGCATCGAGCGTAGGCGTTGATAACTGGGCTATGCTTGATGACATTGAGCAACAGTTGATGACCTTCATTGTCAACCACGGACCGACAGGTCGTGCTAAGTTAGCAGAGCATACTGGGAAGTCTACAGGCACTGTTATCAACAGACTAAAACATCTTATGGAACTCAAACTCGTGAAGGCAAATGGTACCAAATATGATCCGACTAGGACATATGAAGCAATTAGTGATAACCTTACAGTTCGTTGATGAGTAATTGATGATTGGTTGATAAGTTTTGTAAGGTAATTGAAAGGTTGACAGGTAAAACAGACTTACCTTCCATTTTCTGATTCAAAAAATGTCTTGTTATATTGGTTATTTTTCCAAAATGCTCATAATTTGTGGAAATGTTACCTTGCAAAGATTTTGTAAGGTTCCTGCAAAAAATTGTAAGGTTATTGATAGGTTTTGTAAGGTAATTGAAAGGTTGACTGATAAAACATGATTCATTCTTTTTTCTTATGCGATACTCAATCGGGTTTTAATGGTTATTTTTCCAAAATATCTCTAATTTGTGATAATGTGATCTTGCAAAAGTTTTGTAAGGTTTTTGTAAGGTAATTGAAAGGTTGATAGGCAAAAAAGATCTTATCCCATTTTTCTGATGTGAACTAATGTCGGGTTTTATCGTCTGTTTTATCAATACACTATTGATTGGCGGTATATATGGTCTTGCAAAAATTTTGTAAGGTTCTGTAATGTTTTTGTAAGGTAATTGAAAGGTTGTGACACAGTAAATATGTGGGCCTTACA
>JAFPWZ010000099.1 GCA_017412625.1 Methanomicrobium sp.
CGCGGGTGCCGTATTTCCAGACGGCACGATAGGGTTTCGCCGTCCAGAAAAATACTACGGGTGCACGCAATACCTGCGGCTGCATCATGCAGGCACGTCCGAGTTCGGCAACGGCGTCAATGCCTTCGGCGACAAGCGAGAGCTCATGAGTCGCGGGATGATAGTACCAGATGCCGTTTCTGACCGGCAGCCACGAGCAGTTCTGTATCGAGAGATAGGTCTCGACGGGATGGATTGCCCCCGCCGAAGGTGCTGTCCGAAACTCATCGGAGTCCCCCGATACTCCGCAGGATGCCCACAGGAGATAGGAGAGGCATTCGGCACTTATCTCTTCGGAGCCGTATCGCCTTATGCTACGCCGCGTCCCGAGAAGTTCGAAGAGTGTTCTGCGCTCTTTTGAACCATCCGAAACCGAATGCGAAGAATAGACCGTATCCTCGGGCGAGGGCAGTTTAAAGGTTATTTTATCGGGACCGGTTGAATCCTCGGGATTCTCCGGTTTCGGCAGACCTTTCTGCTCGTCCGTCGGAGTTTCCGGCGGGTAGTTCGACGCCGCCATGAATTCTTTGCCGATATCTCTCTGCATAATATCCTAAAATTACGCACGAAAATAAATACATGAGCATTCTCCCAAATGATTCTCCCAATGGATCTCACAAATGCACGGGAAGTCGTCCGCAGTCATCGGATGGTATCGAAAGGCATCCGAAGTAGGTATTCCGGGTCAGGTATCCTCAGTCATCGGAAGGGATTCAGTTATCATCATATAATGCAAATAAGTATAGCGGATTGGCATAATGCCGATGTCATTACGGCAGGGAAAAACCGTATTTGGAGAGAAACATGAGTAAAACGATTATAACCGTAGTTGGAAAAGATACCGTAGGAATCATCGCAAAAGTCTGTACATATCTTGCCGAGAACAATATCAATATCGAAGACATATCGCAGACGATCATTCAGGGATACTTCAACATGATGATGATAGTGGATACGAGCAGTTCAAAGGCACAATTCTCGGAAATGGTCACCGAACTTGAGAAGATAGGCGAAGGTCTCGGCGTCAAGATAAAGTGCCAGCACGAGGAGATCTTCACGAAGATGCACCGTATCTGAGGCGGTCGCAGCCGGCAATCGCAGTTTGACGTATAATCACGCTTAATTACGCAGAAACATGATAAACATCTTCGAAGTCCACGAGACCAACAAAATGATCGAGCAGGAGAAGCTCGATGTCAGAACAATAACCATGGGTATCAGTCTGCTGGACTGTATCGATTCTGACCTTGAAACGCTGAACAATAAGATATACGAGAAGATAACGCGTCTAGCAAAGAACCTTGTGCCGGTCGGCAACGAGATTGCGCTGGAATACGGAATCCCAATCGTTAACAAGAGAATCTCGGTCACGCCGATTGCGCTCGTCGGCGCCAGCGCCTGCAAGTCGCCGGATGACTTCGTCGAGATTGCAAAGACGCTCGACAAAGCTGCCACCGAGCTCGGCGTCAACTTCCTCGGCGGATACTCGGCACTGGTCTCCAAGGGTATGACGCCTGCTGAGAAGAACCTCATTCTCTCCATACCGAAGGCGCTCTCCTGCACCGAGAGGGTCTGCAGTTCCGTGAATATCGGCTCGACCAAGACGGGTATCAATATGGATGCCGTCAAACTCATGGGCGAGACCATAAAGAAGACCGCGGAAGCCACAAAGGATATCGACTCATTCGGCTGCGCAAAGCTCGTGGTCTTCTGCAATGCGCCGGATGACAACCCGTTCATGGCAGGGGCGTTCCACGGCGTTACCGAGGCGGACGCAATAATCAATGTCGGCGTCAGCGGTCCGGGAGTCGTCAAGCACGCTCTTGAATCGGTTCGCGGCGAGAACTTCGAGGTCCTCTGCGAGACCGTGAAGAAGACGGCCTTCAAGATTACCCGCGTCGGACAGCTTGTCGCCCAGCAGGCTTCCGAGAGGCTGAATGTGCCCTTCGGCATCGTTGACCTTTCCCTTGCGCCGACTCCCGCCGTGGGAGACAGCGTTGCCGGGATCCTAGAGGAGATGGGTCTGGAATCGACGGGTGCGCCGGGAACGACGGCGGCGCTTGCGCTTCTTAACGATCAGGTCAAGAAAGGCGGCGTCATGGCAAGTTCTTTCGTCGGCGGTCTCAGCGGCGCATTCATCCCCGTAAGCGAGGATAAGGGCATGATTGATGCCGTCAACCGCGGTTCGCTCACAATCGAGAAACTCGAGGCCATGACCTGTGTCTGTTCGGTGGGCCTTGATATGATTGCGATCCCGGGAAAGACTTCGGCGTCGTCGATAGCGGGAATCATCGCCGACGAAGCCGCTCTCGGTATGGTCAATCAGAAGACCACGGCTGTCCGCCTTATCCCCGTCGTCGGCAAGGATGTCGGCGATTCGATTGATTTCGGCGGTCTCTGGGGTTCCGCACCTATACAGCCGATAAATACATTCGACTGCTCGGCGTTCGTTAACCGCGGCGGAAGAATCCCCGCACCGATTCACAGTTTCAGAAACTGACACAGAAACTGACAGGGGCACGGAATACAAACCGATTACGCCGGAATCCGCATAAAACCGCAAAAATACTTTTTTCGTTTTTTATTGCCGAATCACCGGATTGTAACTCGAAATTGCTATATATTACATGAATCAATTTTAAATAGATCGGTCAGTTATCGATTGTTACAGTAAAAAGGTAGTAAAAAAGGTTATATCATGAGTGTTGATAATACAAGATTTAATCTGGCATGGCTGTCGATTATTCTCTTCATTGCAGTCGCCGTTATCTTAGGAATAGTATTCAATATGCCTTTGATGGCATGCATGGGAATTTTCTTCCTCGGTCTCGGTGCCGTCTGTGCGGTACTGGGAGCAATTGTCGGAAAGACGGATACCATGCTCATCGGCGGAGGCGCAGCACTTGCAGTTGTGGGTCTCGTGCTCGTCGTAATGAACTACTCGGCAATCAACCCGGTACTTTTGATCGCAGCCATAGTGCTTGTCGCGGCAATCGCCGGAATCATCGCCGTTATTGCCAAGAGCAAATCGGCAAAATCCGAATAATTCGGAATCCGAAATCACATTTTTTTACGTTTTTCTCAAAAAAAAAAGATTCGTATGTAATGTTGCTCAGAGGGTCAGAGAGATTTCTTTGCCCATGCGGCAACCGTGCTCCAGCTCTCCGCGGACTTGTAACCGCGAATCGAAAGACCCGCCTTTAAGGTTGCACCCTTGCAGATATTCTTTAAGTCGCGTTCACTGCCGCCCATGCCGCTGCCCTCATTCGTGCAGAACGGAATTACGGTCTTACCCGTGAAGTCATACTTCTCCAGAAGGGTGAACATGCACATCGGCATCGTGCCCCACCAGTTGGGATAGCCCACGAATATGGTGTCATAACTCTCGAAATCGGGCGGATACGCCTTAATCTCCGGACGTGCTTTTGCACGGAGTTCCGCCTTTGCCTCCTCGATACAGGTATAGTAGCTCTCCGAATACGGCTTTACCGTATCCACCTCGAAGAGATCGCCGCCGACTGCCTTTTGTATAAATTCGGCTACACGCTCGGTATTGCCCTTTTCGAGGTTTTTCAGACCGCCGCTCCAGTAGTTTTCGCCCTTGCGGGAGTAATAAACGATAAGTATCTTTGCCATGATGACAGCCTCACAACTTCAGGTACGCAGTCCGGTTACGCATTATGGTTAAGCAGTCCGGTTACGCACCCGCGTTATTTTATTCTGTAACATGTATGTTAAAAAAATCTATCCCAAATGAAGACCCGAAACCAAAGACGTTATTAAAAACGATAAAAAAGATAAAATGGATAAAAAGAAAAATAATGAATTTTCAGCTCGGTTTTGTCTGATTTTTTCCAGATTATTATCAGATTTTTATCTGATCGTTGTCCGATTACTGCTTTGTGCCGCATTCGGGACAGAACTTTGCGCCCGGCGCTATCTCGGCACCGCATTCCGTGCAGAACGACTTCTTGGGAGCTGCCTCGACCTTGGTTCCGCATTCGGGGCAGAACTTTGCCGTTGCCTTTATTGCCGCTCCGCAGTTTGCGCATTTTGCCATGCCTGCCGCATCCGCACCTGCTGCTGCACCTGCCGCAGCTCCCGCAGCCGCCGCCGGTGCGGGTTGTGGTGCCGGTTGGGGCTGACCCATGCCGCCTTGAGGTGCCGCTCCGAAAGGTGCCGGCTGACCGTTCATTGCCATGCCCTGCGCCATCATGCCGCCCATACCGAAACCTGCGCCCATGCCTGCGCCCATCATGGCAAATCCGGCACCCTCGCCGCCTTTTGAAGCGCCGACGCCGATGTTCTCGATTGCCTTTCCGGACTGGTACTGCATGTAGTTGACGCCGAGAGCCGACATCGCGCCGCGCTTGTTGATTGCGTCCTGAACCTCTTCCGGCATATTGATGTTAAGACCGGAGAATTTCATAATCTTCAGACCGTAGACTTCGGTCTCGGCCGTCAGTTTGCCCAGACAGATCTGCTCAATCTCCTGAAGATATGCGGGCATATCAAGGACGCCCATCTGTTTCTTGGTCTTAAGCTCGCCGAGAGTGTCGTTTAAGACCATTACAATCTGGTCTTTAAGCCATGAGACGATCTCGTCGGACTTGGAAAGTCCCTTGGTTCCGACAAACTGCGTGATCATGAGAAGCGGATCCACGACCTTGTAGGAGAACTGACCGAACATTCTGAGCTGGACGACGCCGAAATCGACATCGCGGAATGCCAGCGGCTGACTCGTTCCGAACTTGTCGCGGAATTCGCGTTTCTGAACCCAGTAGAACTCTCCGATCTGGGTGACACCCGTGATTGCCTTGCCGATTGTGCCGAGGATGGGCACGTTCTGACTCGTCAGTGCATACCTGTCGGGTCTGTCGAATAACTGCAGTGCTTTTCCGTCGCGGAAGAAGATACCGAATTCATCCTCGCGGACAAGGACGTTATCGTTCCAGACGATATTTCTGGGCAGACGCCACATGACGTTATCGCCTTTCTGATCCTCGACCCAGTAGAATCCGCTGCGTGTTTCGGCGCCTTCGAGATCGCTGCCGGAACCTATCTTTGTGCTTGTTTTAGAAGAAAATAATCCCATTATATCGCTCCGAGATTAGCCATTGTTTCAATACGCTTGCCGAACTGAGTCTGAAGCTCGTTTATTCCCGCACGCGTCTTTTTCGAATTCGCCTTTACCGCCGCAAAGTCGCCGCCTTCCGCCGCGGAGAGGGATTCGGCGGCAAGACCTGCCAGATCGTTGACTCCGCCGAGAAGCGAGAGGTCATACTCGTAGAGAGTGTTGAGTTCGTCGTCGGCAACGCGGTATGCGGGCGAAATACCCGAATAACCCTGTTCCGCATGGCGAATCTTGGCTTCGGTCGTCTTTGCCGCGGAGATTACCGCCGCAATGTCGTTCATCAAATCCAGTTCAAGCTCGCGGCTGCAGACCTCGCGGGTCGCTTCGAGCGGCTTTAAGACCTCGTCGCGCATTCTGTCGGCGATCTGAAGTCTTAACATCGAATCCGCGATTCTCAGGTCTTCACGGATACGGTAACCCCGGTATCCGGGAATCGCCATCTGAATCTTCTTGAGAAGACCGCGGTCTTCGGTAACTCTGTCTCTTAAATCGGCCATTTTTACTCCTGATTTAACTGTATTGTGATTTAACTGTATTCTGATATTATAAACCTGTATCGGATACCCTGCGTAAGATACCGACGTAAGGTATCGGTAAGGCACGATTGGTATCCGTTCAGATACCTATCGCGTAGCTCGTATTTTCTTTCCAGACCGGCAGATAGACTACTCTTGTGGAGTTTATGTCGAAACTGTAGTCGAGGTCCTGAAGTGTTCCCGGGATCTCGGTCTCGTACCTCAGGAAGAGGAACTCGGCGTTTTCGCCGGCAACATCCTTGTCCATCGTCATCTTGGCACGATCTGCGCCTTTAAAGTCGGATACAGGGTTTAATTCGGGCTGATCGAGTGTCAGATCCATGTTCCACTGACGCGAGTATTTCTCGGGTATTTCGTCGGCGGCGCAGACATAGAAGTCGCGTGTTCCGCGCATCTGTTTCTGACCGGTTACGGCTCTCATGATGCCGCCTCCGGAGATTCTCTCGCGCAGTACGTTCAGATTCGCGTTTACAACCCAGAAAGGCACGTAAACAAGCACTCCCTTCGACTCTTTCGAGGCGCCGGCAATCACGTAACTCACATCCACAAGAGAGCTTTTCTCCTTGGAGTAGAGCGAAATCTTATCGCAGTGACTGCACTTAAGCATCATATCGCGTGCCTTTGCCTTAATCGGCGCTCCGCAACCGGGACATTTGAGTTCTCTTAATAACATCTTAATTCACCTTCTCTTCTCCTCAGTAGAAATGATCGTAAGAGTCATGATTTATCGTCTCAATCTTGCCGATTCCGGCTCCCGACTTCAGACCCTTTCCTTCAAGGTTGCCCGTGATAATCTCATCGCCGTACCTGAACCTCTGGTAACAGAAATAGAAGACACATGCCGCGATAATCAGCAGGACTATGAATACCATGCTGCCGTCATCCTCCATTCTCATAGCCAGACAGCCGCCGACACCGACCAGCGCTCCGGATACGGCACCGCCGATACCCGCGGAATTCGCCTGACTGGCTATGCTTCCGGGCGCTCTTCCGGTAAGGACCTCGCCTGTTATGCCGTCTACGGTCGCGAAGTAACTGCGTTCCTCATACGTGTATCTGATTACCCAGAACGGGTAGTAGACCAGGGTAAAGCCCTTGGGGAAGACGAAGCCCTTCTGGAAGGTTACGCCGTCGAGAGAACTCGATCCGTCGGAGATTGCCTGGTTCTTGATGTATTCTTCTCCTTCCCTGAAGCTGTCATCCTTCGAGGAGGTGACTCCGAAGGTCACGATATCGGCTTCGTCGAAGAATATCGGTTTTGCGTTATCGGGGACTCTTATTCCCTCAAGACCGAGGTCGCCGACGTTGCATGCCGAGGACGTGTAGATATATTCGCGGTTGATTAAGACCTCTCTCGGCTCCCTTCTCGTGTGGTTGTCGTCGTCTTTCTTCTCGACATATCCGCATACGCAGGCTTTGCCGCGGGCAATAAGTCTCCAGAACGGGATGTATATCGGATATATCTCGTCAAATACGGATTTCTCGATGAGATCTGGTGCTTTGGGACCTTTCTTCATCCAGTTCTTTACTTCTTTTACGGCCGCTTCTTTCTCGACCGTGAGTTTGTACATTACCTTTGACGAACCCTCCGAGCTGTCAAGGGCAAAGACGGCGTCACAGTACTGACAGATTGCAAGGGATTCTCCCTCTTCGCATTCCACCTGACCGCCGCAGGACGGACATGTCATTGAGATAAGCAGTTTTGATGTCTCGCCGCTCATTGTTTTACCTCCGGTTCGGCATTGTTTTCAGCAGTCTGCGCATCCTGTGCGGCATCGGAAGGCGCACCGCTCTGTGCATCCTGTGCATCCGCTGCCGACGCACCTTCCCCTGCCTGAGCCGCAGATCCCCCTGCCGCCTCTCCGGCAACCGCCGCAGACTTCTTTGTGACCACCTGCTGTGCCATGTATCTTCCGGCAAGAAGACCGCCGGCGGCGAGAACTATGAAGAGAACGTGTACCGCGCATGCAAGGTATCCCCCTATAAGTCCGAGAACGAACGAGATTCCCATTACCGCCATATACTGTGCCGAACCGCGGCTCGGTGACGGACCCGAGTAGACTCTTCCCGAACTGCCGTCTATGACCACGTCATAGCTCTTGCCTTCGAATTCGTAGGTTATCTCGTAAATCGGGAAGTAGACCAGTGCCTGATCGATTGCGTTGCCCGGCATCTCTCCGATATAGGATCCTATGCTTATGTCGGGATCAATCTGTTTGGCATCGCCTATAGAGACTTTGTCGTCGTAGATGACCTCACCGCCGGGAGGGATCTCCAGATTATGCATTCCCGGGAGGGTGGTTCCGCGTGCAGGTCTGACAAAGACCTTCTCGCTCTTGTTCACCGACCTTCTGAACCTGAATACGGGGAAGAATTCCTTGACGATTTTGGTTACCTTACAGCCGTGTTCCAGTTCTTTTGCCATCGAAGGACCTGCGGTCCATCTTTTGAAGATGCCTCTGGCTTTCACTTCGTCGATTGTGAAAGGAAGCAGATAATAGAACAGAGCTTCACTTCTGTCGACATAGGTAACAGTGCCGCAAAACTGACATTTTGCTATCTGTGTGCCCGGATCGACGGCGAGTGCCGCACCGCACTTGGGACAACTAAATTGTGGCATAATTTATTATCTGCATCTACTGATTAAACTATTTTGTAACGATGACGGGAATTCCCATTTTCGCCGGATTGCACGGTTTTTGCAATTTAAACAAAATCCGCGGACTTTTTACGAATGAAAAAGTGCGGTTTTACGGGGAGATTGCGAACGGATAAAAAAGATGTATATAATTTAATTGTTTTGATTCTGACATTGCGGCTTTTTTGTGTGCGCCGTCATGCAAGAATCTTATGCAGGTAGAAGTTGTTTGTTCCGAGTTTGCCGCCGTAGTTTCCGGCTCCGATATAGAGGATGCCGTCAACCTTGGTTGCCGCAATTATGCCTTTCTTCATCGCCGCCGAGATTACCTCTTCGTTGAGTCCGTTGATGACTATCTCGTAGATGGCGTTGACGCCGTCGGGGACCTCGGAGTCCTCTATTTTTCCCTTGAGCGAGGGGCAGAACTTGTGGTTTGTGCTGGCAGGCATTGGGAACTTGTAGTTCTTGCTTGCGACCTTGGAGCCGCTGGCGACAATGCCGCCCGGGAACGAGGCGATGATGCCTTCGGTGTTTTCGAATGCCTTTACGGCTTCCTGCGCCGCTTTGAGTGCGCTTGCACGGTCTTTGCCCATGATGAAGAAGTTTCCGCCGGCGATTCCCTTTACGCCGCCGAATCTGTCTTCGCAGATGAAATCGCCCTCCATTACGGGGATGCTCCAGCATTTTCTGCCGCCGACCTCGACACGCGATTCGTATTTGTCGCCGAAGAATCTTATCTGGGTGTTGAACCTTGTCGTCTTTACATCCGGGAATCCGTCAAATACTGCCGTGGTCGCGGCCGTGAGGATGCACTGCGATACTCTGTCGGCAACGTTTTCCTTGAGGCTCTTTCTTGCCGTGCAGATAAATATCGAGATTCCGGGTCTGCCGTCGGGGGTCTCGGAGGGGTCGTAGAGTCTTTCGATTCCCGCTTCGCAGGGGCAGTAGATTGCCGATGTCGCAAAGCCCGTTGCCTCTACGGCCGCAATCTTTGCAAGTTCGTAGGAGTCCGCCGTGATGATGACACGCGAGAACCATATCGGGAATGCTTCCGCATATGTGTCGATGATTTCAACGCCGTTTATCTTCATAATTTCACCTTTCCGGATAAAAATAAGAGTTTTGGTATGTTTTTGGTCTGTTTTAAATTTTAAGCATTCAATCTTGAATTTGCCTGTTATTGCCGGTTATTTCTTCTGAAAAGCGATGCCGTTCTCGGTGATTACGTAATCGACGGGAACGTCGAACTCTTCGGTCGGGACCTTCTCGGCTTCCTGGCATGCGAATGCCATGGCGACGGTCTTGATTCCGGGGTTCTTGTCGAGGAATCTGTCGTAGTATCCGGAGCCGTATCCGAGCCTTGAGCCGTACTTGTCGAAGGCAAGCATGGGCAGGATAACGACGTCGACGGCGCCGTCGGGGACGGGGATCTCATGTCCGATGGGTTCGGGCACATTGAAGGTGCTCGGGACAAGGTGGTTAAGATCCTTTAAGTAGGAAAGACGCAGGCTGTGGTCTTCCTTTACGATAATGGGAACGACGAGGGGGTTGCCTGCCGCAAGAAGCATCTCGAGGAACGGTCTTGTGTTTACCTCGGCTTCTTTGGAGACGAAGCCCATTACGGTCTCGCCGGGTTTGATGATTGCGAATGTGTTCTTACAGATCTGCTCACTTTTGATGCGCTTCTCTTCGGGGGTTAAGCTGTTTCTGCGCTCACGCATTATGTCGCGCAGCTTGTTTTTCTCTTCACGCAGCATGTGCATATAGGTTAGTCACCTGAATATTTAGTATTGCGTATGAGTGCCGGCGGACCGATTCTCACCGTGAACGTTATACCCGCGAAGTGAGAGGGCACAGCAGTATGCCGCGCCGTAAAGCGGAGCCTTTCCTTCGAGTCGGCTGAGGCGAATCTCGGGTGTCGGCAGGTATCTGTCGATGTATTTGAGAATGCCCGCGATAATGAGTTCGCCGTTGTTGACGGCGACGGAGCCGTCGAGGATGATTGCCGCGGGGGAGTAAGCCGCAATTATCGAGGATACCGCACGGGCATTTATCTTCGAGAGCTCTTCGTAGAAGCCCGCGAATACGCCGAGGTCGCAACTGCGGTCGCAACCGCCGTCGCTGTTCCCGCCGTTGCGGCTCAATTCCTCCCGGATGCCTGCGAAGATGTCCTCCGCGGTCGGAAGGATTGCCGAGCATTTCATCGGGATGTGATTTTTGCGGCAGTATGCCCTGAAGAAGTGCGGAATGCCCCTTCCCGAAGCATATCCCTCCCAGTGTCCCGTATGGCCGCAGCTGCATCGGACGGAATATATGTCGTCAACGAAGAGATGTCCGACTTCTCCGGCATTTCCGGTACTGCCGAGGAGGAGGTGTCCGTCCGCGAAGATTCCGCCGCCGATGCCGGTGGACTTGGAGTTATATACGACGTTATTGGAACCGACGTTTTTGTGACCGACGTTATCTGGACCTGCGTTATTGTGAAATCCTGCGCCGTCTTTTCCGACCTCGCCGAGGACGCCGCAGTTGGTGTCGTTCATCACGACGACGGGTTTTCCAAACTCGTCTTCAAGCGGCGCTTTTATCGGAATAACGGGAAAAAGAAGATTCGGGGAGTTAATCAGCTCACCTTTCTCCATGTCGAGCGGACCCGGGACGGAGACGCCGATTGCTTTCGCGGACGCGATCTCCTCCGCGCTAAGATTTGAACGTATCAGGTCGATGATTGCGTCTGCGTATATTGCGGGTCCGCCGCCCTCCCGCGGTGTGAGGGTCTTTGCGTATCTTACAATCTCATCCCCGTCGAAGAGTGCGGCACGGAGATTCGAGCCGCCCAGATCAACCGCGATTACCGAATCGGGAAAGCTATCTTTTGGCATCTCTGAAATAATCTCTGATATAAATATTAACGCGGGTTTACGGCAGGCAGATTTAAAGCAAGCAGGTTTACAGCACTTTATTTACAGCACTTTATTTACTTCTTCGGAGATCTGCGGGAGCGAGATTCTTCCTATGGGCGTTATTTTGCCGTTGACTATGACCATCGGAATCGGCGGCTGGTCTTTCTCGACAATCTCGGCGATGTGGGCGGGAAGACCGTCGTCAAGGAGCGTAAGCTTTACCTCGACCTTATCCCCGTAGATATGTGCGAATCTCTCGCGGAGTGCCTCGACCGCGTTTACAAGCATCTCGGAGGGAGCGCATTTTTCCAGATCGCAGGTGCGGTCGCCGTCGCAGGGGAACGGACCGCAGAACGAATCCTTAAAGCCGGCAATTTCAACAAGTACGGTATTGCTCATACAGGATTGTTTGCAGGTCTTACTATATTGACTTTGCAGATAGACTTTGCAGATTGACTTTGCGGGTTGACTTTGCGGGTTGACTTTGAATAAATAATGCAGGCCGCAATGCAGCCGCACGAATACCGCGTCGGTATACGGCACGGTTACGCAGCGTCCAGATTTGTCCCCAGACAAGCCATCGGATTTCATTAAAAAGCGGACATCAAATAAACCCGAATTAACTGTAAAATTAAAATCAAAGCCGAATGCGGATATTTAAACGGACAGCGACAATAGCGATATTTAATAAGATCTGACAAACAAATTATAATGATTATTTAATGAAAGCAGTTCTGGGTCTTGAAAACGGCAAATATGTTGTCGGTGAAGGATTTGGAGTGGAGGGCTCCTGCAGCGGAGAACTCGTATTCACAACCGAGATGGGCGGTTACATGGAATCCCTGACCGATCCGAGTTATGCGGGTCAGATTCTCATGTTCACATACCCGCTTATCGGAAACTACGGTGTTGACATACAAAACTTCCAAAGTCCGAAAGTGAACGCACTGGGTTGTGTCGTTCACGAACTCTGCCGGCATCCGTCCGCAGGAAAATCCCTGCAGTCCTTTTTTGAAGAGAATAATTTGTTCGGCATCTCCGGTGTCGATACAAGAAAATTAACAATCGATGCCAGAGTGTCGGGAACTCCGCGTGCCGCCCTCATCGTCGGCGACGACAACGGCGAATATGCGGTTGAATGCGCAAAGAAAGTGCCCTCAATCTCCGACATCAACCTTCTCGAGCAGGTATCCTGCAAAAAACCCTTCAGAATACCCGGCAAAGGAAAGAGAATCGCGATTATCGATATGGGTATCAAGAAGAACATCGCGCTCTCCCTGCGCAAACGCGATGCCGACCTCTACATCTTCCCCTACAATGCGAAGCCTTCCGAGGTCGAGGCGTGCGAACCGCAGGCGCTCTTTATCACGAACGGCCCCGGAGACCCCGCGGCTGCCGTCGATGCCGTTGCCTGCGCAAAGTACTTCATAGGAAAGATACCCGTCTTCGGAATCTGCATGGGCAATCAGGTTCTCGGACTTGCGTTCGGCGCCGAGACATATAAGATGAAATTCGGACACCGCGGCTCAAATCAGCCGGTCAGGAGAAACGACGGCTCAATATTTATCACCACCCAGAATCACGGATTTGCCGTCGATGCCGATACACTCCCCAGCGACTGCAAGGTCTACTTCACGAACCTTAACGACGGCACTCTCGAAGGATTTTACTCGGAAGACCTCGACGTCTTCTGCGTGCAGTTCCACCCCGAAGCACACGGCGGTCCGCTCGACACCGAAAGACCGATCTTTGACATGATGTATAAGAGGATCAAATAATGCCGCTGAAGACAAATATCAAAAAAGTCCTGCTCATAGGCTCTGGACCTATCCAGATCGGTCAGGCGGCCGAGTTCGACTTCTCGGGCTCGCAGGCATGCCGTTCGCTTCGCGAAGAGGGTATCGAGGTCGTCCTTGTCAACTCCAATCCGGCGACGATTCAGACCGATCCCGAGATGGCGGACATCATCTATGTCGAGCCGCTGAAAGCATCGGTCATTGCCAAGATTATAGAGAAGGAGAAGCCCGACGGCATCTTAAGCGGAATGGGCGGACAGACGGGCCTTAACCTGACCGCGGAACTTGCCGAGATGGGCGCACTCAAAAACGTCGAGATCCTCGGAACGCCGCTGGATGCCATCTATAAGGGCGAGGACAGGGAGCAGTTCAAGAATCTCATGACCGAGATCGGCGAGCCGATTCCGAGAAGCATGATCCTCGAGTCGATGAGCCAGATCGACGAGGCGCTCGAGAAGGTCGGTCTTCCGGCAATCATCCGCCCCGCATACACCCTCGGCGGCGCCGGCGGCGGCGTTGCCCACAA
>JAFPWZ010000100.1 GCA_017412625.1 Methanomicrobium sp.
AATGCGCGTTCGGCGCCCTTGATATCGTCACCCTGCCTCAGGAACTTGACTATCCGACGCACAGATACGGCGTCAATGCCTTTGCCCTCTACGGCATGGCGGTGCCGACCGAAGGCAAGGTTACGGGTCTTCTGGGTCCCAACGGTGTGGGAAAGAGTACCACGGTAAGCATACTCTCGGGTCAGCTTATACCCAATCTCGGCAATGTCGGGGAGGATTACAAGGCGTCGTGGGATGCCGTCTTAAAAGAGTATGCGGGAACCGAACTTCACGACTACCTCGAACTCGTCTCCAAGGGCAGTGTTAAGACCGCGGTCAAGCCGCAGTATATAGATTTCATACCGAAGGTCTTCAAGGGAAAGGTCGCCGATCTCCTGAAGTCTACGGACGAACGCGGAAAACTCGAGGATTATATCCGCGAACTCAAACTCGAGTCCATCCTCGACCGCGACATCACGACAATCTCCGGTGGAGAGCTTCAGCGCGTGGCAATAACGGCGTGCCTCAGCAGAAAAGCGGACTTCTACTTCCTCGATGAAGTAACCCCTTACCTCGATATCTATCAGAGGATGGCGACGGCAAAGCTCATCCGCGAGATTGCGGCTGAAAAACCCGTGATGATCGTCGAGCACGACCTTGCGATCCTCGACATGCTTGCCGATAACGTCCATATCGCCTACGGAAAACCCTCGGTCTTCGGTATAATCACGCGCCCGAAGGGTGTGCGCATAGGCATCAACCAGTATCTCTCCGGATTCCTGAACGAAGAGAATGTGAGATTCCGCGATACCGCCGTGGAGTTCGAGACCCGCGCTCACGAAGGTGTCACGGACCGCGAGACGCTTATTGAGTTCCCCGCGTTTGAGAAGCGCTACGGCGAGTCCTTCCATATGAAGGTGAAGGGCGGCGCAATCAAGTCGGGTGAGGTTCTGGGTATAGTAGGTGCAAACGGTATAGGAAAGAGTACATTCGCGAAGATGCTTGCCGGCGTCGAAGAACCCGATACGGGTAAGCTACCGCGGACGGTCACGGTCTCCTTCAAGCCGCAGTACATCAAGACAGACTCGACGGATACGGTGGAGTTCGCCCTCAGACGCACGACAAGCAGGTTTGATTCATCTTACTTCCAGCATGAGATACTTGAACCGCTTATGCTTGAACCCATCCTTCAGTCGCAGTTAAACAACCTCTCCGGCGGTGAACTTCAGCGTGTGGCTATAGCCCTCTGCCTTGCCAAGGAAGCCGAGCTCTATATCCTCGACGAGCCGAGTGCCCACCTTGATGTCGAGCAGCGTGTAAACCTCGCCCGCGTCCTCAGAAGGCATGCCGAGAGCACGGGCTCGGGCGTCCTTGTCATAGACCACGACGTCTATGTCATCGATATGATAAGCGAGAGACTTCTGGTATTCGACGGAAAGCCGGGTGTTGAGGGTACGGCTGTGGGACCCTTTGACATGCAGACGGGCATGAACTATTTCCTGAAGGAGCTTGATGTCACGTTCAGGCGCGATGCCAACTGCGGCAGACCCAGAATCAATAAGCCCGGCAGTTATCTCGACCGCGAACAGCGTGCGTCGGGCAACTACTACTACGCCGATATCAGCAAGGCGTAACCTGCCCGTGACCTGCCTTACGGCAAAAAAAGATATTTTTCAATTTTTGTAATTTTTTAATTAATACTCACGCGGTCGGGAGTTCTATAGCCGAGACCGCCTTATAGGTGTCTTCATCGTAGTAATAGCCGACAAGGTATTTGTTCACATACCACCAGCGGTTGTTCTTATCGACAAAGACCTTCTTAATCTCATTAAGAACCGTCTCCTTATGGGTCAGCCTCTTTACTATTGCATTGTCTTTAACACCGAATACGCCAAGATTTGTCGCAATGACAAGGGTATTGTCGGGAGCAACCGCAAGATCGTTTATCCTTACTGCCTCGCTGTCGAGCTGACTGACCTTAAGGACAGGCGTCACCGTATCGGACTTCGGCTCGTAGAATACTATGGCATCGGTGTTGAAGAAGTAAACCCCGCCGTGAGCGCCCGACCTTACATTGTGCATGTCCGATTTCAGATACGGGCTTACAATATCGTCAAAGTAAGGATAGTTCTGAGAATCCGGACGCATGACGTGGTGGTGCGGTTCGCCGTCGGCGATATAATACTGGTCGGATGTCACGACAAGACTGCCGGATGCGTAGTCAACCGCCATCTGTGTGACCCGCGTGGCATCTCCGAGGCCCGATTCTTTCGGGGGCAGCCAGATCCATTCGCCGTTCTGATAACAGCACACACCCATGTCGCCTATTGCGATCCACATCTGATCGCCTATCCTCTGAAGGTCGGTTATTGCGTATGACGGAATGATTCTCTGACCGTATGAATAAGTAAGCGGTTGGGTATAGCCGTCGTAGATTTGGAGTGCACCCCCGTATCCCAGCCAGAGATTGTTGTAGGCATCGTATTCCAGGCAAAATACGTAGTTGTCATAAGGAATGCCGTCAAGATACCCTATTTTATTGGTTGCCTTGGAGTAAAGTCTGGTCCATTTGCCGTCTTCATAGATTGACAGACCGTAGCCTGTCGCAAAAAGAACCTGATCATTGATGCCGTTGGCTATTTCATTAACGGAAGTACTGCTTACGGAATTACTGCCGGGCCAGAAATTGACATTCTCTGCCGCGACAGGTGCCGCAGAAAAAATAATTGATATTATCAGGAGAATCAGTGTTATATGTCTGTACATGTTCCATCAGCCCGCCTCACGTGAACCGTCGCACTTTCGGAAGGATTGTATATGATGGAACGTCCGCATGTGCCTCCGACATCCTCAGCAACAAGAACAACATGTACCTTGGCCAGCGCCTCTTTAACTGCCTCAACGTTTCTTTGACCGATATCCAGATTTCCTTTGAACTGCTTGAACATGCTCGAACCTCCGGCGATCTTGGCAATAAGATCTCTCTTGTTGCTGCCGCCCTCGATGAGCAGGTTGTAGAGTGTGGGAACAGCGGTATCGGCAAATTTACCCGGTCTGTCGTTTCTGCCGTTACTGTCCGGAAGCATAACATGGGCCACGGCGCCAACATTTTTACGGTTATCATGGATTACCACTGCTACACATGAACCGAGACCGATTGAGGTCAACAGTGAGCTGTCCATACGGTATTCTCCGATACCGATGTTAACGCCTTTTTCCGCCTGTGCTTTGCCGTCCATATCTGTGAAAAATTAAGATTATTATTCTTTCAAGTCGACAAGTTTGTCAAGTAGTTCGAGAATTCTTCCCAACGTATTCTCGTAAGGGAGCATCACAATAGTACTTGCAATATCATTGACCGTTGATGTAAGTTCGGTTCTGAAGAGGATGATCTCGTTGATGTCTCCCGTGACCATGGATACGACATTTGCGAACGCCGCATGCGCCATGTCGATGGCAAGTGCCGGCGGTGAGGGGAGCATTACAATTCCGAGGAGTGTTGCCGTTGCATCGAGGAACTGTGAAACCATGATGTTTCCGACCTCCAGAAGTGCACTCTCATCCATCTCGTTGAAATCACGATTCTCATCCGTTGAACCCAGCATTGTATTTGTGAGCCTTATTGCGGATGACTGCGGCATGTGGAGAACTACATATCCTCCGGGGTTAATCTCTCCGTTAATCTCAAAGACCACCAGTGCCGAGATCTCATCTCCGAAATAATCGCCGATATCTGCGATATCGACGACCAATGCTTCGGGTACTGTCATATCTATCTGACACATGAGCATGGTTGACAGGGAAGTTGCCGCGTGTGAGGCACCAATGTTTCCGAGTTCCCTCATTGCGTCGAGTTGTTTCGCATTTAATTCCATTTTCTTGATTCTCCAGATTATTTATCAATCAGTTCAATATCATCGTATTAACATCCAGAA
Source organism: Methanomicrobium sp. (assembly GCA_017412625.1). Taxonomy (GTDB): domain Archaea; phylum Halobacteriota; class Methanomicrobia; order Methanomicrobiales; family Methanomicrobiaceae; genus Methanomicrobium. The sequence goes on from JAFPWZ010000100.1 coordinate 3,915, forward strand.
TCGGCAGGACATCTCCGTCACCCGGAATTGTGACACCGCCTACACCCGGACAGTTGCCGATAATATTGCTTACCGGCTTTACAACCACTTCCTGCTGACCTTCTACAATGTCAACGGGTATGCAGCATTTTGTTCCTTTATACTGAACTATTACGACTATACCATCTTCCTTTACCGGTCCGAACATCTGATCAAGTCTGTTTATCTGCAAAACTTCATCCCTGAGCAGAATCGCCTCACTCTTTCCGATGTGAGTGACCTTGTTGAAGTTGACGTTCGCTATCTCGACGACTGTGTTGATGGGTATTGCGCATCTCTTGTCATTGATTCTCACCATCATTACTTCGATGATTGCCATTGTCGGCGGAAGCGTGAGTATAAACGATGTGCCTTCGCCTTCCTTGGTCTCGACTTTGATGGAACCTTTGAGAGACTCGATTGCGCTCTTAACCACATCCAGTCCGACTCCTCTGCCGCTGATATCGGTGATGACTTCGGCGGTTGAGAATCCCGGCTGGAAGAGGAAGTTGGGAATGTCCTCGTCGGGATAGTTCGCGGCATCTTCTTTGGATATGAGACCGCGTTTTATGGCAGTGTTCAATACCTTCTGGCGATTAATACCTGCGCCGTCATCGGTAAGTTCTATGATTACATTGCCCTGTTCGCGTCTTGCCGAGAGTTTAAGGATACCTTTGGGATCTTTGCCTGCCGCTTTTCTTACATCGGGTGTCTCGAGACCGTGGTTGACACCGTTTCTTATCAGGTGAAGGAGCGGGTCGCCCAGGTTATCGATAACACTGCGGTCAAGCTCGGTCTCTCCTCCGGTCATGATGAAATCAACCTCTTTGCCGTCGTGGTGTGCCACATCTCTGACAACACGCGGGAAACGGTTGAAGATCTGACTTAAGGGGATCATCCTGATATACATCATCAGATTCTGAAGGTCGGAGATGGAACGGCTGACCATGTTGAGTGCTTCGTCCATGTCCTTAATCTGATGCTCTTTGGCAATCTGCTTCAGTCTGCCGCCGTTGATTACAAGATCCTCGACAAGGTTCATCATCTGGTCGAGGCGTGTGATATCCACACGGATGTTCTTGAACTCTTTCTTCTTGTCGGCAGCCTGCGTTGCCGCGGCTTTCTCCTTCTTGGCTTTAGCCTCATCGCCTGCGGCTTTTGCGGGCTGAGTCTCGGAAGCCGTCTCAGCTGTCCGGGGTTTAGCCTCCGCTGCCTCAGCCGCAGGTGCAGCCGGCGTTTCCTTTGCGGGTGCTTCCTGCTTGGGTGCCGGTGCGGGTGACGGGGCCTGTGAAGCCGAACCTGCCGCGGATGCGGAGATTACGACTTCGGTTATGTCCGATATGGATGATGCCTTTCTGAGTTCCTCTTCGCCCTTATCCGAGGATATGACAATCTCGAGAGTGTCCGTTATCTCGCCGTTGTCGATCTGTTCTCTGTTCGGATTCGATGAGAGAATACTTCCGCACTTCTCAAGGTTTTGCAGGACGAGCATAGCCCTGACATCCTTCATTGAGCAGTCCGAGGCAATTTTAAGTTTGATTGTGTAGATTGGTGAAGAACTGTTTCCGGCGCCGATTGGCTCCACCGTGACCTCCGAGATATCGGTTACCGAGGCGGCACTTCTGAGTGCATCCTCTCCCGAATCGCTCTCAATGGTAACTTCAAGCACGGATTCGAAGATACCTTCGTCGAGCTCCTGTGCCGTGGGTTTGCTTGATATGATTGTTCCGACATCTTCGAGGTTTTGAAGAACGATCATTGCACGGACGTCTTTCATCGTGCATTCGTCGGCAACCTTGGCCGTTATCTTATACTGTTGGGTTCCGGGTATCGATGCGGGTTTTGCCGCATCGGCCGTGCTTTCTGATGAGGAGTCGGCAGTTGAAGGTGCTGCCGCTGCTTCTTCCGTACCGGCAGAGGAGTCATCCGCACCTGTCGCGGTTTCTTCGGCAACGGGTTGGGCTGCTGCAGGTTCGGGTGCCTTCTCCGCGGGTTTGCTCTCCGGCTTTGCCTCGCCGTTGGCTGCCGCTTCAATCTCCTTGAGTTTTGAGATGAGATCTTCGGATTCGATACCTGAACTGTCACCTCCGCCTTCGATATCGTCTATCATCTCCTCTATCCTGTCGGTACAGGCGAGAAGAAGATCTGTCAGTTCCGGAGATATTTCAATGGCTCCGCTCCTGATGGAATGGAAAACATCTTCCATTTTATGACAAAGCCTTTCCATCTCCATGTATCCCATCGAAGCCGACATTCCTTTAAGAGTGTGAGCGGATCGGAATATTTCATCTATAGCGGCGTCATCCGAGCCTTCTTCGAGAACCAGAATATTGTTTACGATATTCTCGTGGTTCTCCACGGATTCTGCCACGAAGAGTTTTCTGTAGGATTCCTCATCAGACATTTATTATTACCCCATTTCTGAGACTGTTTTCATTATTTCCCGCGGTATTGCTTTCAGCGGAAGCACTTTGTCCACGCAGTTGCGTGAAAGTGCCGAACGTGCCATACCGTATACCAAAGCATCCTCTTCCTTGACGACTATTGTCTTGCCGCCGGCGTTCTTTACGGATTCCATTCCTTCTCCGCAGTCGCTGCCCATTCCGCTCAGCACGGTGGCAACGGCTCTGGTCTTGAAGACTTTTGCCGCCGAATTGAATGTTTTGTCAATTGCAGGTCTTACGGCATGTACCGGCGGGGATTTGGAATGCGTAATTTTGCCGCCGATTTTTCCGGAACTGTCTATGGTTGCGGAGATAACTGTGTGGAAACCTCCCTTGGAAACATAGACCTTGCCGTTTTCCAGGACATCGCCGTTCTCGGTTTCCTTTACGGGCAACTGCGAGATTCTGTCAAGTCTCTGCGCAAGTGATGCCGTGAAACCTGCCGGCATATGCTGGGTTATGATGACTGCGGCATTTATATCGGGATCCAACGCCGATACAACCGAATCAAGCATGGGCGGACCTCCGGCCGAAGAACCTATAAGAACTATATTCTCTGCCTGTTTTGTCTCGGTATCAGACTTTGCCTGTCTCTGGACGGACGGGATGGTTACAAGATGCTTTATCTTGGTGATAAGTTCTGATTCTATACCCCTAATTTTACCGAGATTATGGGGTTTGAGCATGAAGTCGTCTGCACCCAAATCCAGAGCACGCTTTGTCAAGTCGGCATCTTTCGATGTAAGTGTACTCAGCATGAGTATTCTCGGACGATTCTCATACGTACGCATCTTCATCTGTTCCAGCATCTGAATGCCGTCCATATTCGGCATCTGAATGTCGAGAGTTACTACATCGGGAGATAATTCATCTATTTTTTGCAGTGCGATAACTCCGTCTTCAGCAGAACCGACGATCTCGATTGAGTCGTCGCTTCCCATTATATCGGCAAGCACCGTCCGCATAAATACGGAATCATCTACTATCAGAACTCGGATCATAATTATGAGCTTAATATGTTGTTTACTTCTTCCAATACCTTGGGAGCCTGGAACGGTTTAACAATGTATCCTTTAGCTCCTGTCTTGATTGCGAGTTTGACCATTTGTTCCTGGCCTACCGCAGTACACATAACGACCTTGGCATTAGGGTCAAGGGCTGTTATGGCTTTCAGTGCTTCAATACCGTTCATTTTCGGCATTACGACATCCATTGTCACGAGGTCCGGCTTGAGTGCCTTGTACTTTGCAACGGCATCTTCACCGTCTTCCGCCTCACCTACAATGTCGTGAGAGCCTGAGAACAGAATGTTTTTCAACAAAGTTCTCATGAACATCGTATCATCTACAACAAGGATTCTTCCCATTGATAATCACTACTAATTCTTGTATTAATCTTATTAAGGTTATCGAATACGGATCATTTAATCGGGAAATAAATTTCAGATTATTTCCAAGTCTGTTATTTTTTTTAAAAATCTGTATCTCTTTATTTACTAAACTTGTGTATGCGGCAAAGATTTTCATGTGGGGTATGCGAAAAATTCCGAAAGATCATTCAATGGCGCAGATCACTTTCCGGGCGCAATTATTCGAGATTACTCCTAAATGGGTGATGTATGTGTGTTTCGCGATTCTTTTGCCAGCATATTAATTGAGGACTTATATAATATACTGGAAATATTTTTGAAAATGATTTCTATGCAATATGCCGATGAAAAATTTGAAAAATGATTCGGGTGATTATTCGATAGAATTATTCGATATATTTTATGTCTTGACGGATTCGTTGACGAATCTTACGCCTTTTGTCGTGAGCTTGACCTCACGCCTTACAGTGACGACCTCGACAAGTTTCTTCTCGATGAGTTTGTCATATATCGACTCAATCTGCTTGTTCGAGATATTTATCATATTCTCGATGGAATGTGTGTCCATTCCGCTGTATACGAGCATTGCCACCTGAGCGGAGATGCCGTCAAGTTCACCGGACGAGACATCCAGGTCTTTGGTTGCATCCTTTAAGTAATTGAAAAGTATCTGAAGTGTTGTGAGCGGACACAATACAAAACTGGTGACGACTTCACTGTTCTCGATGTGGTCTATCTGAACGACATCGCTGTCTTTGCCTTGAACTTCACGCTTTGTAATCTGAATGCCGGATACGTCGTCGAGCGGGATACAGACCTGGTTATCTTTGCTTACGAACCAGATACCTGTCTTCAGTACGGCAATCGCACCTTTCTCCCATCTCGCTTCTTTTACCATTACGCCGCCGCGAACCGCAGGTGACATAAAGTATGCCGTAAGGCGGTATGCCGTACAGCCCATGGTAATAATTCGTTTTAAGAGCTGGAGAGCTTTCGGAATGGATGCAAGTTTTAAGACATCCCCCTTTTTGGTCTTGATGAGAAGTACGCTCTTCTTCTCCTCCAGATCATCTATAGCCTTGATTTTTATCTCAGACGAGATCGGTGCGGGTATCTGAATCCTCTCTTCATCGACGTCAATTTTCAGAGAGACCCATTTTCCGTCCTGCTCAACTTTTACCGGTACCTGTGTCATGACCTCTGTTCTCCGAGAAACTCACACGTTATTATATTATTGGGTTTACTGATTTATATCTTCTTCAGTCTGTGACTGCTCCGACTCTTCCTTTTCGGGTTCGGGTTCAGGCTCCGGTTCGGGTTTTTCGGGTTCTACTCCTATAATCAGACCCAACTCGTCATATACTCCCTGAAGTTCCTCGACCAGATTCTCCGCCTCTATATGTGCGTCCTTTAAGTCGCGAACCAGACTGACTTCCTGTACGGATACCGCCTTTTTGGTATCCGATTTGAGCATGGCGAAGAGATCGTCCTCGTCGCCGCCGCCCATACCGAAGGAGACCGGCTGCTCGAAGAGCCCTTCCTGTCCGCCGGGTAACTCTCCCGGTTTTGTCTGCGACCATTCCTTCGGCGGCGCAAACATATCCTCTTCGGGTTCGGGCTGCGGCTCCGGTTCCGGTTCGGGCTCCGGTTCGGGTTCAGGTTCTTCCTCAACGACTTCGTCTCCGAGGTCTATGGCTTCGTCATCGAGCTCGTCGATATCCATCTCTTCGAGTTCGCCGAAGTCGTCGTCGGCATCGAGATCAAGACCTCCGGTATCGTCGTCAAGCGACTCAAGACCCTCCATGCTTTCCATGTCGATACCTTCGGACGGGAGAGATTCTCCTGCGCCTTCCGTGCTCCCGGCGGCGCCCGTGTCTCCTGTGCCTGCCGCAGGTTCCGCGTCGCCGCCTGCATCGGCCTCGCCTTCCTCTTCAAGATCAAGGTCGATTCCGTTTGCTGCGAGAATATCGGCTATTGCAGAGTCGGGTATCTCCTCTTCGAAGTTGGCGGGACCGCTTCCTCCGCCGTCGCTGCCGCCTGCCGCGCCCGTATCCGCGGGAGGTTCGGGTTCATCCTCGCCTTCCAGACCGAAGTGCATATTCTCGAAGTCGCCGAACTCATCGTCTTCTCCGCCTGCATCAGCCCCGCTTCCTCCGGCATCTCCGCCTTCGCCGTCATCTCCTTCGGGATTGATATCGTCGAGATCTCCGAACTCGTCATCCGAGATATCTCCGCTGACGGCTTTGTCAAGCATGGCGTCGATCTGCTGGGTCTTCTCTTCTTTATCTTTTTTGCCGGCGAAAAGACCTGAAAACATAGATTTTTTGGCACCGTCGTCACCCTCCGCTTTACTGCCGCCGGCACTTCCGCCCGCGCCCTTGTCCTTTTTAAGGGTTATCGGCTGGTTGAGTTTTGCCATAAGGTTTGAGAAGAAAGACCCTCCTCCTTTCTGCTCCTTGCCCGCGGACTTGGATGCACCTTTATCCTTGGATCCCTCATCGCCCTTGCCTTTGATAAGCGACTTAAGGGATGACGGTTTTTTGAGTGCCTCTTTCAGTGAACCGAGATCTTCTTTCAGTTCGCTGACCGTGATCATCTTCAGCGCGAAAAGAAGGAATACACCGGCGCCGATTGTAACAAAGATGACTAAAATAGGCGGGAGCTCAACAAATGTGATAATCGTACCTATAACGATGATCCCTGCCATCATTATGTAGCGTCTTTTTGTATCGTCATCTATTGAGACCATGGAATTCCTAACCTATCTGTATTTTTTGCGATTCATATTTATTAAAATTCTATATTGAGTCAAATCCCGGTATCGAGAAGAGCATACCGACAAGTGCGGGTGTTACAATGTATATTAATCCTGATAATATAAATAAAAGACTTCCGAATACGTAATACATATACCTGTCTCCGCCTTTTACGATTTTACCCGCAATTGCGTTAGCAACGGTTACAATCAGAATACTCAGTATAAGGAACATTATCATCTTGTCTTCGGGGAAGTTGACGAAAATATTGATTGAACCTACCATAGAACCGCCGACCGAGCCCGAACTCGAACTTAAAGCCGCGGCCGTATCCTGGAATGTAGTCATGACTTCCTTGATGGCCCGCGACATTGTAAGAAGGATGTGGAAGAGGAAGGCGAAGATTCCGACCATTGCCACATGCATCGGGATAAGCAGGACTATGAAACCCATACCGATCATCTCGCGTTTCTGCCTGAGCAGGGTCTGTTCGAGCATGGATGTGCTTACGATATGCGATACTTCGGTAGGACCCGCACCGAGTTCAATGGAATCTTTGAAGATACTTAAGTACTTGTAGATAAGGTTGCTTCCCGTATCCATGACGAATTTATGCCAGACCATGGTATCGTCAAGACCTATGTTCATCTTGGAGTATACCGCATCTATATAATCTCCGAGGACGTGAAGCGATTTGCGGTCGACTTTTGCGAGCGCAGGCGTTACCGTCATTCCCATACCGCCCATGATCGAGCCGAGACCGCGTATGAAAACCGTGAAGTCTTCGTCGCGCACGATAATGTTTGCATCGTCTTTCCAGCCGAATATCGCAAGCGGCGCCAGCAAAAGTCCGAACATTATACATATAAGACCGAAGTTGACACCTGTGAAGAAGAGAATCAGCGATGCGATAAGTGCCGTGGGGAGAATTACCTTCTCGAGTCTGTGGACGAGTTTCTGTTCATATGTGCCGCCGCCCGGCAGATCATGACATTTCTGGTCTTCGGGGATCGACCTGTACATTGAGAAGATACCGAATGCCGAAACTCCCGCGGCAAGACAGTATGACGAGTTCAGTGTTGAGTCGAGATCATTCGGCGCATAGATAGCGACCGATACCATTATGATGATACTTACGATGGTGGCGGAGAGCATGAGAGCGATGTAGGCATCGCTCCATTTCTTGAGCATCTCGATACCCTGCTCGAAATTGTTACGGTAGACGTTTCGTACGGTTTCCAGCTCTTCGGTAAGGAATTCCTCATCCGGAATACCTGCCTCGATGGAGTTACCGAAACGGTTCAGAAGACTCTCGACAAGCGGGTTTCTGACGCGGTCGGCGACCATCCTTAACGATTCGGCATAACTGTAATTCCAGCGCTTGACAAAGCATTCGACACGTTTCATGTACTTTGTCGGGATATACTCGCGCCTTTCCGAGGTATATGCGAAGATCTCCGGTCTGGAAACGTTGGCATGCGTGATGGATGCCATATAGGTGATCATGAAGAGAAGGTCCGCGCCAATCTTTTTGTTCTCGTTGATGTCATTGAGTTTTTGCTGAATTTCCTCCGCGGTATTCTCAAACGGAATCGAGCCTCCGTTTTTTTCGCGCAGTTTTTCAAGCAGTGATTCAAACATGACCTTACCTTTTTTTCTGTTTTCTGATTTTAAGGCATTATCCGGTGCGGACGGAATATAATGAATTGATGGGATTAATGGAATTGATGGGATTAATGCAATCGATGGAATTTTAGCTTATACACTGATTTGATTCAATAATTTAATTCAATAATCTGATTAAGTAATCGAATTATCGGTGATTTTAGCATGGATATATACTTATCAGAATTTCTTGTTTATATCTATTTAAATATATACACGCGGACAAAAAATTTTTGAAAAATTGAAAATAATGCCGTTCTTTGGCATTATCCGGCATTCTTTCTGCAAGGCCGCAGGTTCCGTTTCACCGCCGGCATCAGACGTCAGAATTCTATCTTGATAAGACCCTGCTTCTTGACCTTGGTGAGCATGTAGTATAAATCCCAGAATCCTACGTATCCCGCCTTGTGAAGTCTCTGCAGAATCTTCGCGCGTTTTTCGACTTCAAAGTACATCTCGGATTTTTTGTGTTCGGGGACACCGAGAAGGGTTGCTATCTTGTTCTCGAGAAGATAACTGCTGCCGCGGCCGGGGAAATCGAACTCATCGGTAATCGGGTTCCAGACGAAGATGGCTACGAAGGAGAAACCGCCGGATTCGGGGTCGTAACCGACAAGCTCGTTGATACTCAGCATTCTTCGGACGGTACCGCCGCTGGGTCTTCTTACGGCACTCTGAATGATGACGATGTTTAAGTTATCGACGTGAGTCATCGGAATGTTAATCGGGTCACTGCAGAGACGCTGGATAAGTTTCTCCACGGATGCGGCGTGGAAGGTACTCATTACGGGGTGACCAGTCTGCATTGCGCTGAATGCGACGGCTCCCTCGGAACCACGAATTTCACCCACAAGGATGTAGTTAGGACGCTGACGAAGTGCGGCACGAAGCAGATCGAACATTGTGATATCTCCGCCGCTTCCTTCTCCCTTACCCTTACCTTTGGATACCTGACGTGTCCAGTTCTTATGCGGCACGGTAAGTTCCGGAGTATCCTCGATGGTTACAATCTTACCTTCGGGCGCAATGAAGGTTGTAAGGGCATTAAGACTTGTCGTCTTTCCGGAAGCCGTCTCGCCGCTCATGAAGAGTGACATGCCGAACTCTATGCAGATCCACATATAGCCCGCGACCATGTAATCCGTGGTCTTCCATTCGATAAGCTGCAGGATACTCGACGGCTCTTCGGCGAACTTACGTATTGTGAAGTTACTGCCGTGCTTTGAGATCTCGGTACCGTATACGATGTTGATACGGGAGCCGTCCGGCAATGTCGCATCGACAATCGGGTTACGGAAGGTAATCGGACGCCTGATGCGCTCCGCCATCTTGATGACGAAGTTGTCAATCTCGTCGGAGTGCTTGAACTCGACCGCGGATTTAAGACCGCTGAAGATCTTGTGTTCCACAAATATGGGGCCCACACCGTCGCAGGTAATATCCTCATTATACGGGTCGGCAAGGAACGGGTTTAAGATACCCATCTCAATCTTATCTCTGATAAGCAGATATTCAATGGAACGGAACTCTCCCATGGTGAGAATGACCTTGCCGTCCGGCGTCTGCGGAATCTTCTTGGAGAGTGCCGCCAGGTTGTCATCCGGCGCCGAGAAATCCGTGTTGAGGAACTTGACGATTTTGTCCTTGAAACCGCCTCCGCCGCTCTCCGCGCCGCCTCCCGTATCGCCGGTGAGCTGCGCAATGCTCTCGTTCGGTTTTTTGATATAGATGACCTCGCGAAGGACGCGCTTTAAGACTTTCCTTCTCTCGTCTTCGGTGATGGGGTCTTCTTCGAGGACATCGATAAGGTCTACGAGTTTCTTCTCGATGAGCGGCATTGCCTCGGCAACCGAGTGCAGGAATGAGGGTTCAATCGGGATATAGTAATTCCTTACATCTTCCTGGTCGGGGAAGATATGGATGAACGTAAATTCGTTTACCGGATAGATTACGTTCGGATTCTCCATGCTTTTTAAGTCACGCTTGAGTTCGGAGAAGAAGAGAGGAATTCCGTAAAGGTTTACGGGAAACATCTGAAGGTATTCCAGAAGATGAGGGCTTTGTGCAACATACTCTTTGGCGTTTGAAGGAAGCATTCTGTAAAGAGCCGATGATTCGTAATTGGAATATACGTCATCGTCCTCATCCAGTTCCTCGGGCTGGAAAGGCAGGTTGATGTTTGCACTTAATGATGATCCCATTCTTTATGCTCCCTTTTATTGTTACAGACAATTTATTGCAGACAGTTTGTTACAGTCTATTTTTTTCTTTGGTTAATATCCTTTGGTCAGTATATCCGGTCAGTATATCAGTATATTATAGTGCACATGCATTCACATGCAGACTGATAAACCGCGCCGTATCGGTGTTAGGGCATCGGTTGCACTCTCAGATTCTTGCGGTCGACATCGGAATAATCTTCATTCCGTATCCCGGGTGAACCTCGAAAGAGACAAGGTTACCGGTGGTCTTTCTTGCGCCCCTGACCTTGATGACTTCCATGACCATGACGTATTTATCTCCGACAAGGGCCTTCTTCATGAACAGGTGTGCATCGCAGATGGAACGGATACGCACAAGGGTATCTTCTTCGAATGCATAGGTGTGAAGCGTAATCAGAATTGTCTTGCCGTGATCGACGAGGTTTTTGCAGTTTGTAAGGAATGCAAGCAGGTCTGCCTGCGATGTGGATTCTGTAAGAAGTGTGAGCGAATCGATGATGATGACCTCCGCCTTGCTCGTCTGAATCTTTCCGATGATGCGCTTTAATATACCCTGCATCTCCTTCTCGCCCCATTCAAAGCCGATTGTGTGCATCGGAAATATCTTCAGATATCCCCATGCGTAGTAGTCGGCGATGTCAAGACTCATTGAGGTCATCTGCGAGAGGAAACTTTTTGCCGTGTTCTCGGAGGAGTAGAGTTCTACGTTCAGACTTGCTTTCATGGCGCCCCAGATGATCTGCTGTGTCATGACACTTTTTCCGGTATCGTTCTCACCCTCGATAAGAGTAAGTGATTCCAGCGGTAAGCCGTCGGCAAGTTTCTTGTCGATCTCGTTGTTGCCGGTGGAGAGAATCTTCTTATCGTCTCCTCCTATAAGATCGCTTAAACTTGCATCCTCATCGTCATCGTACATTTGAGTGCCTCACTTTCAGGTATTCGTCAGTCGCGGTTAATGACTGATTGGTTGATTATATATTATAATGCACATTTATAAATTGTATCCATAGTTGCATTCCCGGGAAACGTCATCCCCTCCGAGACCGCATTATTCTTGAACGGTATCAGAGCTGCATCACTCCAGAGCGGCATTACCTGAGCGTCATCACTTGAGCAGGTGTTTTTTTTTGAATGTGTGTATCTGACGCATATAGTATATGTGTCAATTGTGTGTATCATGCGGCGTGTCAGATATGTCGTGTCCCGATTCCGGCGGGCCGGTGTGCATCGGTATCGCGGATACTGTCATTGATACAGTATACTTACGGAATGGTATACTTACGCATAGTATACTTACGACCGGTGTACATATAGTATAATGTTCCATGGTGTTGTCCGGTGTCCTGCGGCAGGTGCGGCACGTGCCGCATGGTGCCCCGCATTTGTCGTGCAAATTTTTCACAGGATCTATACATATGTGAAAAAAATTGTAATCAAAGTAAATGTTCATGCATGTTTTTGATTTTTTGGAAATAATATTTCCATATTTTGAGATATTTTTGAACGATTTTGGACAAAGTGGCATGTTCAATAAACAATCTTTATATGTTATGGGGTATGAGTATAGTATTGACAGAAACCGGAGGGATCCGGTGTTCTCTCATAATGGTATGCAAAGCAAATAATTGAGTAAAATCATAATAAAATCGTGTGAAAAAATTAGGAGGAATCCTTATGAAAAGAATGAATACAGAAGAAGGTTTTACAGGTCTTGAGGCCGCAATCGTTCTGATTGCATTCGTCGTTGTGGCGGCTGTCTTCTCATACGTCGTATTGGGAGCAGGTTTCTTCACAACCCAGAAAGCTCAGGAAGTAGTTTATACATCTGTTGACCAGGCAAGTTCCAGTGTGGAAATCCTCGGTCAGGTATATGGATTTGGAAACGGAACTGATCCGCACTATACTGATGTCGGTCAGATACAGTTCAAAGTCGGTTTAACCGCCGGTGGCAGTCCTGTTGATTTCAGCAAGACAACACTTACATTCAGTACTGAGAAAGATGTTTACAGATTAGATCTTGATAATGAAACAAAAACTCCAAGAAGTAACATCACTGCAGGAAGATGGGGTGTTATTGAGATATTCAACTCAGATGCTAATGACCTGCTTCTTGAGAATCAGGAGCAGTTTGTAATCCTCGCTCAGACCGCAGCAGGCAAGAACCTCACGGCAAATCAGAATTTCAACCTTGAAATCCGTCCCTCGGTCGGCGCATCATATGCAATAAGCAGGAAGATTACGCCAAGTATCTCGGCTGTAAACGTCCTGAACTAAGGAGATGAGAAAGATGACAAAAATATTCAATAAAGATGAAGGTTTCACCGGTCTTGAGGCTGCAATTGTTTTGATTGCATTCGTCGTCGTGGCGGCTGTCTTCTCATACGTAGTATTAG
>JAFPWZ010000101.1 GCA_017412625.1 Methanomicrobium sp.
CTTGATTTGAATAAAGACTCAATTTTAAAAGGGAAATGCGGACAATAAAAAAAAGATTGTTGGATTTTATAATCAGGCTGCCTTCTGAATGGCTTCAATATCCTTCTTGTAGCAGTAGTTGTAGATAACTGCCATGAAGAATGCGGCACCTACGATGTTACCGAGTGTAGACCAGATAAGGTTGCTTGTAATCATTGAGGTCCAGCCCAGCAGGTTGATGTTGGCAATCGAAGCTACCTGTTCTGCCGAGAGATAAGGCATCGTCAGTATACCTGCGGGGATGAAATACATGTTAGCTACACAGTGTTCGTATCCTGCGGCAACGAAGCCCATGATCGGGAACCAGATACCGAGAATCTTCGAGACGATATCGTCGGCTGCGAGTGCAAGGAAGATTGCAAGACAGACAAGCCAGTTACAAAGAATTCCTTTGATGAATACCGATAAGATACCCATTACGCCGGCATACGAAACTTTGCCGACCGCGATACCCACAGCACGTGCACCGAATGCCGTTGCGGCGATTGAACCGGTTGCGGTTACTGTTGTCGTGAGCGGACCGTATGTCATACATACCGCCATGAAAATGGATCCTACGAAGTTACCGAGATATACGATAATCCAGAGATATGCCAGACCTGCGAGTGTTGCCTGACCCTGAAGGATTGCCATCGGAGCGAACATTGCGTCACCGGTGAAGAGCTCTGCACCTGTGAGAACTACAAACATTAAACCAATCGGGAACAGTGCACCTGTTACGAACTGAGCGATACCTGCACCCAGAACCGCTGCAACTCCGGTTGAACCTACGGTTGCAACCGATGCTCCCATTGCAATATAAACACCTGCGAGAAATGCTCTCACAAACATGTTGACAGGCGGAAGTGTACACTTACCCTTTCCGGCTGTTCCTATTTTTGCACATACCTGTGCCGGAGAAAATGCTACCATAATTAAAACCTACAAACCGGTATTTAGCCTTGTTTGTTAAACTTAATTAAGATCTATTCGGTATTTATATTTTGTCAAATATTTCCCTCATATAAATGCATGTATGTTAATTTTTTACTTTTAACAATTGGGTGTTTTTAACTGAATATGCTAAGTCATATTAAGCGGGGATGTGTTAACTGAAAAAAAATTTCCGCGCTTTATTGAAGACGAAAACCGTATTGTGAAGTGGGAATCTCTCGGAATGTTGTAAAAGAATTATGTTTACCTTTGTCATACCGCATCTGTTTTATCTTTTACCGGAACAAATCTGTTATGCAGTGCCGAAGTACGGCAATTATCGGAATATATTCGGCAATTGTTACGAATATATTACGGCAATTATCGGATATATTAAGGCAATTGGTAGAATATATTACGGCAATATTTACGGCAATATTTACGGCAATAATATGGCAGACGATTCAACAGGGGCAAAACTTGGCGACAGGGTAAAGGTTCATTTTACGACCCGAACCCCGGAAGGCGAGATCTTCGAATCATCGAGAGAGGTCTCGGAGGAGCATGACGGCAGTCCGCAGGAGATTGTTCTCGGTGACGGCAGTATAAATCAGGTCTTTCTGGATACGCTTATCGGCATGAAGGCCGGCGAAGTCCGCGAGGTAAAGCTTGCACCGGAGGATGCCTACGGCAAATACAATCCGAAACTTGTCTTCAGCATAAGGAAGTCGTTTTTGGATTTCAAATGCGATCCGCAGGTGGGCGAGATGATCACGATTAAACTGCCCAACGGCAACAGGGCGCTCGTAAAGGTTCTGGATATTGCGGGCAGGAAGATGAAGGTCGACGGTAATCATCCGATGGCGGGCAAGGAACTGACCTATGAGCTGGAGATGCTCGAGATAGAGCCGGCAGGGGAGTAAGCGGGCGATTATGGAAGATCCGCGAAATTCAAAGGCAGCCGGCCACGGGCAAACCGCAGGTCACGAGCAGACCGTTACCGGGCAGAATGCCAGCACCGGGAATACCGTTACCGGACATTCCGTTCCCGAACATACCGTTACCGAACGTGTCTTCGACAGAAAAGGGCGGGAATACGAGATCTACGATCCGCCCTTCTACCGCTCGGAGTTCGAGGAGGCATACCGCTATATCATCGACGAATACGAGATTGCACCCCGCGAGATCGGAATTTTCATCCCGTGTGCCCTGAGAAAACCCTACAGTTCGAGCCCGAGTCATAAGCTGTTCCACAGGATTATAGACAGCGTTCTGACACCGGACAGGTATCATATCACCATCTTCGGAACCTGCGGGACGGTTCCCGCCGAACTCGAGCTGATGTATCCGTATGCCAATTATCATTACATGCTCGGCAAGAATCAGGATCCGCGGGTCAGAAAGGATTTTCACAGGATTGAGGTCTATCGTCTGTGCGGATATCTGGAGAAGACGCGGAACACGTATAAGAAAAGAATCGCCTACTGCATAGGTCCGTTCAGAAAAGCCCTTGTCGAAGCCGCGGAGAAGACGGGGACGGAATTCCTGCTCCTTCCTTCCGATCCTATGATAGATAAGATGTATGATATCGACTGCCCGTTTCCCGAGGGCAGTCTCTCGATGGACGAGTATATAGAGGAGTTCAGGCAGGGACTTATCCGCTGCGGCGAGCTCTGATAATCCACTGAATATCGGACCGGTCTCTGACTTTGAATTCAGACTCGGAATTAAGACTCAGAATTCCGGCTCCGAATCTCAGAGATCGTAATCTTTTTTGATCTTCTTGATCCGGTCGCGGACTTCAATCGCACGCTCGAAGTCCAGAGAGTCCGCGGCTGACTGCATCTCCTGCTCGAGCTCGATGAGGTAATTCGGGATGTCGACCCGCGGAATGTGTTTTGTATCCTTGATATCGACTTCCTTCTCTTTTATCGGTTTGACTATTGTCTGCGGAGTTATTCCGTGCTCGCGGTTGAACTCCATCTGCATCTCGCGGCGGCGTTTCGTCTCGGCAAGAGCGCCTTTTATCGAGTCCGTCATCTTATCGGCGTAGAGGACGACGTATGAATCGGCGTTTCTTGCCGCTCTTCCGATGGTCTGGATGAGGCTTCTTGTGTCGCGGAGGAAGCCTTCCTTGTCGGCGTCGAGGATGCCGATGAATCCGACCTCGGGGATGTCCAGACCTTCGCGTAGGAGGTTGATGCCGACGAGAACATCGAATTTGCCCAGCCGCAGCTCGCGTATGATCTCGGTTCTCTCGATTGTGTCGATATCCGAGTGCAGATACCTCGTCTTTATGCCCTTTGCCGCGAGATATTCCGTGAGTTCCTCGGCAAGTTTCTTCGTAAGCGCGGTTATAAGGGCGCGGTTTCCGCGTTCTATTGTCTTCTTTATCTCTTTCAGCAGGTCCTGCGTCTGACCGTTCACGGGTCTTACAAAGACTTCGGGGTCGACAAGTCCCGTCGGTCTGATAATCTGCTCGACTGTCTGCTCGGAGTGCTCTTTCTCGTATTCGCCGGGAGTTGCCGAGACGAAGATGACGTTTCTCATGTATTCCTCGAACTCGGTGAAGACAAGGGGACGGTTGTCGAGCGCGGACGGGAGCCTGAAACCGTAATCGACAAGGGTCTGTTTTCGCGATCTGTCGCCGTTGTACATCCCGCGAACCTGCGGAAGGGTCTGGTGGCTCTCGTCGATAACCATAAGGAAGTCCTGCGGGAAGTAATCAAGAAGACAGAACGGTTTCTCGCCCTTTTTGCGGTGATCGAAGAATCTGGAGTAGTTCTCGATGCCTTTGCAGGAGCCGGTCTCCTCTATCATCTCGAGATCGTAGAGGGTCTTCTGCCGCAGGCGGTGTGCCTCAAGGACGCCGAGCTGCTTCACACGCTCCTCGAGTTCCGCCTTTATCTCCTCAATCGCCTCGGCTTTCTCGTCTTCGGGGACGATATACTGTTTTGCCGGGTAGATGAAGAAGTAGTCGAGCGACTGAATTTTTTTGCCGGTGATCTTGTCAATCTCGGTGATTCTCTCGATTTCGTCGCCGAAGAACTCCACCCGGATTATATTGTTCATGTAGCCCGGAATCAGGTCGACGGTGTCGCCTTTTGCGCGGAAACGTCCCGGGGCGAGTTCGAGATCGTTTCTCTCGAAGAGGACGTCGACGAGGCGGGAGAGGAGTTCCCTGCGCTTTATTCTGTCGCCGACATTGATCTCGAAGCCCATGAACTCGAAGTTTTCGGGGTTTCCGGCGCCGTATATCGCGGAGACGGAAGCGACGACTATGACATCGCTCCTCGAGAGCAGGGATGCCGTCGCGGAGAGCCTCATCTGCTCGATTTTGGGGTTGATCTGCGCATCTTTCTCGATATAGATGTCCCTCTGCGGAATGTAGGATTCCGGCTGATAATAGTCGTAGTAGGATACGAAGTATTCCACGCGGTTCTTCGGGAAGAAGTCGCGGAATTCGTTGTAGAGCTGCGCCGCAAGGGTCTTGTTGTGCGCCAGCACAAGGGTGGGTTTGTTGCACGCGGCAATGACGTTGGCTATGGTGAAGGTCTTTCCCGAGCCGGTTACGCCGAGAAGAGTCTGGCATCTGAGGTTTTTCTTCCGACCTTCCGTAAGCTCCTCTATTGCTTTCGGCTGTGAGCCTTTCGGCTTAAAATCGCTTGCCAGTTCAAAAGGGACGTTTACTCTCTCCATTTCAGATCCGCATCATTGCATAGTGCCGCATTACTGCATTATTTTATTGCATTATTATATTCTCTTTCAGCCTCTTAGCGCTTTACCATTTTTCTCTTCGGCGGCATGCGGCATGCCGGCAGGCACGCTTCGGTTATCTTCTGTTATCTTCTGTTATCTTCAGTTATCGTCCGAGATCTCTTTGCTTCTGAGCAGACGGTTGTAGGTGATGGCAAATCTGTGTGCTTCGTCGCGTATCTCCTGTATAAAGAGCGAGGCCTTTTCGCTGCGCTTCAGGGGCAGCGGATACGAAAATCCGGGGACGAATATCTCTTCCTCGCGCTTGGCAACCGAGATTATCGGGATTTTGACGCCGATCTCGTCGAGCGATGCCTTGGCATACGAGAGCTGTCCCTTGCCGCCGTCGATGATAATAAGGTCGGGGAACTCCTCCCCCTCGTCTTTGAGCCGCTGATAACGCCGTTTTACGACCTCGGCTATGGATGCGAAGTCGTCTATCTGATTGACCGTCTTTATCCTGAACCTGCGGTAATTGCTCTTGTCGGGCTTTCCGTAGCGGAACTGCACCATGGAGCCGACCATTGCCGTGCCCGAGAGATGCGATATGTCGAAGCACTCGATGACCTGCGGCTCTTCGGGCAGATGCAGGCGTTTTCCGAGCTCTTTTACCTTGGATTCGCCGCCGAAGAAGATTGTGGTGACATTGTGCTCCACGAGATCGAGGAGTATCTTCTTGTCGCCCTTCTGCGGGACCGTGACCGTGACCTTCTTTTCCTTCCGGCGTGTGAGGAATTCGCCGACGGCGTCGCCGACAGCCTCGGGCAGAATCAGCTCGGAGGGCGGTTCGTTCTCGGAATAATACTGAATGATGAACTCTTCAATCGATTCGGAGATGTCTTCGCCGGCATCGAAGACAAATTCCTGTTTCTCGGCGAGGCAGCCCTTGTAAACCGAGAAGAGCATGAGGTATATCCTGCCGTCGCGCTCCGCATAGTTGATTACGTCCTCATCCGTGACTTTTTTCTGCTCGATATGCTGGCGGTCGGCAAGATGTTTCAGTGCCGCTATCTGATCGCGGCAGAGCATAGCCTTCTCGAACTCGAGATTTGCGGAGAACGTCTTCATCTCGTCCTCAAGGGCGCGGATTATCTCCCTGGTATTGCCTTTCAGGACCGCGGATGCCTTCTTTGCCTGCGCCAGATAATCTTCTTTCGTTATCCTGTTCGTGCAGGGGGCACTGCAGGTCTCGATATGGGCACGCAGGCAGGGGCGTTTCGGCAGTTTCCGGCAGGAACGCAGTTTGAAGGTCTTTTTGATGACGGAGAGGACATAATCGCGTTCCTTTGCCGAGACGAACGGTCCGAAATACTCCCCCGATGCCCCCTTTCGTCTCGCTATCGTGACGGTCGGGTATTCGTCGTCGGTCATTCGGATATAGGCATAGCTCTTGCTGTCCTTGAGATCTATGTTATATCGCGGCTGATACCGCTTTATGAGGTTATTTTCGAGGATTAACGCCTCGACCTCGCTGCCCGTGACTATGAAGTCTATCGAGGCTATGGATTTTACGAGCGCCTGCGTCTTTTTGTCGTGGAGGGTGCGGTTGAAATAGCTGGAAACCCTTTTTTTGAGGTCTTTTGCCTTGCCGACATAGATGATGTTCCCGTCGCTGTCTTTGTACTGGTAGCTTCCGGGTTCGTTGGGTATCAGTGACAGGTCAGGCATAAGTCCTCATTTCAGTCCTCTTATTTTCAGTCCTCTTTTGATATTCATTCCTCTTTTGATATGCTGAGATCTCCCCTATCGCTTCTTCTTCAGAAGCGGCACAAGAAACTGTCCCGTATAGCTCTTTTTGCACTTTGCGACCTCTTCGGGGGTGCCGGTCGTGACTATCTCGCCGCCTTTGTCGCCGCCTTCGGGTCCGAGGTCAATTATGTAATCGGCGCACTTGATGACGTCCAGATTGTGTTCTATGACGATTACGGTGTTTCCTTTGTCGACGAGCGCCTCGAGGATGCTTATCAGTTTTTTGACGTCGTGGAAGTGCAGACCCGTGGTCGGTTCGTCAAGGATGTAGACGGTCTTTCCGGTGGCACGCTTAGATAGCTCTTTTGTGAGCTTAATCCTCTGTGCTTCGCCGCCGGAGAGCGTCGTTGAGCTCTGACCGAGTTTGAGGTATCCGAGTCCCACCTTGCAGAGAGTGTCGAGCTTTGCCCTCGCATTCGCGTGATTCTCGAAGAGTTCGAGGGCTTCGGCGGCTGTCATGTCGAGTACGTCGGCAATCGATTTGCCCTTGAATTTGACCTCGAGGGTCTCGGCATTGTAGCGTTTTCCTTTACATTCCTCGCATTCGACATAGACGTCGGGCAGGAAGTTCATCTCTATTTTTATGAGTCCGTCGCCGCTGCAGGCCTCGCAGCGTCCGCCTTTGACATTGAACGAGAACCTGCCGGCATTATACCCGCGGATCTTTGCCTCTTTCGTCTCGGCGAAGATGGCTCTTATGTCGTCGAAGACCTTTGTGTAGGTCGCCGGGTTTGAGCGCGGCGTTCTGCCTATCGGGCTTTGATCTATGACGATTACCTTGTCGGGTTTATCGTCGAAGGTTATCGAGTCGTAGTAGGTGTCGGTCTTGGAATGGTTTATCTCCTTCATGAGGCCGTTGTAGAGGGTGTCGTAGACGAGCGTGGACTTGCCGCTTCCGGAAACGCCCGTGATTACGGTCAGAACGCCCATCGGGATATCGACGTTTATCGATTTCAGGTTGTTCTTTCTGCACCCTTTCAGGTGTATGAAGGAGTCGCTCTTCCTGCGCACGGCGGGCAGTTCTATCTTTTCGGCGCCGCTGAGATACATTCCCGTAAGGGAGTCTTTGAAGCCTTCTATCTCTTTGGGCGTTCCGATTGCCGCGACACGGCCGCCGTGGACGCCGGCGCCGGGGCCTATGTCGACGACGAAGTCGGCTTCGCGGATGGTGTCTTCGTCGTGTTCGACGACGATAAGGGTGTTTCCGAGGTTTTTGAGCTTTTGCAGGGTCTCGATCAGCTTATGGTTGTCGCGCTGGTGAAGACCTATGGAGGGCTCGTCGAGGACATACAGGACGCCCATGAGGTTGGAGCCGATCTGGGTTGCAAGCCTGATTCTCTGCGCTTCGCCGCCGGAGAGCGTTCCCGAACTCCTCGAGAGCGTCAGATATCCGAGCCCCACCTCTTCGAGGAACTTCAGCCTTGATGTAATTTCGCGCAGGATGAGCCTTGCAATCCCGGCTTCCTTCTCGCTGAGTTTAAGTCCGTTGAAGAATTTTATGCAGTCGGAGATAGACATCTCGGTTACGTCGATGATGGATTTGTCCGCGATTGTGACCGCAAGGGCCTTGGGGCTGAGGCGTTTTCCTTTGCAGGACTGGCATTCGGAGATTCGCATGAACTTTTCAAGCTCTTTCTTGCGGTATTCGGACTTCGTCTGGGAGTAGAGGCGCATTGCCTGCGGGAGAAGTCCTTCCCAGACGCCGTTATGCGACCATTCGACGTCGCCGCCCTTCATGCTCATGTTGAAGCGGATTACTTCGTTTGAGCCGTACATGAGGACGTTGTACTGCTCTTCGGTGAGGTCTTTTATCGGCGTAAATATGCTGAAATTGTGGTGTTTTGCCACGGTTGCGAGATACTGGACGCGGTAGCCGTCGAGGAAGTTGCGGTATGTGGCGACCGCGTTCTCGGAGAGGGAGAGGGATTTGTCGGGTATGATAAGGTCCGGGTCGAAATCCATCTTGAATCCGAGACCGTTGCATTCGGGGCAGGCGCCGAACGGGCTGTTGAACGAGAACATTCTCGGCTGAAGTTCCTCGTAGGAGAAGCCGCAGATAGGGCAGGATAACTGCGATGAGAATATCTTCTCGGTGCTGACGCGGTTGCCGTCGGCATCTTCGGAGTCGAAGATTACCGTTACGAGCCCGTTCGAGTTATTCAGGGCGTTTTCGATGGCTTCCACTAGACGCGAGCGTTCGTCGAGCGGGTCGAGCCTGTCTATGACGATATCGATGTCGTGCTTGACATAGCGCTGTAAGGTGACCTCTTCGTCGGTTCTGACAATCTTTCCGTCGACACGCGCACGCGTATAGCCGCGGCTGTCGAGATCCCGCAGAACCTGCTGATAGGTTCCTTTTTTCTGACGGATTATCGGCGAAAGTATCGTGACCGTGACATCCGGCGATCCGGCGGAACCCGCCTTTTCAGCCGTTCCCGATTTCTTCTTTTTATCGGCGTTCTTTTTTGAGCCGCCCCTGCCGTCCTCTTCGCCGCCGTTCTCCGCGATATATATTATTGTGTCGGCTATGCGTTCGGGGGACTGTGCCTCAATCGGCGTTCCGTGCGTGGGGCAGTGCGGTTTTCCGATTCTTGCGTAAAGAAGCCTCAGATAGTCGTAGATTTCGGTTACCGTGCCGACCGTACTCCTCGGGTTCTTGGAGGTGGTCTTCTGTTCTATGGATATTGCCGGCGACAGACCGTCTATGGAGTCGACGTCGGGCTTGTTCATCTGACCCAAAAATTGGCGTGCGTATGCCGAAAGGGACTCGACATATCGTCTTTGTCCCTCGGCATATATTGTATCGAAAGCGAGTGTCGATTTACCCGAGCCCGAGACGCCCGTTATCACAATCAGCTTATCTCTGGGCAGATCAAGGGATATATTCTGTAAATTGTGCTCCCTTGCTCCGCGAATTTTTATTGTGTCCATTGTTTTTACAGAGATCGATTTGTAACTTAATATTAATGAGTGTAGGGGCACGCGGTGTGAAAGTGATTTTTACTCCCGTGACTATTATTATTAAATGTCTTCCGAGCACTACCGCAACCCATACCGCGGGGAAGGTCTGCCCGCGGTCTGCGGGTCGTCTCCGAGAATCCTGATTCTGGGCAGTTTTCCGAGTGTTATGTCTCTTGAGAGGCAGGAGTATTACGGCAATCCGCATAATCAGTTTTGGAGGATTATGGAGGCGGTTTTGGGTATCGGCGCCGACCTGCCGTATTCGCGGAGGGTTGAGGAGATGAAGCGCAGGCATATCGCCCTCTGGGACGTCGCATCCGAATGTCTGCGGAAGGGGAGCAGCGATTCCACGATACGCGACGTTGTTCAAAACGATATTGCGGGTTTCGTCGGCGAAAATCCGTCCGTGCGTGCGATCTTTCTCAACGGCAGTACGGGTGCGGGGAAGATATTCTCGCGGTTCTTTAAGGATTTTGCCGCCGATTTCCCCGAGACAGCCGTACTTATAATGCCGTCGACGAGTCCCGCGAATGCCGCCGTGAGTCTTGCCGAAAAGATTGAGTGCTGGAGCGCCGTTAAGGGATATCTTGACTGACGGTCCTGACTGACGGAGGCAGCCGTTTGCATTTTCTCAAGTCTGTTCCCGAGTTATATTCCCAAAGTCTGTTTCCGCAAGTCATCGTTTACGTAATTTTGCGTATATCGATACTTTATTAATACCGTTGCACAGATTAATCATTAAGGTGATACCATGGACGGTAACATACTGTTCTGGATAGATATAATAAATTTCGTAATAGGGTGCATTTTATTCTGCTGTGTTCTCGGAGGTTTCTTCGGAATAACCGGTATTTTGGATCCCGATAACGAGAATATCTCCGGCAAAAAGAGAACGGTGCTCGGTATCTTAATCTTCGGCTCTCTCTCGGTACTGGGTAATCTTATCGGTTTCGCCAACGACAATGTGCTCATCAATTTCAGGGATGTCGGTCCGATTGCCGGAGGTCTCTGGTTCGGTCCTGCCGTGGCACTGGGTGCGGCGGTAATGGGCGCAACCAGCAGGCTGTTCTTCGGCGGCGCTACCATGTTCTCCTGTGCGGTTGCCACGATTGTCGCAGGTGCAGCGTCGGCTGTGATTTACAGGATGTTAAAGGGTAATATGACGGTCCGCACCTCCGTGATAACAGCCGCGATTCTGGGTGCCGTTCATCTCACTTTGGTATCGATTATGACTCCGAACGGCATTGCGATTATTCTCACCCCTTCGGCGATAGGTTCGATTGTCCTTGTGGTGTTCGGAGTTGCGACATTCTCGTCGTCATACAAGTATTTCGGCGCGAGGTTCAGAGGGGAACATCTCGGTAAGGATCAGAAGCTTTCGCACCCGAAGGTCGGCAGGAACAAGCCGGTATACAGTTTCCAGCTCAGAGAACTCGAGAAGAAGAATGCCGAAAAGCAAAACAAGAGCGTCGGCAGTCCCAGATAATTAGGATAATATCCATCGACAATATCTTTTTTTGACACTTTCGGCACTTTTGAACTTTTGACACTTGTGACACTTGTGACACTTTTGAACTTTTGACACTTTTGACTTTTGACTTTTGATTTTTGAACTTATGGGCTTTTGATTTTTGAACTTTTGATACTCTGCGCACTTTAAAAAAGTATTATTCCGTTGAATTACAACTATTCTGTAATGAGTCACGTTTTTCATGAAAAGAATGGAAAAAGGTCGGATATGCCCGAGCTTCTTGCACCGGCGGGGGATCATGCCTCGCTTAAGACTGCGGCTTCATGCGGTGCGGATTCGGTCTATTTCGGGACGAAGGTCATGAATATGCGTGACAGCGCCGGCAACTTCGAGCTGAGCGAACTCGGAAACGTCATGGATTTTCTTCATTGCCGTGGGATGAAGGGTTATCTGACGCTGAATACCATAGTCTACAACTCCGAACTGCCCAAAGTCCGTCGGGTTCTCGAGGTCGCGAAGTCTGCGGGGGTTGACGCGGTCATATGCTGGGATGCGGCGGTAATCTCGATTGCAAAGGAACTGGGTATTCCGATTCATCTCTCTACGCAGGCGAGCGTCTCGAATATCGCGGCGCTGAAGTTCTACGCGAATCTGGGTGTTTCGCGGGTTGTTCTCGCCCGCGAATGCTCTCTGGACGATATCCGCGAAATTCACGATGCCGCGGTCGCGGAAGGGGTCGACTGCGAGCTTGAGGTCTTTGTCCACGGCGCCATGTGCGTGAGCGAGTCGGGGAGGTGTTTTATGTCGACGTCGGCGTTCGGAAAGTCGGCGAACCGCGGTATGTGCATTCAGCCGTGCAGGCGGCTGTATAGGATAACCGACGTCGAGGATGACGGCAATTCGTATGTTATCGGCGAGGACTATGTATTAAGCCCGAAGGATCTCTGCATGATTGAGCACCTCGATAAGCTCCGCGATGCCGGCGTGAGCGCTTTCAAGATTGAGGGGCGCAGCAGGTCGGCGGATTACGTGAAAGCGACGGTCTCGTGTTACAGAACGGCGATGGACGCGTTCTCGGACGGCAGCGTCACGCCCGCGATGCTGGACGGTCTGAAGGCGGAGCTTGCCGATGCCTACAACCGCGGATTTTCGGAAGGCTTCTATTTCGGGCTCGACGACGACTGGATAAGCCCGGGTCCGCAGTCACGCGTGACGAAGGTCTTCTGCGGCGAGGTCGTGAATTTTTACAGCCGTATCGGCGTTGCCGAGTTCCTCATCCGTGCGGGGACTCTTAAGGTCGGCGACAGAATCCTCGTCTACGGCAAAAATACGCCGGCGGAATACGCCGATGTCGGCGAGATTCAGGTGGAGCATGAATCCGTGGAGTCGGTCTCACGCGGGGAGAGATGCGGCATTAAGCTTCCTTTCACGGTAAGACCGAAGGATAAGCTGTTTATCGTCCGCGAAAAAGAGCAGTAACTGACGTTATCGGAAAACAACCTGATTGGAAAACTGACGGTATCGGAAAACAACCTGATTGGAAACCGGTGATATCGGCAAATAAGGAAAATGATATCGCAAATAAGGAAAACTTGCTGATTTTTGATTGAATTATAATTTCGTTGAGAAAAAAAAGAATTTAGGCTTTGACAACCATGTCAATGTCTTCTTTCTTTATTGTCTTTCTGCCTGCATGTGATGCAAGTTTGTTTGCTTCTGCGGAGATCTTTGCGACGTATGCCTCAGCTGCTGCAACGAGTGCCTCTGCTGCGTCGTTTCCGACTCTCTCTGCACCGCTCTTCTTTGCAATTCTTACGACTGCTGCGATAGGTAAATCACTTGACATTTTACTAAATACCTCATAGACAAGGTTGTTATTTAAACATAAATAGTTATTGTCTGAAATACGCTTTCGGATTGAAAAATCGTCGAAAATTCATCGAAATGCGAGGACAAAGCATTTAACGCACTCCGTGAATTAATACAAAGGGCCAAACCAAATAGTATTTATTGGCGTATTGTCTATTTTGAACGGCGGTTTATTCATGACTGGATTGACGTGCCGCACCTTGATGTTCATTAATTTTGAATATGAGCGCCGGTATGATGAGTATTTATAACGATTGATAATTAAGGATATTTTGCGAAAATAATCCTCATAACCGGAGGAACGGTTGATACGGCGGGTGAATGCCGGCGAATGCACCGAATATCCCGAATACCCTGAATAACACGAATAACCAGAATAATCCGAAAGTGTTGTAAAACGGCGTGCTGAGCAGTGCTGCCGATAAGTGATGTTGAAAAGTGCCTGTGAAAGTCCCCGGAAAAAGTGCTGATATCGGGATTTGAACCCGAGTCGCAGGAGTGAGAGTCCTGCATGATTGGCCTCTACACTATATCAGCACAAATCAGTAAAATGTGCATTTATATTTTGCATCGGCAAGTACTTAAAACTTGATAAACGAACTTTGAAAAAACGGTCTCGTTACGGTCTCGTTACGGTCTCGTTACGTTATCGTTATGTTATCGTATTTATGCCTGGGCTCTTTTATTCGTGATGATTGCAGGATTGTTGCACGGATTGTTGCACTATAAATAAGTAGAATCAGACACCATTAATAACAGCACAATATGCCCACGTTTGAAGAAGATATCAAAGCAATCGAGGACGAGATTCGAAATACCAAATACAATAAGGCGACAGCCCAGCATATCGGAAGGCTGAAAGCCAAGCTCGCCCGAATCAAGGATGAAGCCGTAGCGCGTGCCATGGCGTCGTCGGGAACCGGCGAGGGTTATTCGGTCAAGAAGTCCGGCGACGGCACCGTTGTTCTGGTAGGTTTCCCTTCGGTCGGTAAGTCGACGCTCCTGAATAAGGTCACGGGTGCGGAGAGCGAGACGGCAAATTATGCTTTCACGACGCTTACGGTGGTGCCGGGCGCAATGGAGCACAAGGGCGCCAATATCCAGATTCTCGATATTCCGGGACTTATCGCCGGCGCCGCGATGGGCAAGGGCCGCGGTAAGGAGGTTATCGGCGTTGTCAGGAGCGCGGACCTCATTCTTCTTCTGGGCGATGTCTTCAACGAGAAGCATATCAATGTTCTTATCAAGGAGCTTTACGATGCCGGCATCAGAATCAATAAACAGAAGCCGGATATCACGATAAAGAAGACGGGATACGGCGGTATCAGGCTGAATACGGTCGGCAGCACGGATCTGGACCTGGACGAGGTCAGGGCGATTCTTGCCGAGAACAAGATAATGAACGCGAATGTCCTCACCCGCGGTCCCGTGACGCAGGATGATTTCGTGGACGCGATGATGGGCAGCCGCGTCTATATTCCGGCGTTTTTTGCGATTAACAAGATTGATCTGGTCGACGAGGAGCACAGGCAGGAGATAATCAGGGATGTTACCGCACGTTTCGGAAAGCCGCCGATAATGCTCTCGGCACACAGCGGTTACAACATCGAGAAGCTTAAGGACGAGATCTACGACCAGCTCGGTTTTATCAGGATTTATCTCAAGCCGGTCGGCGGCAAGGCGGATCTCGAGGTGCCTCTGATTGTCCGCGAGCCGGCGACGGTGGAGGCGGTCTGTAACAAGCTGCACCGCGATTTCGTGGAGAAGTTCAGATACGCTAAGGTCTGGGGTAAGTCGGTGAAGCACGATGCCCAGCGTGTCGGTCTGAATCACCGCCTCCACGACGGCGATATCCTCTCGATTGCGGTAAGGGCGTAATTTACGCGCCTTTATGTGCCTTTACGCGCCTTCGGATATCCTTTTTAATCCCGTTTTACCCTTTTCAACTTTTTACCCATTTCAACATTTTACCCATTTTACCCCTTTTACCCATTTCAACATTTTACCCCTTTTACCCCTTTACCGTTTTACCTTTTTTACACTTAAGCAAAAGAAGATATAGACATAAAGCCTACATCTTGACCATGAAACGTTTACTATTAGTTGGAATGATTCTTGTTATTGCCGTCGCCGTTCTGGCGGCAGGATGTACGGGAAGCGGAAATGCACCGGCACAGCCTTCGGGCTCTTCGGGTTCGTCGGGTTCCGGCTCTTCGCAGCAGACCGCACCCGGTTTTTCGCTTACGCCGACGGCAGTGGACAATGTTCCCGGTTATCTTAAGATGACCTGCGATGCCGAGAAAGATCCGATCAATGCCAAGATTACGGTTGTCTCACGCGGCGGCGACGGACTTTACATGTGTAAGAGTCTTGATGTGACGGCTTACCTCTCGACCGGCGAGATCTTTACGAATTCGATGCTGCCTGATGTCGGCAGGGAGTTGAAGCTCGACGGCACAAAGGGCATTGACAGAATTGTTGTCGTTGCAAACTACGATAACGGCGATTCCTACAAGATCTATGATGATGTTCTCGAATACAGGAAGAGAACAACCAATGAGTAGATCGGACAAACAATAATCTTTTTTTATTGACTATTTTGTAAAATTCGTTAATTTTGCTCTGATTTTCTATAAAGCCATATTGTTTACAGAAAGATTATGATATCTCACTGACAAGATAGTATTATGAGAACTTTAGAGGTATCCGAAGCTGTCTATCAGGAAATACTCTCCCGTCGCATCGGTCGTGAGGCGATCTCAAAAACAATCATGAGGGAGCTTAAACCTGTTGAAAAATGCGATATCCGTGAAGAGTTGGAGCAATTGCGAAGACAGCCGCGTTATGATCTTTCGGATCTTAAAAAGGAATACGGGCTCTAACAGGCTTTAATCCAATTGTGATACTCTTTTTCAGTCATTATTTTGATTATTACGGCGTGTCTTTCAGGTCTGTTGCCTTCAATTGTATAGATTACAACATGGTTATATGAGACATTAAGCCGCCAATATCCTGCACAATTACCTTTTAATTCATGTTTGTTGCATGATTTGAGGTTTACAAACAGATTTTCTTCAAGGCATTTCTCTATTTTTTCTATTATTGATTTTCTGATACGGACATTCTTGTCAAAATAGTCTTTTACATCCTTGTTAGTTTCAATCATATTGTATTCCGTTTACGTTTGTCTGAAAAAATGGTGGAATTATTCAGGCAGTGCCGCATGTTCGGTTTTGTTCAGTTTTTGCCTGCGGAGTCGAGGTGTCTGCCTATGAGGTTTTTCGCGGTCTCCGAGGCTTTCATGCAGATCTCTTCTTCGCTTGGGATAAAGCCGTCATACATGAGGACGCGGCCGTTGCAGAATACGGTGTCCACGGCGTTGGAGTTCGCGGAGTAGACGATATTCGAGTTCGTGTTGTAGAGCGGCGTCATGCAGGATACGTTTGTCCTGAAGAGGACTATGTCTGCGGGGTTTCCGACCTTGAGACTGCCGCCGCCGAATCCGAGGGCTTTCATGCCGGCGGCTGTCGCCATCTTTACGGCTTCGTGCGAGGGGAGGACGGTGTCGGAGTTCCAGTAGAATTTCTGCAGAAGTGTCGCGGTCTTCATCTCCTCGAGGATGTCGAGGTTGTTGTTCGAGGAACAGCCGTCGGTGCCGAGGGTTACGTTAACGCCGCTGTCGATGAGTTTCTGATACGGCATTGCCCTGTTTACGGCAAGTTTCATGTTCGAGCAGGGGTTGTGCGAGACGGAGCAGCCGCGTTTGCCGAGGAGCTCGCAGTCGGCATCGTCGAGCCAGCAGCAGTGTGCGGCGACCGTCCTCTCCGTTAGGCATCCGCAGTCGTCGAGGAGTTTTGCGGGTCTGACGCCGTTTGCCTCAATGCAGTCCTTTACCTCTTTTTCGGTCTCGCAGAGGTGGGTGTGGAGCATTATGTTCTTCTCTTTCGAGAATTCGGCGCACCACTTCAGTCCTTCTTTCGAGACGGTGTAGGGTGCGTGGGGTCCGACCGCGGCTTTGATACGCGGGTTTTTCATGTCGCCGATGTGTTTACAGAGGGCTTCGGTTGCCTTAATCTCGGATTCGCGTTTTTCTTCGCTGCCGAAATCGATGAATCCGTGGGAGAGAACGCCTTTTATGCCCATCTCGTCGACGGCCTTTGCCGCCATGTCCATGAAGAAGTACATGTCGTTGAAGGCGACGGTTCCCGACTTTATCATCTCGACACAGGCGAGTTTTGTGCCCCAGTAGACGTCTTCGCCGGTGAGGTGCGCTTCAAGCGGCCATATCTTCTCGGAGAGCCATTCCTGCAGGTGCATGTCGTCGGCATATCCGCGAAGGAGGGTCATTGCCGCATGTCCGTGGGTGTTGGCAAATGCGGGCGATGCCGCCGTGTTAGAGGCGTCGATTATGAATTCGGGTTCGCCGCATTTTCCGGAGTATTTTTCGGAGATCTCCTCTATGAGTCCGGTTTCGCCGATGTAGACGTCCTGTTTTCTGCCGTCGATCAGAGTTCCTTTTATGAGCGAGGGTTTCTGTTCGCCGAATATATCGTATTCACGATAGTCTCCGTCTTCTGTCATGAATATTTCTTGGCGCTGTATTTATAAAAAGTTGGCAGGTTTCGGCAATGCTTGGGGATTACTTACGGCATTGCTTCGGGAATTATTGCGGCATTGTTTACGACATTAATTATGACATTGTTTACGACATTGCTTACGGCATTCTTTAAGCCCGTTTTTCATCCGAGGATCTCGATGACGGTTCTTATCATGCGGTTTGTGACATCGACCTTGGCTTTGGAGCTGTTTAATATGCTCTCGTAGGAGATTTCGTCCCCGCAGAGTCCGTTGCAGTAGTTGTCGACCATGCAGACCGCGGCAAAGGGGATACCGAGTTCGTTTGCTATCGCGGCTTCGCCGGCGACGGTCATGCCGACTATGTCCCCGGCGTTTACGAGGTTCTTTATCTCGGCGACGGTCTCGAAACGCGGTCCGCGGGTCTGGACGTAGGTGCCGCCGACTATGGTTTCGGGAACGGCGTCATGTATCTTTGCGATGAGTTCGCGGTCGATTGAGGGCGCGACGTGCCCGATTGCGTTGTTGTGAATTGTCGGTATCTGTGCGGGGCTGTAGAAGTCGTCGGGGAGGACTGTGGATCCGACGGGGTATTCTTTCTTCAGCGAGCCTACGGAGCCGAACGCAATTATCCTGTCAACGCCGGCGATTGCCATTGCCGAGAGCAGTGCGGGGTGGTTGATTCTGTGCGGCGGCGTGTTGAACTGATGCCTCATTACTATTGCTATGTCGCCGAGCCATACTTCCGCGGGTCCGTAAGGCGTTGCGATTGTTGTTTTGTCAAGCGGCGGTATCTCTGCGTGAAAAAGACCTGTTCCTCCGATTATTCCCAGCATATTTATCCTGTCCCGGTTATGTTTAGGTTCCGTCTTAGTTTTGTCGCTGATTCATTATTTATGATGCTGTTTATGCAGGCCGTGTTTATGCGGGTCGGCATCCGTGACGGTCATTCGGTTCGGTCGTTGCGCATGTCGTTTCCGCACCCCATTCCCGCAACTTAACAAAACAGTTATGGTGATGATGAACTCATTTATCTTTAATGGGTATTTTTCAGATTGCCGGTGATGAACCGATTAAATCAGGGGAATGCAGTGATGTCTGCTTAAAGAGATGTCTGGATATGCTGACCGTGGATAATGTCAATCCGCGGGTTACGGTTGAGATTACGGCATCGGTTCTGCCGAACGAGTGGGGTATTTTCTGCGGGCTTGCCGATGCCCTGAATCTTCTGGAGGGTGCGGATATCGATGTCTATGCAATGCCCGAAGGGAGCATGTTCTATTCGGGAGAGCCGGTGATGCGTATTACGGGCAATTATCTCGATTTCGCAAGGTTCGAGACGGCATTGCTCGGTTTTCTGAATCAGGCTTCGGGGACGGCGACGGCGGCGGCGTTCATTAAGCTGTGTGCGGATAAGGTTCCTGTCTATTCCCTCTGTGCGGGACGGGTTCATCCGGCGATTGTTGCCGCTGTCGAGCGTGCGGCATGGATCGGGGGCTTTGACGGGGTTAACAGCGCGGTTGCGCCGGCGGGGATTCCGCATATCGATGTGATGCCGCATAATTTCGTGATCTGCCATTCCAACCCGAACGATGCCAGGAATGCGTTCGAGAGGCATATGCCGGCGGAGGTCTCGCGGGTGATGGTCTGCGGCACTGTCGGGGATGTGAAGCATGACGCGATTGCGGCGGCAAAGGCGGGTGCGGCTGCGGTTAGGCTTGAGATGCGGGGGAACGGCGCCGGCAGTATCCGCCGTCTTATCGAGGAGATTCGCTGGGAGCTGGACATCAACGGATTTACCGAGGTCGGCATCTTCATTTCGGGAGATTTGAGCGCCGATGATGTCTCGAATCTGAATGACTGCGCGGATGCGTTCGGCATCGGCGGTGCTCTCGCGAATGCGGCTCCGATTGACTTTTCATTCGATATCGTGGAGGTTGACGGCATTCCGGTCTCGCGTTGCGGGACTAAGAGCGGGGCGAAGGAGGTCTACGAGTATGAGGACGGCAGTCACATTCTTCTGCCGCTTTCGTCGCAGCCGCCGGAGGAGGTGCGTTGCATGACCCGTATCTTTATTAAGAGCGGTCAGATCCTCAATGTTCCCGATATGCAGAAGTCGCGTGCCAGAGTGCTCTCGACGCTGGGAAAGTTTTCGTGAACGGCGTGTAAAAAAAGTGATTTCGGTTTTGTCCGTGTTATCCGGACTTCCCGATGTTCTTGATTATCCGGTTTTTATCCGGTTTTTATCCGTTTTTAATCCGTTTTTAATCCTTTTTTTTGGTTTTTATCTTGTGTATTCGCCGATTATGTAGTTCATGTCGGCACCTTCGAGGATTGCGTCCTTGAGGTTGGCACCGGTGAGGTCGGCACACTTGAGATCGGCGTAGCTTAAGTCAGCTCCCGTGAGATCGGCGTTTCTGAGGATGGCGTAGTCCAGTTTGGCGCCGACGAGGTCGGCTCCCGATAGGTCAGCGCCGGTGAGGTCCGCAAGTGTCATCTTGGCGCCGTGGAGGTCGGCTCTTCTGAGGTCGGCGCCGGCGAATTTCGTCTTGTATGCGTTTACCTTGGCAAGGTCGGCGCCTTCGAGGTATACGCCCGAGTAATCAAGATATGACAGTGATTTCGATGTGTAGCCCTGTATTGCCGAGGTGTCCGAGGACGGGCAGTTGACGGTCTGTATGCTCCCCATATAGAGTAAAACGTTTAAAATTATTGATATTACAAGGATTACGGAGACTATTATCAGCCGTTGCAGTATCCTTCTCGCTTCTTCTTCCATGTTTCTCCCCGATGTTTCTTCTATAATTCACTGATCTTAAAAGAGATATACATTTTCTCTTGTGTTTTGTGTTAATGATTCTTGTTAATGATTTTGTCTGAGTCTGCGTAAGTATCCTTATCTTAAGTATCCTTATCGGTGCCCTTTCCGTATCAGTACCGTACATATCTTATAGTATACAGTCATTTTGCCCACGCCATCGTGGATTGGCGTGCCGTTACATCGGAAGTGTCACATTATCGGGTCATATCGGGGTGTCACATCGAGTGTCACATCATTATTGAAGTGTCACATTATTATCGGATTATTCATCAGGAGTGTGAGGACGATACAGACGGCGATGGGTATGGTGAGGTTGTCGTCTACGGGGGAGATTAGCTCGGTGATGCCTGCGATTACTGCGGTGACTGCGGCGATGACGGCAGGTATCGGGAGGAAGAGGTATAATGCAAGGAATCCGCAGATTATGCCGCTTAATGAGCCTTCCAGCGATTTATTCTTGTAAATCCTGGTTTTTCCGAAGTTTATGCCGATTATTGTCGAGACTCCGTCGAGGAAGGAGAGCACGAGCACGGAGGCTACGACGTATTCCTTCTGGAAGAAGAGGAGACAGATGAAGGTGCCGATGAAGAAGAGTATGGTTCCTTTTCCGGGGAAGACGCCTTCGCGTTCGAGTCCGGCGACGATGGGGGAGAAGAGCGGGATGTATTTTCCTTTGTATATTGCCGCGGATATGCAGAGCGAGAGGAGAATTACGATTCCGAGCACTGCGGTTGCCGTGAGCCTGTCGGCAAAGTAGACGAACAGGGCTATTATTATGCCGAAGAAGATGTGTGCGGTTTTTCTGTATTCTTCTCTCATGTTACCGTTCCCGTTTATGTTCGCTGTGTCTTTTATTATATGTTCTTTCGGGAGTTAACGGTTATCGCTTCGCGGCAGATCCGCTGTCGGCATCCCTCGCTGTCATTCATCGTCGGCAGCGTTTGTCATTGTCACCGTCCCCGCCGTCAATGCGGTGTTTCATGTCCGCGTTCGGCAATGCAAAAACAAATTCTTTTATTCTACTGCGTCAAACTATAATAGCACACTTTTACGGGCAAGTAGATCAGTGGGAGATCGCTACCTTGGCATGGTAGAGGCCGCGGGTTCAATTCCCGCTTTGTCCATCGTTTTTTGAGCATTGCAATAATGTTGCGGTAATGTTGCGGTAATGTTGCGGTAATGTTTCGGTAATGTTTCGGTGCTGATATCGGTCGCTATACGGCTGTCGTGATGTGTCGCTCTGATATGTCGCTCTGATATTTCGGTCGTGATATGATCATCCACTGTCAGTATCTCCTGTCGGTCCCCCCCTGTCCGATCCCGTTACTCCGTCCGTCACCCGGGAGGGCGAGCGCAAGCGATTTCGGCTGACCCGGCAATACATGAATACTGTTTAACAGATTCAAGATCTTTCGGTCTTATTCGGTCTGAATTCCGTCGGATTTTCGTCCGATTTTGACTTGTCGATGTGGCACGTTAACTTGCTTAACTTTGTTAATCTTTTTTCGTTGTCAATTGCCTATCAAAGTCAATCTGTTTTTGCTTATTTTAGGATAATGTAAAGTACTTATGTTTAATGTAATGATACCCCGTGTCAGATCATTGCAAGTTTAACAGATCTATTAAATGTATATGTTTCGATGCCGAAGTTGTAAAGTATATTTTACGTCGTATCCGGAAAGAATTACGGAATTAAAATAATTAAAAGAAATAAATTATATTTGGACTTCTATAGATGTTCACATTTTTTAACGTCATTATGTTAACAAATGTCTTTTGTAAAATAACATTAATGCGGGCTTGTATGAAAAATCGTGAATAAAATACATAAAATAACAAATTTTATATCAGATCAAAATAACCCATTACTGAAACAGGTAAAAATTATGGATGTTAAGTTTGTTACTACTACCTGCCCGTACTGCGGTGGAGGTTGTTCGTTCAATCTGGTCGTAAAAGACGGCAAAATCATCGACACACAGCCGTCTCAGAGATCACCCGTGAACCAGGGTAAGATGTGTCCGAAGGGAGTTTTCGGATTCGAATTCATTACGTCCCCGGACCGTCTTACAACCCCGCTCGTAAAAGACAAGGCAACAGGAAAGCAGCGCCCTGCAACATGGGATGAAGCACTCGAGGTCATTGCCGAGAACTTCAAGAAATACAAGCCGGAAGAGATGGCGGTTATCTCATCGGCACGTTGCTGTAACGAAGACAACTACGCAATGCAGAAGTTTGCACGTGTAGTTCTTCACACCCCGAACATTGATCACTGTGCACGTCTCTGCCACGCTCCGACCGTTGCCGGACTTGCAAACGTCTTCGGATCAGGTGCATCAACGAACTCATTCAATGATCTTGCAATCGCGGATCTTGTCTTCATCATCGGTTCAAACAACTTTGAGGCACACCCGATTGTAGCACGCAGAATCATGGAGGGTAAGAGGAAGGGAGCAAAGATTATCGTCTGCGACCCGCGTAACACCCCGACGGCAAAGCACGCCGACCTTCACATTCAGCACTTCCCCGGAACCGATATCCAGTTACTCAACTGTATGATGAAATACATCATCGAGCACGACTGGATCGACAAGGAATTCGTGGAGAACAGAACAAAGGGCTACGAAGACCTCAAGAAGTGCGTCACACAGGACAAGTACAGCATCGAGAACACCGCAAAGGTCTGCGGCGTCCCGGCAGAGGACATCCTTCAGGCAATCAACTGGCTCCACGAGTTCCAGCACAAGACCGCATTCGTCCACTGTCTCGGTATCACCCAGCACACCGTCGGTGTCGACAACGTAAGATCAATCGCATTCATCCAGACTATTTTAGGAAACATCGGTAAGCCCGGATGCGGAGTCAACGCACTTCGCGGTCAGAACAATGTCCAGGGTTCCTGCGACATGGGCGCACTTCCGAACGTTTACGCCGGTTACCTCAAGGTCACGGACCCTGCAGCGGCAAAGAAGGTTGCGGAGTACTGGGGCGTTGACGAGGTTCCGAACGGAAAGCTCGGTCTTCACATCCCCGAGATGCTCGAGACCCTCGAGGAGCACCCCGACAAGTCAAAGTGTCTCTACCTCCTCGGTGAGAACCCGGTTA
>JAFPWZ010000002.1 GCA_017412625.1 Methanomicrobium sp.
CGATACCTATGATGTAGACGGTCTTTTCAACGACTGCCGCGGTCGGTGCGGCTGTGGGGCTGTCCGTGCCTGCTGCGGGTGTGGGTGTCGGGGTTGCGGCAGACGGCTGCGTTCCCGTGCATCCCGCAAATACGGCGGCAAGAACCGCGAGTGCGATAATGCATACAGATAGAATTTTTTTATCCATGCTTAGAGATTGTTAAGTACGCGTATTAATACTTCTGACTTAATTTCTGTTCACGGCGTGAATGCCGTGCGACTTGATAGCGGTTTTACGGGTGCGGGGTCGTCGGCGGCGGGGACGATAGCGATAATATATTGCCATGCTACAGCATAACATACTTCTGCAAATGTTCTGGAATAAAGAGATGGAGACTCTTAAGGGGGATGCTCTCGAGAGTCTTCAGTTGAAACGCCTGAAATGGACTATCCGTCAGGCTGAGAATATACCGTTTTATAAGAAGATGCTCAATGAGTCGGGCGTCGATGCCGACGGCATCAGGAAGGTCAGCGACATTCGGAAACTGCCGTTTACGAGGAAGACGGATCTGCGCACGGGGTATCCGTTCGGCTTTTTTGCGGTGCCGAAGAAGCAGGTCGTGCGCATTCACACGACTTCGGGAACGACGGGTAAGCCGACGGTCGTGGGTTATACGAGGCAGGATCTCGACAACTGGTCTGAGCTTATTGCCCGCAACATGACCATGGTGGGTCTTACCGATGAGGATACGTTCCAGAATGCCGTCAACTACGGTCTGTTTACGGGGGGCTTAGGCTTCCACTACGGCGCCGAGAAGATTGGTATGACGGTCGTTCCCTCGGGCACGGGCAATACGAAGCGCCAGATTGAGATGATTAACGATTTCGGCGTTACGGCGCTTCATGCGACCCCGAGTTATGCGATGCACCTTGCCGAGGTTGCGGAGAGCATGGGAACGGACCTGCCGACGCTGAAGACGGGTCTTTTCGGTGCGGAGCCGTGGTCGGACAATATGCGAAAGGCGCTCGAGCAGAAGCTGAATGTGAGGGCTTTCGATTCCTACGGCATGAGCGAGATGTACGGTCCGGGTGCGGCGTTCGAGTGCGAGGAGAGGAACGGTCTGCATTTCTGGCACGATTCGTATATCGTGGAGATTATCGACCCCAAGACGGGCGAGGTTCTGGAGCCGGGTCAGAAGGGCGAGCTTGTGGTGACGCCGATTGTCAAGGAGGCAATGCCGCTTCTGCGTTACAGGACGGGCGACATTACGATGATTCTCGAGGACGAGTGCCCGTGCGGTCGCGGGGCCAAGATTGCGCGTCTTACGGGAAGGAGCGACGATATGCTGGTTATCCGCGGCATCAACGTCTTCCCGTCGCAGATCGAGGATGTTCTGCAGTCGATTCCCGAGGTAGGGGATCAGTTCATGGTCTATGTCGACCGCGTCAACCACCTCGACGAGATGAAGATTGAGGTCGAGATTAAGAAGGAGTTCTTTAACGGCGAGCTTCGCGACCTTGAGAGGATTCAGCGCAAGATACAAGACCAGCTGAAAGCAATATTACAGGTGAGAACCGAGATTGCACTTGTTGAGCCGGAGTCGCTTCCGAGGTTTGAGGGCAAGGCAAAGCGCGTTATCGATAAGAGAGGTGACAAATTTTGAGATGGAATCCGAGAATTGAGGAGATGCCTGTCGAGGAACTGAGGAAGCTTCAGTATAAGCTGATGAAGACGCTGGTCTACAGACTTTACAGTTTTTCGCCGTTCTATCACGACAGGATGAAGGATGCGGGTGTTCACCCCGACGATATCCGTTCTCTTGCCGACGTGAAGAAACTTCCTTTCATGTACAAGAAGGATCTCCGCGACAATTATCCGAACAAGATGTTTACGGCTTCGACGGATGAGCTTGTGCGTTATCATGTTTCGTCGGGAACGACGGGCAAGCCGACCGTTGTGGGCTATACGCAGAAGGATCTGGATGTCTGGACGGAGTCGCTTGCACGTTCGCTGACGGCCTGCGGTATCGGCCGCGGTGATGTGATGCAGGTTTCCTACGGATACGGTCTTTTCACCGGCGGTCTGGGGCTGCACTACGGCGCCGAGAAGGTCGGGGCTACGGTTGTGCCGGCGAGCGTGGGCAGCACGGAGAAGCAGATCACTCTGATTCAGGATCTTAACGTGACCGCGATTGCGTGCACGCCGTCGTATCTGAACCATATCAGCGACGTTGCCGAGAAGATGGGGGTTTCGATTAAGAACGATACTTCGCTTCGCGTCGCGGTTCTGGGAGCGGAGCCGTGGACTGCGGGTATGCGCGACAGGATTCAGGAGAGGCTGGGTATCCGCGCCCACAATATCTTCGGCACTTCGGAGATTTCGGGTCCGATGTTTACGGACTGCGCGGAGCAGAAAGGCATTCATATCTGGGGCGATATCGCCTATACCGAGGTTATCGACTCGGAGACGGGGGAGAATCTTCCCAACGGGGAGAGCGGCGAGCTTGTCGTGACCGTGCTTCAGAAGGAGGCAATGCCGATGATACGCTACCGCGTCGGCGATATTACTTCGTTGGACGAGTCGGTCTGCCCCTGCGGGTGCACCCATCCGCGTATCAGCCGCCTTACGGGCAGGGTCGACGATATGCTGATTATCCGCGGCATCAACGTCTTCCCGTCGCAGGTGGAGCACTGTCTTATGCAGATACCCGAGATTTCGGGTCAGAACTACATGATTATAGTGACCCGCGACGGTTCGCTGGACAGCATGCGTGTTCAGGTGGAACTGCGCAAGGAGTTCTTCTCGGATAAGATCGACGATCTTCTGGAGATCAGGAAGAAGGTGGCGTATGAGCTGAAGAACGCTCTTAACGTGAGTGTGGATGTTGAACTTACGGCTCCCGATTCGCTTCCGCGTTTCGAGGGCAAGGCGAAGAGAGTTATTGACAGGAGAGTA
Source organism: Methanomicrobium sp. (assembly GCA_017412625.1). GTDB lineage: Archaea > Halobacteriota > Methanomicrobia > Methanomicrobiales > Methanomicrobiaceae > Methanomicrobium. The sequence goes on from JAFPWZ010000002.1 coordinate 2,936, forward strand.
TTATAATGACGGAAAATTCAGATTCTTGCAAGTATGTTATCAGACAGATCTCGGTCTTTTCCGAGAATAAACCCGGTCGCCTTTCGGCGATTGCGAAGGGACTCGAGGAGGCGGGGGTAAACATCTACGCTTTCTCGATTGCCGAGTCGAAAGGTTTCGGCGTCGTGAGACTTATCGTGGATAAGTCGACTGCGGCTCTGAAGAAGCTCGCGGATATCGGTTTCATGGTTTCGTATACGGATGTTATCGGTATCAAGATGGAGGACAGACCGGGAGGTCTTTACGAGACGGCGTCGATTCTCGGGGATGCGGGTATAAATATCGAGTATGCGTATGCGTATTCGGGTAAGAACGGCGCGGTTCTCGTCATCCGCGTCGATGACGTAGCAACGGCGGTAAAGAAACTTCTTGCGGCGGGCAAAGAACTTATCAAGGCGGAAGAGTGCCTGTAAGATAGCAGGTAAGATAGCAGGTAAGAGAGCAGGTAAGATAGCAGGTAAGAGAGCAGGTAAGATCCCCTGCGGGTACCTTACACTCTTAATCCGCTGTTTTTTAATCCAATCAGATACAAACTAAATACTATACAGTAAATACTGTACGGTTATTGAAACGAGTTAGTGAATCGTTCTTTTTCCACCCTGTGCGGACCCATAGGGTAGAGGATATCCTTTTGGGCTTCGAACCCAAAGACGCGGGTTCGATTCCCGCTGGGTCCGTTTTTGTCGTGAAGTACCAAGATGACTTTACGTTTTTCCCTGTTGTTTTTCGGAAAATAATCAATTTTTGTCCTCAAAATTCATGCCAAGTTTAATATAGACTCTTGAAATATAATCTATTGTTAACAGGGGCGTATGGACTTAATCAATTTTAAAGAGTATCCCGTAAAGAATGTGCTTGATGCATTGCTTAAGGATAAGACCACTAAGAAGAACATCATTTTTGCCACTGATGCCTATTCGGAATACAATGTGGATTCTAAAACCGAAATGACCTCTGATTTTATTCTAGGTCTGGATTCTTTTGTGATTCAGCCCCGTGTTTTCAAGAGTCTTGAAGAGCAGTCACAACGAACACGAAAAAAGGCTGAAGTTTTTACTCCGTCATGGGTATGCAACCGAATGAATAACCATTGCGATGCGGAATGGTTCGGTCGTGAGGGTGTTTTTAATCGTGAGGACGGGCAAACGTGGACGGTGAATCCCGAAAAAGTTCAATTCGATAAACCCGATGACTGGCAGAAGTATGTTGATTCCAATCGTATCGAGATTACATGCGGCGAAGCTCCGTATCTTGTATCCAGATATGATACCACTACGGGAGATACTATCTCAGTACCTGAGCGTATAGGTATTCTGGATCGTAAACTGCGTGTAGTATACGAGAATACGGATAATGAGGAAGAATGGCTGAAATGGACTTGCAGAGCCTTTCAAAGCGTTTACGGGTATGAATTTCAGGGTGACAATCTGATAATTGCACGCGTAAATCTTCTTATGACCTTTGTTGATTATATGCGGGAGAGATGGGGGAGAGTTCCCGACGATGATGAACTGAAGAAGATTGCAAATGTCATTACATGGAATCTCTGGCAGATGGACGGAATTACGGGTACAATTCCGTTTAAGAAGCCAAAGGAGAAATATCCTCAGATGACCTTCTTTGACTTTGAGCAGGGCATCAATGATACTGAAAATGAAGAAGTAGATTGCAGAATATTTGACTGGAGAAGCAAGAAGTCAATCACATACAGAAGCATAAAGGAGCAAAGGAGATAAGATGAAATTTGATTTTTGTATTGGAAATCCGCCTTATCAACAAGAATCTGTTGGAGCAAATGCAAATGACACCCCCATATATCATTATTTTTTTGATGCAGCAGTAGAAATAGCCGAAAAAGTCGAGTTAATTACACCTGCAAGGTTTTTGTTTGATGTAGGAGGTACTCCCAAAAAATGGAATGAAAAAATGCTCAATAATGAGCATTTTATGGTGGAAAAATATTATGAAAATGCGGGTGATGTATTTCCAAATACAGAGATTAAAGGGGGTGTTGCTGTCTCCTATATTGATAAAACAAAAAAATTTGGGGCAATTCGTATGTTTACTCCGTATCCCGAATTAAATTCTATACTGAAAAAAATAGGTGTTTTTGATCATTCAATGTCAGATATAATTACAAACAGAGGTTCGTATAGATATTCTGATTTGGCATATGAAAAAGAACCTGTTGAAATGAAGAAAACGTCAGATAGAAGAATTGCGCCAAGTTGTTTTGAAAGGATGCCTAAACTATTTACTGACGAGAAACCAAACGATGGGGAATATATTAAAATAATTGGTGTTCAAAATGGCGTTAGAAAATCCAAATGGTTCAAAAAAGAGTATGTTGCTGAAACAAAAAGTTTGAATCAATACAAAATTCTTATTTCAAAGGCTAATGGTAATGGAATATTTGGAGAAACTTTAACTGCACCTATATTATGTGTTCCCGGAGAGGGATTTACAGAGACTTTTATTGCCGTAGGTATTGTTGATACAAAAAATGAAGCTAAACATATTGAAAAATATATAAAAACAAAATTTGCTAGGGCTATGCTTGGTGTCCTAAAAGTTACACAAAATATGTCGCGTGATACATGGAAATATGTTCCGCTTCAAGATTTCTCGGCAAATTCAGATATAGACTGGTCAAAGTCAATTCATGAGATTGATCAACAACTTTACAAAAAATACGGTCTTTCAAAGGAAGAAATTGATTTCATCGAAACCCGTGTAAAGGAGATGGCATAAAATGGATAAACCGAACATAAAGACTTCAAAACGCGTAGTGCCTGTCATTTATGCCTATACCACTCCTGAAATCCGCAGGCATGACGGCTATGTAAAAATCGGAGATACCGAAAGGGATCCTTTGGAACGTATCGAAGAGCAGACGAAGACAGTGGATACTGAGTTCAAAATAAAATGGACGGAAAATGCCGTTTTTGCCGGAACGATGGAAACATTCAGAGATTATGATTTCCATAAGGTGCTTGAAGCTAACGGAATAGAACGATTAAGAAATATCAATACCGGAGAATTAACTGAGTGGTTCAGAATAGATCCGAAAAAAGCAGAGGATATGCTTCATGATTTCCGTCATCGCAGAATAACCGTAGATCCCGATGAAATAAAGTCCTATACTCTCCGAGATGAGCAGTGGAAAGCAGTTGAAATGACTGTTAAATACAGGAACAGCAATCCTGAAGGTGAGTTCCTGTGGAATGCCAAACCGAGATTTGGAAAGACTCTTTGTGTATATGATCTGGCAAAGAGGATTGGGGCAAAGAAAGTCCTTATTGTAACCAACAGACCCGCAATTGCGAACAGCTGGCTTTCCGATTACAAGACATTCCTCGGAAAGCAGAGCGGATATTTCTTTGTCAGTTCAACGGCTGCGCTGAAGGGAAAGAGTATGGTTATTCCCTATGAGACCTATGCCGCAGATGAAAAGAAGAGAAAAGAGGAGAAACTCGATCCGATGGGAATGATCTATTTCCTGTCTCTTCAGGATTTGAAGGGTTCGAGTTTCTTCGGCGGTGATTTACCAAAACTCAGAGAAATAAGCACAATCATGTGGGATCTTCTGGTTATAGATGAAGCACATGAGGGTGTTGATACCTATAAGACTGATACAGCCTTCAATCATATTAAAAGGGAGTTTACACTGCATCTTTCAGGCACTCCGTTTAAAGCTCTGGCGAATGCAAAATTCAGGAAAGAGGCTATCTTTAACTGGACATATGCGGATGAACAGCAGAAGAAGATGGAACTTAAGGATAGACCTGACAACCCGTATGCCGTTCTCCCGAAACTCAATATGTACACCTATCAGATGGCGGAGATTGTTGCTGAGAAGATAAATCAGCGCAATGAGATACTTGGAAAAACCGAGGAATATGCCTTTGATCTTGGAGAGTTTTTCAGAACTAAGGCGTTGGAAAGCGGACCCAGCTTCATATACGGCGAACAGGTAGACATGTTCCTCGAAGCCTTGACAAAAAAAGAAAAGTATCCTTTCTCATCCGAGGAACTTAGAGACGAACTTAAGCATACTTTGTGGCTTCTCGACAGGGTTGACAGTGTATATGCATTAGAAAAGAAACTGAACAAGCATGAGATATTTAAGCACTATAAAGTAGTTACAGCCGTAGGTGACGGAAGCAGGGGCGACGAAGATGTACTCGGAACAGTATATGATCAGGTTACCGGAGCCATCGAAAAATATGATAAAACAATTACGCTCTCAGTAAGACAGCTTACCACAGGCGTGACCATTCCTGAATGGACTGGAGTACTTATCCTTTCAAACATAAGCAGCCCTTCGTTATACATGCAGGCTGCATTCAGAGCACAGAACCCGTATATTGTTAAAACCGCAATCACGGACGAATCAGGCAATCCTGAATTCAGACGCAAAGAAAATGCATATGTCTTCGATTTTGATCCTGCAAGAACTCTTACCGTATTCGAGCAGTTTGCAAATAATCTGAATCCCGACACCTCCGGTGGGGGCGGTACGGTAGAGCAGAGACAGAAGAACATTCAGGAACTGCTTAATTTCTTCCCAGTAATAGCAGAAGATGAAAATGGCAGTCTCGTATCACTTAATCCTGAGCAGGTTCTGACGATTCCGAGAAAAATTCGCTCTCAGGAAGTTGTACGCCGTGGTTTTATGAGCAATTTCCTGTTCAATATACGTAATGTGTTCAATATTCCAAAGGATGCTCTTGATATCATAAACAAATTCACACCTGTTAAAGAGCCAAAGCAGCATCAATCAACGGATATTGTGATCGCATCATCGGATGGGTTCAATGTGGATGATGACGGTAATGTAACAGCTACTGATGAATATACACGTGAAAAAGTCGATAAGATCTTCGGGGATAAGAAATATGCGGAAATAACTGAGCCTATAGATGATCTTGTAGATCAGGCAACCTCGAAGGACAGTGTAACAAAACTGGCTTCATCCATTTCGACCATGTTAACCAATACAGCCAAGGGCGTAGTAGATGATGCAAAGGAGTCCTATGGCGATGATATGAAGACATCTGACACAAATCAGATAACTAATCAGTTAACCCAAAAGGCTGATAAGATAGCTCATGACATCGCTACCGATTATCAGATACAACAGAATATTCTTGATCAGGAGAAGAAAGAAGCCATAGAGGAAGCAGTAGAGAAACTTGATACAACAAATAAGTCGGTTGCTGAGATCGAACAGGCTATGGAACAGATCGAAAAGGAGATCGATGATGAATATGTTGAGAAAAAGAAAGCGCTGAAAGATGAAACCACACAAAAAATACAGAATATCATGGATCAGTTTGAGGAAGATTCCAAGATGGAGACTACTCGGACTGTGGAAGAGAAGAAAGAACAGCGCAGGGCAACGGATATCATAGATGACATAAGGGATCGCCTTCGTGGATTTTCCAGAACAATACCGTCATTTCTTATGGCATACAGCGATACAAAGACGGAAAACAATAAGCCTGTGAACATCACATTGGCGAATTTCGATGAGATAGTCCCTGATGAGGTATTTAAGCAAGTGACGAGTATCTCCCTTGACGAATTCCGGCAACTGAGAGACGGATTTGATTATATAGATTCGGAAGGGAGACAGCAACACTTTGAGGGGCATGTTTTTGACGAGGTTGTCTTTGATGATTCCATTGTTGAGTTTGTGACTCTTAAGAAGAAGCTTGCCGACTACTTTGATGAAAATAATACACAGGATATCTTTGACTACATACCGCCGCAGAAAACAAATCAGATATTCACGCCGAAGGATGTCGTAAAGGATATGGTGAACAAGCTCGAAGAAGAGAGTCCCGGATGCTTCGATGATAAAGATCATACCTTCATTGACCTTTACATGAAGTCGGGCTTGTATATCACCGAAATTGTAAAGCGCCTTTACCAGAGCGAAAAGATGAAGAAGGAGTTCCCAGACGGCAAAGAGCGCCTTAAGCATATCTTTGAAAAGCAGGTTTTCGGTCTGGCTCCTACCGAGATCATCTACAAGATAGCTACGAGTTTTATTCTCGGATTCGCGGACGATATCGGGGAGATTAAGCACAATTTCAGACAGCTTGACGCTGTTCCATATGTAAAAGAAGGAACTCTGGAAAAGAAACTTGATGAGTTATACGGCAAAGATCACCCAGAAATGCTCTGAATTTTTTATTTTTTTTGCGGCATCGGTGAAAATAGGCGAAAGGTTTTTAAGCGAAATTTTGAAAATAGTACGCAGTGCGTAGGATATTGGAAGCGGATTCAGACCGCGATATGAATCATTAATCGTTGAGTAAATCTCTTGTTTTTGCAATATCTGTCTTTAAAACGATTTTCTGAAAATTGTGATCAGTGCTTCGGATGCTTTTGGCACGGGGCAAGGTTTTTATATTGAATCCCTGAAAACAGTACGCACTGCGTACTATTTTTTGGCACTCGGTATCTGCAAAAATCGGCGAAAGGTTTTTATGCGAAATTTCAAAAAAGGTACGCACTTTGTAGCGAGTCGGAACTGACTCTGACCATGATCTCAAAAAAGTAATCTCTTTTAATTGGCTTTGTTTATCGTTTTTATGCCTTAAGAATGGTTTTCCAAAATGAGTACTCAATGCGTAATCAGTTTGCGGAGTGGGGAAAAATATTTATACGAATTTTTCAAAAAGGGTACGCACTTCACAGCCGTTTTTACACTCGTCATCTGAAAAAGCGCGGAGAATGGTTATTTTGGCGAAATCTAAAAACGCTACGCACTGCGTAGTGTTTTTATCGTGGCGCGATAATTGCGTATTATGCAATTTCAAGCATAATGCAGTCCTGTTTTTGAGGACATTTTTGCCTGATTTACGACACAAGCCATATTTAATCTTTTGCCCTGTCGGATCCTGTAATCCCGCAGGCGAAATGTCTCAAAAAAAGTAACTTTCATTTTGGCGGCAAAATGAACTCCGATTGGCAATCGGCAAAAAGGGTACGCAGTGCGTACCCTTTTTATCGGAGCGCGTTACTGTCGTATTATGCAATTTCAAGTATAATGCTTCCTTGTTTTCGAGTGCATTTTTGCCGGATTTACAACACAAGCCATATTTAATA
>JAFPWZ010000102.1 GCA_017412625.1 Methanomicrobium sp.
AAGCACATCGTATTTCTTCGCGGTTTTTTTATCCGCGGCATTATTCGTATTTTCGGTCATATCTGTCACCTGTAATTACTAAATATCGATTATAAAGAGCATTAATGATTCGATCCGATGCCGATTGAAACAGGTATCGACAATGCTCTGATAAAATGCCAAAAAGAGATTGGTTTATTTTCCAATCTTCACACGCCGCGCCATGATGCATTTGCCGCCGCGGACACCGCCTATCGGGTTGTTCGGCTTACCCATGGAGCACATGCACCTGCCCATAAGCGCCGCACCGCGGGCAAGACCGTCGTCAACAAAGACAACATGCTCATAGGGCTTGTCATAGAGACCCATCTCGGAGATGCCGTCCATGATAATCGAGGGCTTTTTGCCGGAGATTGCCGCACGTCCGGTAAAGCCTATCGAGGAGTTGGGCGGCACTATCTTTTCTTTCGCGGCAACCTCGATGAGACGCAGCGCCATCTTTGCGCAGACGTGGTCGATTACGTCGGTAAGGACGTTAATGCCGTTATTCTTGTATATCTCCGCACCAATCTCCTTGAGCGCTCCCGAGTTGCTGAAATCCGTTCCCGCGTCGCAGCCTATCATGGCAATACCCGACTTTGCCGCCAGATCGGCACAGACGGGGACCATTCCGAATCTGGTGCGGTCGGTCGGCACTATTCTTATGTCTATGAGGTCGTGAATCCTATCCACGTACTCGTTTACGACCTTGCTCTTCTTCGAAAATCCGCCGAAACTCTTGTCGCCGAAGAGATCGAGCGCCGTTCCCGTCCCTTCCCTGACCTGTCCCGTGCCTCTTACGAGGGCGTCCGGGATTGCGCCGGCAAGACCGCAGAAGTTGCCGATGGTCTTCGCAAACGGCCAGTCGGAGTCGGGGTCGACGTCGCTTGTGATTCTGCCGTCAAGCGTCGTTCCGAAATCTATCGAGATACACGGGTTTCTGAAGTCGACTTCGGTCCACTTCGCACCTTCCTTGATTCCCGCCATCGCAAGTTCGCCTTCCATCTCGTTTGCGACCATCTCGACACCCGAGGAGCCTATCGGCGGCGATACGCCCGCAACCGTTCCGCAGAAGGTGAGTTTGTCGGCGAAACTGAACTGCCTTAATTTCGGGGGGAGGTTATCGATTCCCATCGGCGGCGTCATCTTCTTCGGGGGCACGCCTGCGGCAAGACAGCCGTTTGCCAGCGAAATTACGAAATCTCCGACCTGATCCGGCGATTCCATGGATGCCACGACACCCGTGCTGCGGACTACGAAGTCGAGGTCGTCCTTGATTGAGAGGTCGGCATCGCGGTGGCACTTGATTAGCGTATCCCTCACAAGCTCGGTGACGGATTCGCGTGTAATCGGAACGCCGACAAGCGTTTCGCCGAAGATTGTCTCCCCGGGCTTTGGCGGGCGGACGTCGCGGCTCATGGAGACGGTCTTGTTGATGACATAGGTTCTGCCGGTCTCAAGACTCGTGCCCGTAAGGATGCATTTCGTCGTTGTGTTACCCATTTCGACGGATGCGACCAGGAAATACGGTTTTGATTTATATTCGGGAACCCGCATTCCCGCACCCTGACCGATGGATGGCGGCGGCGGGCTTTCGACGATATTGGGCGATTTTTTCATAAAACTGAAGAATCCCATAATAATAATCCATACGTTTCCAGATGTTTAATAGTTTCTTTTTATACTGCACAAACTCTTTCTGTCTATAAATCAATCTGATAATTTACAGGTGAAAACATGGTTAAACTTACAGCCGACATGAAAGAGACCTATAAGAAGAACATGGAGATTTTACATGCCGTTCCTCTTGCGACCGCGGATAAGAACGGACTTCCCAACGTTGCCCCAATGGGCGCGGTCTGGCTCGAAGACGACGAGACCTTCTGGATATGCGACAACTTCATGAAGAAGACGCTTGCAAACCTCAAGGAAAATCCGCAGGCGGCACTCTATTTCTGGAATCCCGAGTCAAAGAGATGCCTTCAGGTAAAGTGCAAAGCCGAGGTCAAGACCAGCGGCGACGACTACAAGACGGCACATGACAGAATGAAAGCCAAAGGCGCCAACTATCCCGCAAAGGGTCTCATTGTTCTTCACATCATTGATGTCTTTGAGTGCACACCCGGACCCAAAGCAGGGGAAAAAGCGGAATAAACGATATAATCCGCTGAAAACACACCTTTTTTGTTTTTCCGATTTTATCGGAGGCATCTGACTGCCGCAATATTGACGGCAAAAAAATAGATTGGAATCAGTTCTTCTTATTCTTATTCTCAAGCATGCTCTTCATTCTCGCCTGGAAACCGAAGTATGCCGAGAATCCAACGGCATCGTTCTGGTCTATGGTGTGGCTCTCGAATGAAACAAGGTCATCGGAATAGAGAGCATCGGGCGAACGGCGTCCTGCGACCGTGGCACTGCCCTTGAAGAGAACAAGGTCGACCTCACCGTTGACTCTCTCCTGCGTCTTGTCGATGAATGCACACAATGCCGCGTAGAGAGGCTCGTCGATAAGACCCATGTAACCGAGTTCGGACCACTTGTCATCGACGATGTGCTTGAAGGAAAGCTCCTGACGTGAAAGAACAAGTCTCTCGAGGTCGCGGTGTGCCGCAAGAAGAATCGTCGCCGCAGGGTGCTCGTAGTTCTCGCGTGCCTTGAGACCGAGGATTCTGTCCTCAATCATATCGTTTCTGCCGACACCGTTTCTGCCGCCGATCCTGTTCAGCTCCATGATGAGGTCAAAGCCCTTCATCCTCCTGCCGTTGATGGAGACGGGGACACCCTTCTCAAAGCCCAGCGTTATCTCCTCGGGCGTGTCGGGAGCGTCATGCTTTGAGACCGTCCAGCCGTAGATATCGTTGTCGGGATGAACCGACGGGTCTTCCAGAACGCCGCCCTCGATACTTCTGCTCCAGCAGTTTTCGTCGACGGAATACGGCTTTGCCTTGACAACCGGCACGGGAACGTTGTGCTTTGCGGCATAATCCATCTCCCACTCGCGGGTGAGGTTCATCTCACGCATCGGTGCGATAATCTTGAGACCCGCCTTTCTGAAGACGAAATCGAAACGGAGCTGGTCGTTTCCTTTACCCGTACAGCCGTGTGCGACGGTATCCGCGCCTTCCTTCTTTGCAATCTTTACAATTTCTTCGGCAATAAGCGGGCGTGCAAGAGCCGTTCCCATCGGGTAGCCCTCGTAGGAACCGTTCGCCTTTATCGACGCAAAAAGCTGTTCCTCGACGAATTTGTCCCTGATATCGATTGTGTAGTGTTTGTCGGCGATCTTGTTTCCTTTGTCCGTCGCCATCTTCATGTCTTCGGGCGGCTGACCGACATCGACTGCGACCGTAATTACTTCATCATAGCCGTAATGCTCTTTTAACAGCGGGACACAGATGGATGTGTCGAGACCGCCGGAGAATGCAAGAACTACTTTTCCTTTTCCCATATTATTACTCCGATAAAATCTGTTGCATAACGATTGTATCTATCGTTCTATTAAATTGCCTTATATTCCGATAAAGATTTGCAAGATTACCGCAATTACCCTTTGCATTTTCGGGAACATTACGTATGCGGACAGGACAGCCGCACAAAAAAGATGCTTAAAACGGGGATAAAACGAAATTAAAGCAAAAATAAAACAAAAATAAAACAAAACTAATACGAAATTAAAAAGGGTAAATCGGATGATTTACCTCAGTTCAGTCACGTGCTCTCTGTGAGAGCTTCTCGGGGATTACTCTGTCGCAGACGACAAAGGTTCCGATGTTTCCGTGGTAGAGAACGGTGACCTTGACTCTGTCCTGATCAAATTTGTTGCCCTTAAAGGATACGGAATCTCCGACATTGAACGGAGCCGTAAAGGTCTTTGTCTCGTGTGTGCCGTCGGCAAGGTATGCATCAACGGTAATTGTGTTGACAAAGTTCTGGCCTGCGCCGCCTCTGAAGGTTACATCGATGTTGCCGTAGACATCGTCTTTTGTGACGTCAAAATCAACTTCATACTTCTTTTCGGGTGCCTGGGTAGGTCCCGGGATTAAGTCCGATGAGGATGTCGGCTCAGCGAAAGGTGTTGCCTGCGCTCCCGATGCCTGTGTCGGTGCCGCTGTTGCCGCTGTTGTCGCGCTGCCGCCGTTATTCGTTGTACCCGTACATCCAGCAAAGCAGATTACTGCCGCAAAGACTAACAATAGTGAAAAAATAACTGACTTCTTCATGTTAATGAGTTGTTGTTTATCCATATTATCTCTATCTGATTATCCTTCAGACGGATAACATGCCTTTCGGGAAGTCCTTTTTAAAAAAAGATTAGAATTTGGGTTTTGTCTTCAGAGCCTCGACGAGGAGTTTAACGCCGTCCTCGAGGTCTTTCATATCGATTACCTCTACGGGCGAGTGGATGTATCTGGACGCAATCGAGAAGGGAATGCTCGGAATACCCGCGTTTACGAGGTTGATAATCGATGCATCCGTGTTGCCGCCGTCGCCGACCTCTAGCTGATACGGAATCTTGTTCTTGTCGCCGGCTTTTCTGAGCCAGTTCGTGAGTTTCGAATCCGCAATCAGACCGCGGCCCGCGGCGCTGACGAGAACAAGAACGGGTCCCTTGCCCATCTCGACGGATGCATCCTTCTTCGTGATTCCCGGGTGGTCGCCGGGGATTGTGACATCCGTGGCTATCGCGCAGTCGGGGTTGATTGCGAAAGCGCTGACCTTTGCGCCCTTAAGTCCCGTCTCTTCCTGAACCGTGAAAACTCCATAGATTGTGTGCGGCGATTTTACCCTCTTTAAGACCTCAATCTGGAGTGCAACGCCGACACGGTTGTCGAGCGCTTTTCCGGTGACCTTGCCGTTTGCGAGGTCTTTGAGTTCGCGGTCGACCGTAATCGGCGTGCCGATCTCGATACCCATTGCCTCGACATCCGCGGCGTCCTTTGCGCCGATATCGATGAAGAACTCCTCAATCTTGAGCTCCTTCTTGCGGTCCTCGGGTGTCATCACATGCGGCGGTTTTGCGCCGATAACGCCGACAACGTCGCCCTTGGTGCCGTGCAGAATGACCCTCTGCGTGTATGCGGTCGGTGCGTACCAGCCGCCGATGGGCACGAACTTGATGAAGCCTTTCTCATCGATGTACTGCACCATGAAACCGATCTCATCCATGTGAGATGCGAGCATGAATTTGAAATTGTCGCCTTTCTTGACGGTAATCAGGTTGCCGAGCTTATCCTCGTACATCTCGTCGACATAGCCTTTGAGCTCCTTTTTGATAATGTCGCGGATGTTGCCCTCCGCACTTGTAAGACCGTGGGCATTTGAGAGTTTTTCAAGTAGATCTCTTGTCATTGTGTCACTTTCCATTATTACCGGATATATGATCTATGATATTCCTTATCTGTATTGTTCATTTATCCTTAATGGTCTTTTGTTAGTGACCGCGACAGGATGCCGGAAAAAAGATTTTGATATTTGTTGAGAGTGATATCCCGATGTTCAGACCGCCGTTGCGATACGCCGCAGCGCTTCCGCTATGTTCTCGCGTGATGCCGCGTAGCTGAATCTCGCGTAATTCACCGCATTTTCGCCGAAAGCATCACCCGGGATGGCAACGACTCCCGCCGCCAGAATCTTTTCGAACTGCTTCCTGTCCATCGGCACGAGCATGTAGAACGCACCCTCGGGCTTGGGGAAGTCAAAGCCGAGATCCTTAAGTCCGTTATAGAGAAGGTCGCGTCTTACGGCGTATTCGTGCCGCATCTCATCAACGCAGGCCATACTGCCGTTATACGCCGCAATCGCCGCATACTGCGAGACCGACGAGGCGCAGGTCTGGCAGTACTGGTGAATCTTTACCGCCTGCTCTATGAAATCCTTGGGTCCCGCGACATAACCGAGCCTCCAGCCCGTCATCGAGAAGGTCTTACTCGCGGCATTGACCGTCACGACATTGTCGCCGTAGCAGCCCGCGGAATAGTGCTTCTTTTCGTAGACAAAATGCTCGTAGACCTCGTCGGAGATTACCGTTGCGCCTTTATCCTCGGCATACTGGACGATTGCCTTTATCGACTCCTCGCTCTCTACGGCGCCGGTCGGGTTACCCGGGGAGTTTAATATGAGCACGGCGGCAGTGTCGAGGGCTTCCTTGCATCTCTCGACGTCGATATGGAAATTCCCGTCCAGCGGGATTCCCTTAGGCGTTCCGCCGGCAATCACCGTGCATTCCTTATAGGAGACAAAACCCGGGTCCTGATAGAGGACGGTGTCGCCCTTTCCGACAAGGGACTCGACCGCGATGTGCAGTGCCTCGCCTGCGCCGGCGGTGACAATAATATTATCTGCCGGATACGAAAGGTTGTTCTCGCGTCCGAACTTCTTCGAGATTGCCTCACGCAGTTCGGGAACGCCGTAGTTGTTCGTGTAGCCCGTAAGATTCTTCTCGATTGCCTCGATACCGGCACGCTTTATGTGCTCGGGAGTCGGAAAATCGGGCTGACCGATACCCAGATTTACCGCGTCGGGACCTGCGTTCTGGAAGAACTTCCTTATGCCCGACATCTCGACGATTCGGGCACGCTCCGAAAATTTCATTGGTTTCATTGGTTTCATCGGTTTCATTGGTTTCATGGTTTCATTGGTTCATCGGTTTCGTCAGGATTATTGAATTTTCACTCGATATTCGCGTGTCTTCCCTTGAGGTCGCTCTCCTGACACTCGATCTTCTCCATGATGGCGGAGATAATCGAGTCGCTGAAGACCATCGATGCCGTCTCGAAAAGTGTTCCCAGCGGCGCAAAAGACTTGTGCTCGCCCATCATCTGACGGACTTCGTACTCCTCGGACTCGTCCTTTACCCTGTCGCGGTGGCTCTCGATTACGACTACGCAGTCGGCAATTTTACCGATTCTCGACTCCGCCTTTGAGGTAACAAGGCAGATTCTGCCGCCTATGCTCTTTGCGGTTTCGCAAAGCTCCGCAATCGTCTTTGTCTCGCCCGAGCCCGAGAATGCGACAACGATATCGCCGCTGCTCCTCATCGCGGGTGTGATGGTCTCGCCGATTACGTATGACTTCAGACCGAGGTGCATGAGCCTCATGGCAAAGGCCTTGGCGACAAGCCCCGAGCGACCCGCACCCATGACATATATACGATCCGCACCCAAAATTTCGTTGATAAAACTTGAAACCTGCTGATCCGAGAGGGATTCCCCCATCTCCTTAATCTTTGAGGACATCAGACAGATCATGTCCTGCACGGTTTTACATTCATACATGCGTTATAATTTATATCCTATACAATAATAGTTTGCCAAAACGACATCCGGGTAATCCTGCATTTTTCGAATAGTTTTCGAAAAGTATTTCGTCTTGAGAATAGAGTTTAGAAATCAGACGTATTGGAGCAATGCGCATATCATAACGGTGAAGGTCTGGTAATTTGAATATTGGGCAAAATTTGCTTGAAATTAAGGCATCTTTTAACCGTATCAACTGGAAGATGTACAGGGCATTGCTGTTTATGGGGCTGTGTTCTGTCATCTTTATGACATTCCGCACATTTTTACCCATTCAGTTATCAAGCGATATGTCGTATTCGATATCGGTTCAGCTCGTGTGGGTAAACCTCATTTATGTCGTAATGAATGAAGCCATTATTTTTCCGCTTTTCTTCTTTTTGGGCAGGGCTATTAATAATAAGAGTGATTTTATCAACAGGCTTCGGACAGGTCTGCTGGTAACAGCCGTTATATATCTGATACTTTCATCCGTAATAATTGCCTGTACCGAGCCTCTGCTCCAAATGATGGCAACATCCCAGGAGGTCTTCCTTCAATCGGTTACTTACATAAGACTTGAGAGTATAGCTAAAATATTTGATATTCTGTTCAGTTATGTACTTGTAGCCCTTATTGTCATAGGTTCCGAAAGGAAAGTCTACGAGCTTACCTTCATTAAACTGCTGTTCTACGTAGTATTTGATATCCTGCTTTCATCGCAGTTTTTGTTCAACCTCGGCATATACGGCATAGGCATTACCGATATTCTGGTAGATGCATCGCTGTTCGTCGTGACAGTTCTCCTGATAAGGCAGAGCGGATATGACATATTACAAAAACAGAAACTCTCATTCTCATGGATGAGGAGTTTTGTAAAGATAGGCGGCATGTCGGGGTTGGAAGCCTTAGTCTACAGTACCGTATCCATAGTTATGATCGGACGTATGATTAACATCGTGGATGAATCGAGCACATTCTGGCTTGCAAATAACTTTATCTGCGGCTGGCTTGTTCTCCCGATACTGCAACTCGGCGAACTTATCAAGAATGAGGTTGCCAAAGACATAAACGCGGTCAGAGATAATCTGAAAGGATATTTGACCGCTACCGCCATAATCTGCGCCATATGGTTTATCCTTATTCCCGCGTATAAACCGTTTATGACATACGTTCTCGGCTATCCCGATGTGGATAAACTGTTCACTCTCGCGGTTACGCTGCTGTTTTTCTACATCTTCTTTGCTTTCCAGAATGTATTTGATATGATATTCTACGGCGCGGGAAAAACGGAATACATGCTCATTGAAGCCGTTATCGTTAACTCGATATATTTCGGATTGTTCTTTATCGCTTATTTATACGGATTCTGGATACCTACGCTCATGGGAATTATATATATGTTCGGTTTTGCCATGTTATTCGATGCCATAGTTTCATGGCTTGTATTCAGATATTTATTTAAAAAACATATAAATTACATAAATGATGCATAAATCGTGAAATTATCGCGGGTAAATACGGGATTATGCGGTGTGGGGAATCACACGAACTACATTTTTTTAATATCGCAAAGAAATAATAAAGGATACAAAGGACAATAAAGAGGATACAGGGACAGCCATGAAACGCAGAAGTCTTGATACCGTAAAAGGGGCGAATTTCGAAGAGAAGATGAACAATCTTTCAATCGCGGTCGGAAAGCCGACCGACGTCATGGAACTCATCAAAATTAAAAGACTCTACGGAATCGAGGTTGTCCTTTATTTCGAGCCCGAACTTGCCGACAAATCGACATACGAGAAGGATCTTGTAGACTTCGCCGCCGACGACGAATTCGAACGCCCGTTCATCGCCGCCGACAGATTCGTCGAGTTCGGAAAGGAGAACGATCCGACCTTTGAAAGCAGATTAAAAGAATTTCCGCTCATGGTAACGGTTCACAGCTTCGGCGAAAGAAAGACGGAGTCGGGAACGCCGGTAAAATACATAAAAGCCCTGATGCCGTTCCTTGACGAGTTCGACGTCAACAAGGATATCGGACCCGTCATCTCATAATAATCTCAAAAAAATACACTCAAAAAAAACAGTTTTTACCGTGATTGCCTTGCCGCAGTCACAGATTGTTCACATATCTGGACTTCAGTTTTAATTCCGGCATCTTGCCGCAGGCCTTAAGAAATTCCATAATCTTCTGCTTATCTTTAATGCCGGGGCGGAGCTCCACGCCCGAGCAGACATCGACCGCATAAGGATGAACCTCATCGATTGCGGCGGCGACATTGGACGGATTTAAGCCGCCGGCAAGAATCAGCGGCACTTTCGCGGACCTTACGAACTCTTTCGCCGCAAAACCGTTGTAAAGTATTCCGCAGCCGCGGCTCTCGTCGAGAATCACGGCATCGCAGGAATCGGGGACGGTCATGCCGGGTTTCACAACCCGAATCACACTGCCGCGGTAACCTTCGGGCATGGGAAGATCGGTCGAGATCTGAATTGCCGTGGGGCTTAAAGCCGCTATCTTCTCAAGCTCCCCGGGTGACGTTGTGTGCGTAACGACAACCTTCGCGATGAAAGGACCGAGAGCGGAGAATATCTCGCCCGCACGCTCAAAAGTGACGTTTCTGAGCGATTCGTCCGAGATAACGACGCCCAACGCGTCGGCACCGCAGGACTCTATGAACTTTGCATCCTCAACCGTTGTAACGCCGCATATCTTTACCCGCATGATTTACTCCGATGGTCTTTGCGTATTGCATTTCAGTATTTGTTCTGCACTGTAATAAATGCAGAAGAAATGCGAGAGAAATGCGGGAGAATACATGCGGATACCGCGACGCGAGACAAATCAATATTGCCATGAAAGACAAACCATATGCATAATATGCGGAGATTGCAGAGATTGCAGAGATCCGCATCACGTCTTATGAATAACAATCAAACACGGAAATATATGATATAATGCCCAACGCCGTTGAAATAACCCTGATTATACTGCTTATTGCGTTTAACGCCCTCTTTGCCATGGCGGAATTTGCCATAATATCCTCGAAGAGCACCCGCCTGAAAAAACTCATCGAAGAAGGCGACAGCGGCGCGGAAGCGGCTTTAAAGCTCTCTGAGGACTCCACGAAGTTCCTCTCGACTATACAGATAGGCATTACCTTAATCGGCGTCCTTACCGGTGCGCTCGGAGGATTGGCGGCATCGGGGGCACTTGCGCAGTATCTTGCGCAGTTCCCGCAGATTGCACCCTACAGCAGCGGAATTGCGGTACTCATATCGGTCGCGATCATCACATACTTCATGCTCATCTTCGGCGAACTCATCCCGAAGAAGATTGCGTTTAACAATACCGAGAAGATTGCCGCAGGCGTAGCCCGCCCGATGCAGTTCTTTGCGCTGATTGCAACGCCGTTTACCTTCATAATCTCGGCTTCGACCGACATAATCCTCAGAATCTTCGGGCTCGACCGCGAGAAGAACAAGGCCGTTACCGAGGAGGAGATTATAGACCTCATCGAAGAGGGAACGGATAACGGCGCCATCGAAAAATCCGAGCAGGAGATGGTCGAAAACATCTTCGATCTCGATGACCAGCGACTCGGATCGCTCATGATACCGCGGCCCGACAACATCGCCATCGATATCGAAGATTCAAAAGAGGAGATTAGGAAGGTCATTACCGAAAACCCCCGCTCAATCTTCCCCGTTTACCGCGGCAATCTGGATAACCTCCTCGGCATCATTCAGGTCAAGGATCTCTGGACGCACTCCTGCGACCTGACGCCGGACAGCATCTCGGATATCCTCAAAAAGCCGATATTTGTGCCTTCTTCGCTCACGGCATCGGAACTTCTTGAAGAGTTCAAGAAAAAGAAGGGGCATTTCGCTCTCGTCAGCGACGAATACGGCGGCATTGCGGGGCTTGTAACTCTGCACGATATCCTTGAGGCCATAGTCGGCGACATACACTGCGATGACGAGCCCGAGGATGTTCAGGCGGTTCAGCGCGAGGACGGATCATGGCTCATCGACGGCAATATGCTCATCGGGGACTTTAAGGAGCATTTCGGCATTGACACCATGCCGCAGGAGAATCAGGGGC
>JAFPWZ010000103.1 GCA_017412625.1 Methanomicrobium sp.
CGACTGCACGGGTCTGCCGTAACCTCCCTGTTCATAGAGAATAAGACCATCTTCACCCAGATTTATCCATTCTCCGTCGTATTCTCCGATCACTTTTTGAGTTCTCCCGCCGCATGCCGGAAACCTGCGGCATATTCCTATAACTATGGTCTTAATACGTAATTGATATGTCGACATTTGATATGCCGACATTAGATATGCCGCATAAACCTCTTGCGGGATTCATCCGTGTGTTCATGTTTGAGATTCATTAATTATATTGCATAGAGAATTTTGTACGGAATATTTACGGAAATTGAGACTGCCATGAAAGCCCTTATCCTTGCCAGCCGACAGCGTTACGAGAGATACATGCCGGATAACGAATTTGTAAAGAATACCGGGAAGATCTATATCCCTTTCAATCAGACGGATGACGAGATCCTCGGTGCCGCGGAAGCTGCGGGTGCCCTCGATGCCGAGGTAATCTTTGTAGATGCGATAGGTCGCGTGGGCAGGGGGCTTATCTCAAGGATGCCGAATCTGAAGCTGATTCAGTCCGAGGGCGTGGGCTATAACGGAATTGACCTTGCCGCCGCAAAAGAGCGCGGTATCTTAGTCTGCAACAATAAAGGTGTTAATGCCGACAGCGTTGCGGAACAGACAATTCTTCTGGCGCTCGGACTTCTGAGAAGGGTTGTGGTCTTCGACGGCCGAGTTCGCGAGGGACTTCAGATACAGACAAAAGAGGAGATGATGCTCGGCGGCATTAGGGAACTTTCGGAATGCACGGTGGGCTTAATCGGATTCGGCGATATCGCAAAGGCGGTTGCGCTGAAGTTGAAGCCTTTCGGCTGCCGCGTCGTATACTTCACACGTCATCCGCTCTCTGCCGAAGATGAGACATACTTCGGGGCGACGTATCTGCCGCTCGATGAACTTTTGGGCATTTGCGATATCGTAAGCCTCCACCTGCCCGTGACGGAGTCTACCGTAAACACGGTAAATGCCGATTTTATCGGCAAAATGAAGAAGACGGCGTATCTCATCAACACCGCCCGCGGGGAACTTGTCGATAACCCTGCGGTCTGCTCCGCGCTTGTCGAAGGCAGGATTGCGGGCGCGGGCTTTGACTGCGTTGCCCCCGAGCCGACACTCCGCGACAATCCGCTCCTGAATCTTCCGAAGAGCGCCGCGGAAAAAGTCATCTTCTCACCGCACGTGGGCGGCATAAGCGAGAGATCGTTCATAGTTGCGCATAAAAGGATCTGGGAGAATGCACAGGCGGTTCATAACGGAGAGATGCCGCGAAACATTGTCCCGTAAATTCCGTGAGGAAATACCTCTTACCTCATCTAAAAAAGAGTATAAAAAAGAAATTCTCTATTTTTCTCCCGCCATCGCCTTTACCGCCGCGATATTCTCTTTGTCGCCGCGTCTCTCGTCGATGGGTGTTTCCAGTATAAAGATGCGGCTTGACAGCGTCGGGTGGGTGACGACGCGCTTGAGCCCTTCCGTGCCGATTCTGCCGAGTCCTATATGCTCGTGCCTGTCGAGATGTGACGCGCAGTCGCCTTTTGTGTCGTTTAAGTGAATCACCTTAAGTCTTTTCAGTCCGACGGCGTCTTCGAAATCGGCGATTGTTCTCTCAAAGCCTTCGGCGGTTGTGAGGTCGTATCCCGCGGCAAAGGCATGGCAGGTATCCGTGCAGACACCTATGCCGTCGGGGAAGGTTTCGTCGGTAATCTTAAGGATATCACCGATGTCCGCGAACTGACCGCCGATTGAGTTCTTTGTCCCCGCCGTGTTCTCGAGAAGTATCATAAACGGTGTTTTCGCGCCGGCGTGTTCTTCCGCCGCGGTAAGTGCGCCGGTTAGGGCGTCGGCAACCCGATTGATTCCGAATTCGCGGCCGTTCCCGCCGTGGCTGCCGAGATGCGTAACCAGATAGGGTATGCTTAGAGTGCGGCATCTCAGTATTTCGCGGAGAAGAACGTCGCAGGACTTCTCATAGATCTCGTCCTTCGGCGATGCCGGATTGGGAAGATACGGCATATGGGCGACGACCTCCCCGAAATTGTATTTTTTATACGCGGCATTGAAGGCGGTCGCCGTCCCCTCGTCAATCTCCTTTGTGCTCCAGCCCCGCGGATTACCCGTGAATATCTGAAACGTGTTTGCGCCCGACTCTTTTGCGCGTTCGAATGCCCTGACGTGCGAACCCGCAATCGATACGTGAGTGCCTATCTTAAGTGTCATACTTTCGTTATGCCTCCCGTTCTGCCGTTACGGCGAGATAATCACGGTCTTCTCTCTTGTATAATGTTTCAGTGCGTCAAGACCGTTCTCGCGTCCGTATCCGCTTGCTTTCTCGCCGCCGAAGGGAACTTCGGGCGGTATCTTGAGATGCCTGTTCACCCAGACAATCCCCGCATCTATGTTTTCGGCGAAGGTGTAACTGTTCCTGAGGCTCTTTGTCCAGACCGATGCCCCCAGACCGAAGGGTGTCCTGTTGGCGTATTCAATGGCGCTCTCGAGCGAGTCGACGCTGACGACGGGGAGAACGGGTCCGAAGATCTCTTCGTTTAAGAGCGGGCTTTTCCCGTCGGGATTGAGGACAATTGTCGGCTCAAAGAAGTTGCCCGCGCCGAAAGCCCCTTCGGTAAGGCGTTCTCCGCCGCTGACGATCTCTCCCGTGCCTCTGCGCTCCAGTGCCGATTCAATACCCGCAAGTCCTTCGCGGCTGTTTAAGGGCCCCATGCGTATTCCCTTGAGAATGCCGTTGCCGACCGTAATCTTCTCCGTCTCGGCTTTCAGTTTGGCGGTGAACTCGTCCGCGATCTCGTCGGCGACAAAGAGGCGTTTTATTGCCGTGCAGGTCTGGCCGCAGTTATAGAAGCGCCCCGAGACTGCGCCAGCGACCGCTTTGTCGATGTCGGCATCGGCGCAGACTACCATGGGGTCGCTGCCGCCGAGTTCCATGATGAGCCGCTTTCCCGTGCCGCAGGAGAACTTTTCGACCTCTTTACCCGTGGCAACCGAGCCCGTAAAGGAGAGCGAGGCAATATCCCTGCTCTGAGCAAGCGCTCTTCCGACAACCTCGCCGCTGCCCGTGACAATTTCCAGAACGCCGTCTGGCATCCCCGCCTCTTTTGCAAGCGCCGCTATCGCAAGAGCGGTCAGCGGAGTCTTTGCGGAGGGCTTGAGGACAATCGAGTTTCCGGCGGCGATTGCCGGCGCGGTCTTCCAGGCCATTATCAGCACCGGCATGTTCCACGGGATGATTGCGCCGCAGACGCCGATTGGCTCGCGCTTTGTGAACGCATACCCGTAATCAGATTTGGGAAGTGCATCGCCGGTGAGGGCAGTGCCCGTGATTGAGGCATAGAACTCGTATACGGCAGCAAATCCCTGCACTTCGTTCTTTGCCTCGGGGAGTATCTTCCCCTGCTCCGTTGTCAGAAGCCGTGCCAGTTCGTCCTGATTCCTGCGCACCAGTTCCGCCGTCTTAAAGAGAATCGCGGCACGCCGATTCGAGCTTACCGCCGACCACTTAAGGTATGCCGCGTATGCCTTCTCAATCGCGGCTTTCGTGTCATCGGCATTGCAGAGGTTTGCCGTGCCCGCTATCTCACCCGTTGCGGGGTTGGTTACCGTTATTGATTTCTCAGATTCGTTATCCGTCATTGCTGTTTTCCGGCATTCTTCTTTTTCTCTTCCTTCTCTCTGTATACGCGGCAGACCTCGAAGACGGCGTCGATGATGGTCTTCGGCGATGCCCCCCAGCCGAGTATGTATCCCGTGACATTGTCCGTGGATTTAAGCCCGAATCTGTGTTCCTGGCAGCATTTAGCTATGAATACGCCTTTGTTCTCGGAGAGAGCCCTCTCCGCGGGGCAGATATTTTTGTATTTGAAATCGGCCTCATCCCCGTACATCTCGGATAAGAGAAGTCTGGAGGTCTCGCACCCGGCGACGGTCTCCGTGCCCGCAAGATGCGTCTTGTCCACCGTCTTTTTGAATCCCGACGCTCTGCACGGGTATACGTCGGTCTTCAGTTTGCCGATGTCGAGGACGCAGTTGACGAACTCCACGCCCAGTTCCCCGAAGACGCCGTCTTTCTCGAGGAGTTTGATATTCTCGTAGATGTTGGCATACGGGGGCGTAACGTCATAGACATAGACCTTCAGGAGCGACTCTTCCGAAGGGTCCATTATGAAGGTGACGTGATTGTCGGCGCCGCGGAAAATTGTGCACCTTTTGCCGGATTTAAGTGCAATTTTAATGAGATTCGTGCTGTCGTAGAGGTTTACGATCTCTTCGTGTACAGTGCAGTCTTCGGTATCGGCGATGAGCGTCATCGCTTCCTTTTCGTGCATGATGCAGTTATCTTTATCCAGTTTCACCGAGTAAATCCTGTATCCGTTCCCCGTGTCTTTGATAAGGTAGCGGGTACGAAAGAATACCTTCTCGCCGTAGGGCATCTCGTCGGCAATGCCGATCTCTTTGGAAAATTTCGGGAATATCATGGTCACGGGTTGCACCGAAGCTGTGCGGTTGTGCGACAGTCTCTTGGATATATCTATTGTTCTGCCTTATGATTTAAAAATCTGATTAATATTTGAATAAATTCCGAATGAAAAATATGAATATGAATTATATGTTTCGACAGTCCGTTCTGCCTGACGAACCGTTACTCAGAGTTTTTCGCCGTAGAGACCCGCAGCTTCAACCCCGCGGTTTGCCCAGAGAACTGCGCCGAGTGCCCCTATTCTGCCCTTGCTCTTTGCCGAATCGATATATTCGATGCCGAGCCTCTCCGCCTCCCTCTCGCATTCGTCGCGGTTTAAGACCTCGGTCTTGACCTTCTTCAGATACGGCGACTCGGGGATTTTCAGACCGCGGTAGACCGCAATGCCCGTGTCGCCGCTCACGGCATTGGATTCGATGTATTCTTTGACGAATGCCAGAAGTTCCGCCTCTTTGTCGGGGAGAACTGCGAAGTTAAGAGCGGTTCCGACACAGTTAGTCGTCTTGTTCGGGACCTTGGGGTTGAGCTGAATGAGGCGCATGTTAAGAAACTCCGCGCCTTCTATCTCGCAGGCCTCGGCACATTTCGATGCCAGAACCCATGTGGCACCCGACTCTTTGGTATCGGTATCGTCGATTCCGATTGTAATCCTGTGATACTTTTCGGTGACAATCTGCGTTCTGCATGTCCTCGCGCCGCCGGCCTTAAGGTCGTCTTCTGTTGGGAAGATCGTCTCTATGACACCGGGCGCCTGCGGGAGACAGACGGCGACACCCACGCCCGCTCCGGCGATTCCCGCCCAGTGCGTTGTGACGCGGTTGCCGTCAACGACAACACCCTCAAGCGCCTGACCGCCGATATCGTCCCCCGCCGCTCCGAAATTCGCCTTATACATGCCGAGTTTGGCGTTTATGGTCATGGATGCACCTTCGACCGTTATCGACTCGACTGCGCCGCCCGCACGCCTGCGGTTCATGACATCCCATTCGATAGTGCCGCGGTTACGGCATTGTTCTATAATCTGTGCCTTGTTTTCATTTTCGTCGACGATAACAAGGAATCTCTTACAGAACATCTGCCCGAACTTCTCTTTTATCTCCAGAGGTGTCATGCGAATCATATTTTTGTCACCGATTTTTTCGTTAACAAATTACTGTCGGCATAGAATATATACTAATCGGACGGGTTGAAAAAGCCGAAAATGCTGAATATGCTGAATAATTTGAAAATCTGAAAAACTGAAACAACTGAAAATGGCGAAAAAATAAAAAAGTGGAATAAAGGATTCTTCGATTTACTGAAGAATCTCGTGAAGGTGGAACTTGAAAGGTCCGAGGTTTCCGCCGAAGTTACCTGCGGAGATGAGTTTAACGCCCGGGATCTTTGATGCTGCCGTGACACCGACCTTGGTTGCCTGCCTGATTGCCGCCTCGTCAACGCCGTCGATGACAATCTCGTAGACTGCCTTTACGCCTTCGGGGATCTTTGTGTCGGGGACTTTGTCGCGGATTGACGGGCAGTACTTCTCGTTAGTGCTTGCCGCCATGAACTTGTACTTGTTCGAGCCGACCTTTGAACCCGATGCAACAACGGGGAACGAGCAGATTGTGCCTGCCTCGTTCATGATGGCATCGACCGCAGCCTCCGCCGCCATGAGTGCCGAGGGCTGTGTCTCGCCCATGATGAAGAAGTTGCCGCCGGCGATACCCTTTACGATACCGAATGACTCCTCACCGACGTATTCGCCGTTCATGATGGGTATTGCCCAGCACTGGCGTCCGCCGACTTCTTTCTTGTATTCGTATCCGTCGCCGAAGAAGTGGAGTTTTACATCGATCTTCTCTTCCGCATCCGGCATTCCGTCGAAGGCGGCTGTTGTCGGCTGTGTAAGGACACACTCGGCAATGCGCTCGAGGACCTGCTCCTTTAACTTCTTCTTTCCGCCCGCGAAGAACATGACGGCAACGCCGGGTCTCTTGTCGGGTGTCTCGCAGGGGCAGAGAATTCTCTCGATACCTGCTTCGCAGGGACATCCGATTGCCGATGTAGCAAATCCTGTTGCTTCAGTTGCCGCTTTGATTGCCCATTTCTCACTGATTGCAGTGATGATAACTCTGCATGCCCAGTTCGGGAATGCTTCCGCGTACTCGTTATCGATTGTAACGCCGTTTAATTCCATAAATAAACCTCGTTTTTATCAACCGGCAGGCACTTACCGTGACGCCGCCGTATTGTAACATTTCTATTTCATCCTTAATAGTAAAAGAGCATTTCTTTTATGTCGGCGAGATCGGGGTGGCGGGGTGACGGGCACCTCCCGCAATATGCACTGTAATGCAATGCGATACGCAGTAACGCAATGCACTGCGCACTGTAACACACTATATTATATTGCAATATTATACGGCAATACGGCAGGACCCGCAGCATAAAGTCCTAGGTAAGAAAGCATGAAAGGACAGGTCGTGTGGCTGTGCGTGGAGCCGGGGGCAAAAACCGTAATCAGACTCACGCCGATTGAAAACAGCCCGAATCATGCACGGATCCTTATAATCCCCTATCAATTTTTATGGTCTCCGCCACACTTTTGTTACGGTGTATTAACCTTGCAAAAGTTTTCCGTACAATTGTATAAAACGTTAATATGATTTGCTTCCACTTAACAAATTATGACTGCCTTTAACCGTCGTCCCGACCTAAAAATCGGATTGTGCATCCCTTTACGCAAACAGGCAGAGTATACTTTTTGAATTCCGTCGTGACTCTCAGATGTCTGACAAAATATCTTATTAAATATTTCTATTTGCATCTCTAAACGCGGTCGCCATGGGATATATAATTAAGTTTAACAGATATACTTTTGATACAAATTAATTATACATAATATACAATGTGAGGTTTCGGCATGGAAAACAGTCCGATCGATTCATAACATTTATCTGTTTTTTTTGCGAAGTTTTTATGATCTATTAACGATCGATATAGCGGTGCGTGAAAAAATGGCATTTGCAGTTCATGTAAACATGAATAATTGTACAGGATGTAACAATTGTGTGGTTGCATGCCCGGTCAATGCATTGGAACTCAACACGGTTGATCCTGCCACTACTGACAAGATCTACTGTGTCATCAACGGAAGAGCAACATCTCTTGACGTTGACGAAGAGCTCTGTGCAGGATGCGGTATTTGCATCGAAGCATGTCCATACGATGTAATCACCCTGGAGGGTAAATGGGTCCAGCTTCGCAACGAAGAAAGGTTTACTCATCCCACTATGGAAGGACTTGAAGACATCAGAGACTACGAGGAAGAGTGCGAAGCTCTCGAAGAGAGACAGGCAAGCCTTAAGAAATTCCCCGAGTTCTGGGAGCTCAGAAAAGAGTTTTCCAAGTCCGGAGCACAGGAATAAACGAATTGTATATTTTAGGAGTGTTGTAATTCATGAATACGCTTTTTCCAAAGTACTCCAAGAGGCAGGACGGCTGTTTCACCATAATGGAGCAGAAGCTCTTAAAACAGGTAAACAACCTTGTTCAGGACAACTCAAAATGCACAGGATGCGGCATCTGTTCTGAATCCTGCCCCGAAGAAGCGATTAGCATCGGACCTGTCGGCGCATACCGCAGGGGTGCAATCGAATACGGCTCACCGATTCAGGTTGACGAGACAAAATGCTCATACTGCGGTGTATGTGTTGTAATGTGTCCGTTCAATGCAATGAGCCTTGAGATCGACGGCGAAGCAAAACTCCCGCTCCTCGAGAAGGAAGGATTCCCCGTCTACGACATGGTTACCGAGATTGACCATGAGAAATGCGCACAGTGTACAACCTGTGAAGATGTTTGCCCGCGTGAAGCAATCATCCGCGACGTACCGCTCTTTGAAGGTACGGACATTTTTGGCCTCAAGAAAGCCGAGGCAGTTAACGCAAATACGGAATTCACCTGCAATGACGAGAAGTGTACATACTGCGGTCTCTGCGGCGAAGTCTGTCAGGCAATCGACGTTATAAGAAAGCCGTTCACACCCGAGACGGGTGTCCTCGACGGCGAAGTAGTCTGGAACAAGGACTTCTGCGACGGTTGTCAGATCTGTCAGTCAATCTGTCCGAACGAGGCAATCGAAGTCAAGCGCGGCAAGATTGAGAAGAAACTCAACAATGACGGTTTAGTCGAGATCGAAACCGAGGAATGCTGTACATGCCGCTGGTGTGCAATCAGCTGCCCGACCGAAGCAATCACGGTAAACAAGATCTTCGAGGGAGAGATTACATTCAACCCGTCGAAATGCCCGGGAGGATGTTCAACCTGTTACGAGGTCTGTCCTGCAAATGCAATCTACATGCCGACACCCAAAGCGCCTGCCGACATGCACAACGAAGTTGAAGCAAAGATTGCCGTCAACAAAGACTTCTGTGTCCTCTGCGGCGCCTGTGTCAACTCATGTCCGAGTGAAGACGCAATCGTCCTCAAGCGCACGGCAGTCCACATGAAGGGCAAGAAGACCGATCTTTTCAAGAAGATTGAAGCAAAACTGCTTGTACCGAGAACTTCCAAAGTCCGCGAAGACAAAGACGTATTCGGTAAAGCTCAGGTAAAAGCTCTGTAAACCGTGGTGAAATCATATGGTAGAGAAAAATTACGGAAACCCTGAACTTGAGAAAAAACTCAGGGACAGGAACTACTACGTCACTGACTCAAACAAAGACTTCAGCGCCGAAGTCAAGAAGCTCAGCGGCACAATATCACACATGTGCTACCAGTGTGGTACCTGTACAGGTTCATGCCCGTCAGCGCCACGCAGTTCATACCGCATTCGTGTGTTTATGAGAAGAGCAATACTCGGTCTTGAGGAAGAGGCATTATCGGATCCGGATCTCTGGCTCTGTACAACCTGTTACTCATGTTCCGACCGCTGTCCGCGTGACATCCTTCCGACCGATGTCATCATGGCAATGAGAAACCTTGCATTCAAGACAGGACACGCAGTTCCGAAGAACTTCCTGCAGACAGTTCAGCTGATCTACAAGACGGGACACGGCGTACCGAACAACGATGCAAACCGTGCAGTACGTGAGAGACTCGGACTTCCGAGAGACCCGCCGACAACCCACACATATCCTGAATACATTCCGGGAATCCAGAAGATCATCGATCACTACAACTTGAAAGCGGAAGCAGACCGCATCCTTTCGGAGGAGTAAGTTAAAATGGCTACACACATGGAACACTCATATGCATTCTTCCTCGGTTGTATTGCACCAAACCGTTACCCGGGATGTGAAGCATCCGCAATCAAGACAAGTGCAAAACTGGGAATCGAGCTTCTTCCGCTCAAGGGAGCAAGCTGCTGTCCGGCACCGGGTGCATTCGGTTCAATCGATTTAAACGTCTGGTATGCAATGGCGGCAAGAAACCTCTGTCTTGCTGAAGAGATGGGTAAAGACATTGCACTCATCTGTAACGGCTGTTACAAGTCAATCTGGGAAGTCAACCACAAATTAAAGCACAACGACGAGCTTCGCGACGGAGTCAACGAGGTCCTCGCCGAGATTGACATGCAGTACAAAGGAACAATCAACGTCTGGCACCTTGCCGAACTTTACTACGATGACAAGATCTGCGGTGTAAAGAAGGTCGCAGACAGCGTCACAAGACCCCTTACCGGCACAAAGGTCGCAGTCCACTACGGATGCCACTTAATGAAGCCGCAGAAAGACCGTCACTTCGGCGACACGGAAAACCCGATGTGGCTTGAAGAACTTGTCGAAGCACTCGGTGCGGAACCCGTACAGTACCGCAACAAGATGCAGTGCTGCGGTGCGGGCGGCGGTGTCCGCGGATACGATCTCCTTCACGCACTCGATATCACAAACGAGAAGTTAATCAACATCACGGAAGCGGGAGCAGATGCCTTAACGGAAGTCTGTCCGTTCTGTCAGCTTCAGTTCGACCGCGGTCAGGTTGAGATCGCACAGAACTTCGGTAAGAAATACAACCTGCCGATCCTTCACTTCAACGAACTGTTAGGACTTGCACAGGGAATGACACCCGCGGAACTTGCAATCGACCTTCATGCAGTCGACTGTTCATCGTTCCTGGAGAAGATTCAGTAAGGAGGATGAAAAAAATGGTAGAAAATCAGGCCCCAAGAATCGGAGTGTTTATTTGCCACTGCGGTACGAACATTGCAGGTTCACTCTCTGTTGCTGATGTCGTAAAGTATGCTCAGACTCTCCCCGATGTAATCATCGCTAAGGATTACCAGTACATGTGCTCGACCCCGGGTCAGAACATGATCAAGGCGGCAATCGCAGAGCACAAGCTTACGGGCGTTGTTGTTGCGGCATGTACACCCCGTCTGCACGAACCGACATTCAGGATTGCGACCAAGGAAGGAGGACTCAACGAGTTCCGCTTCGAGATGGCAAACATCCGTGACCAGAACTCATGGGTACACATGCACGACTGGGACGGCGCAACCGCAAAAGCAAAAGACCAGGTCAGAATCGCGGTCGCAAAGGCAAGACTCCTCGAAGACCTTACACCCAAGAGTGTGCCCGTAGAGCACGCGGCAATGGTCGTCGGCGGCGGTGTCGGAGGTATCCAGGCATCACTCGATCTTGCAAGCGCAGGTATCAAGACCTACCTCATCGAGCAGACCCCCAGTATCGGCGGCAGAATGTCACAGCTCGATAAGACATTCCCGACACTCGACTGTTCGCAGTGTATCTTATCACCTAAGATGGTGGATGCGGGACGTCACCCCAATATCATCCTCAAGAGCTACACCGAAGTCGAAGCAGTGGACGGATACATCGGTAACTTCGAGATCACGCTCAGAAGAAAAGCACGCGGAACCAGAAACGGTGCCGAGATGGAGGCAGCAGGCCTCAAAGGCTCCGGTTGTAACGGTTGCGGTGACTGTACCTCAGTCTGTCCCGTAATCAAGCCCAACCCGTTCGAGTTCGGAATGGCTCCGAGAAAGGCAATCTACATTTACCACCCGCAGGTTGTACCTCTCCAGTACACAATCGACTTCGATGCATGTGTAAAGTGCGGACTCTGTAAAGAGATCTGCGGACCCGAGAAGGCTGCAATCGACCTCGACATGGTTGACACGTTCGAGAAGGTCAAAGTCGGTTGTGTAATCCTCGCAACAGGTTACGACTTAATCCCGATCGAAGACAAGACCGAGTGGGGTTACAAGAGATACGAGAACGTCATCACCGGTCTCGAGTTCGAGCGCTTAATCTGTGCATCAGGACCTACCGGCGGTCACTTAATCCGCCCGTCCGACGGTGTAACACCGATGAAAGTCGGTTTCGTACTCTGTGCGGGATCGCGTGACAACACAGGCGGCTCATCGAAGCCATACTGTTCGAGATTCTGTTGTATGTACTCGCTCAAGCACGCTCACCAGGTCATGGAAAAGATTCCGGGCTGTGTGCCTTACATATTCTACATGGATATCAGGTCATTCGGTAAGATGTACGAGGAGTTCTACTACCGTATCCAGAACGAGGGTGCAAAGTTCATCCGCGGTCGTGTTGCCTCACTGCAGGAAGACCCTGTCACAAAGAATATCTATGTAAAGGCAGAGGACACACTCTTAGGCAGACCTGTTACTGTGGAGTGTGACATTGTTGTTCTCGCGGCAGCTATCAAACCCAAGGCGGACGCAGAGCACATTCGTCAGATGTTCGGTATTTCCAAGTCGCAGGACGGATGGTACCTTGAAGCTCACCCGAAGCTGAACCCGTGCGGCACCACAACCGCAGGTATATTCCTTGCAGGTGTCTGTCAGGGTCCGAAAGATATCCCCGACACGGTCGGTCAGGCCGAAGGAGCTGCATCCGCGGCAAGTATCCCGATTCACAAGGGTGAAGTAGAACTTGAGCCTTACTTCGCACAGTGTGTCGAGTCGCTCTGCGCAGGATGCGGAATGTGTGTTCCGCAGTGTCCGTACAAGGCGCTTTCGCTTAAGACACTTGACGATGGCAGACAGGTTATGACAGTAACCGAAGCAAAATGTAAAGGCTGCGGTACCTGCGGCGGATATTGTCCGGGTGGCGCAATCAAGATGCAGCACTTTACCAGTCCGCAGATCTGCGCTCAGATTGACGCATTTCTTCTTGGCGGACTCGGAGGTGAACAGTAATGGCAGATGAAGGATGGAACCCTAAAATTGTAGCAATCATCTGTAACTGGTGTTCATATGCCGGTGCCGATCTTGCTGGCGGTGCCCGTATTCAGTATCCCCCTGACATTCGTGCAATCCGTGTAATGTGTACGGGTCGTGTCGATCCCCTCTTCATAATGAAGGCATTCAACGACGGAGCAGACGGTGTATTGGTATCGGGCTGTCACTTCGGTGACTGCCACTATCTTGAGGGCAACTACAAATGCGCAAAACGCATGTTCCTCATGAAGAATGTCCTGAAGAACATAGGTGTTAACGATAAGAGACTCAGAATGACATTCGTCTCGGCATCAGAGGGTGCAAAGTGGGGAATGGTCATGAACGACGTCATTAGCACAATTAAAGAACTTGGTCCAAGCCCATTTAACAGGTGAATTGAGAATATGGCAAAGATATTATTGAACATGATAACCCAGCGTTCCATTGAGGAAGGTATTGCAATGGAGATTGGAAAACCTTCCAAGGAATACTTTGAAGCATGTTCTCTCGTTGAGATGAATGAGGAGGATATCAAGGCACTTGGTATCACCCCTAACACCAATGTAAAAGTAACAAGCGAGAGCGGCGAAGTAATCGTAAAAGCCGTTGTCGCACGTCAGACATGTTACAGAGGACTTTGCCACATCCGTCAGGGTGTCTGGGCAAATCAGGTTGTTCCGCCGAGAACACAGTCAACGGGCGAGCCGCAGTACAGCGGTTTCCCCGTATATATTGAACCCGCACCGTTTGAGCGCATCAAGTCAGCTCTTGAGTGTGTTCAGGGTGCTGTAGGTCTTTGGAAAGAAGGTAACGAGTGATTTAAATGCCGAAAGTAATCAAAAACGTAGGATGTCCATACTGTGGTGCCTGCTGTGACGATGTAGAGGTAACTGTTTCCGATGACGGAAAGAGAGTCCTGGAGGTCAAGAACGTATGTGCAATCGGAACACAGATCTTTATGCACGGCGGAGACCACGACGGACGTATCAAACTTCCACGCATGCGCCAGCCCGATGGCACAATGAAGGATGTCAGCTTTAAAGAGGCAATCGACTTTACAGCAAAGACACTCCTCAAAGCAAAGAAACCGTTGATGTACGGATTCGGTTCAACAAACTGCGAAGGTCACGCTGCAGCGGCACGTGTCATGGAGAGAGCCGGCGGCTGTCTCGACAACTGTGCATCTATCTGTCACGGAAGTTCATTCCTTGCAATCTTCGATAACGGATACCCGTCCTGTACACTCGGTGAAGTCAAGAACCGTGCAGACGTAATCGTCTACTGGGGATCAAACCCGGCACACGCACACCCGCGTCACATGTCGAGATATGCAATCTTCCCCCGCGGTTTCTTCACCGGTAAGGGACACAAGTCCAGGACAGTCATTGTAATCGATCCGAGATTCACGGATACCGGACGTGTTGCCGACTACTACCTTCAGGTCAGGCAGGGACATGACTACGAGCTGTTCGATGCATTCCGTATGGTCTGCCACGGACACGCCGACGATATCCCCGACGTAGTCGCAAACATTCCGAAAGAGACCATCCTCGAAGTAGCCGAAGTAATGAAGAACGCACGTTTCTGCAACTTCTTCTACGGTATGGGTCTCTGCCACTCCGACGGACGCAACCACAACATCGATATTGCCATCTCGCTTACACGCGACCTCAACGAGTTCACAAAGTGTACAATCATGGCAATGCGCGGACACTACAACATCACAGGTCCCGGAGCGGTCTGGTCATGGCAGTTCGGATTCCCGTACTGTCTCGACTTAACAAAGAAGACAATGGTTCACATGAACCCGGGAGAGACAAGTTCGGTCGATCTTGCAATGCGTGACGAGATTGATGCATTCATCAACATCGGTACGGATGCAGGAGCACACTTCCCGATTCCCGCAGTACAGCACTTAAAGAAGCACCCGTTCATCACGATCGACCCGAGCCGAAACATGGCAAGCGAGATCTCCGACCTTCACGTCCCCGTAAAGATCTGCGGTGTCGATGACGGCGGTATCGTATATCGTATGGATAACGTCCCGATTCAGTACAGAAAAGTCGTTGACGCACCTGCCGGTGTCCCGTCAGATGAAGAGTTCCTTGATGCGGTCTATGAACGCATGGTTGAGCTGGAGGGAGAAGGATTCATATGAGCGATTACATTATCAAAAACGGATTCGTATTTGACCCTCTTACAGGAATCAAAGGCGACAAAAAAGATATCGGTATCAAAGACGGTAAGATCGTCGAAGCTTCCGAGGTTAAAGGCGGAAAGACAATCGATGCATCAGGTAAGACCGTTATGGCCGGCGGTGTCGATATTCACACACACTGTGTCGGACCAAAGGTCAATGTCGGACGCTTAATGCGCCCTGAGGATAAGCTCTTCAGAAGCCGCACAAAGGTCGGAAACACAAGAGTCGAGATGGGTTTCTCGGTGCCGAGCACATTCGCAACAGGATATGCATACGCACGTATGGGATACAGCTTCCTTAACGAAGCGGCAATGCCTCCTCTTCACGCACCACACGTTCATGAAGAGATCAGAGATACACCAATCGTCGATATCGCGGCAATGCCCGTCATGGGTAACAACTGGTTCCAGCTCGAGTACTTAAAGAACAGAGAGCTTGAGAACAACGCCGCATACACGGCGTGGCTACTCAACGCAACCAAAGGTTTCGGTATCAAGTGCGTCAACCCCGGCGGAACGGAAGCATGGGGCTGGGGTATGAACTGTACGACAATTCACGACCCCGTACCATACTTCGATATCACACCCGCAGAGATTGTAAAGGGACAGATGGAGACAAACGAGCTCCTCGGACTGCCGCACTGTCTGCACGTCCACCCCAACAACCTCGGAAACCCGGGCAACTACACCACGACACTTGACACACTCAAGCTTGCCGAGGGTATCAAGCCGAACAACAAGTTCGGTCGCGATGTTGTACTGCACAACACTCACCTCCAGTTCCACGCATACGACGGAACAACATGGGCAGATTTCGAGTCCGGTTCACAGAAGGTCATGGACTACGTCAACAAGCACGACAATATCTCATTCGATGTCGGTTTCGTTACGCTTGACGAGACAACGACAATGACAGCAGACGGTCCGTTCGAGTTCCACCTCAACAGACTCAACAACCTGAAGTGGGCAAACACCGATGTCGAGCTTGAGACAGCAGCAGGTATCGTTCCGTATGTCTACGACAAGAACATCAAGGTCTGCGACATTCAGTGGGCAATCGGTCTTGAGCTTGCACTCCTTGCAAAAGACCACATGAGATGCCACCTGACAACCGACCACCCCAACGCCGGTCCGTTCACACGTTACCCGCGTGTAATTAAGTGGCTCATGTCAAAGAAGGCACGTGACGACCTCCTCCACTCATTCAAGTGGTCAGAGAAGGTTATTGCGGCAACCCAGCTCGAGTCCATGGACAGAGAGCTTTCACTCTACGAGATTGCCGAGATGACCCGTGCAGGTCCCGCAAAGTGTATGGGTATCTCCAACCTCTATGGTTCACTCAAAGAGGGAACGAACGCAAACATTGCAATCTACGACATCAACCCCGAGAAGATGCCCAAGGATCCCGAGCTTATCGAGAAGGCATTCTCGGAGACCGCATACACCTTCAAGGACGGCGTCATGGTTGTCGAGAACGGTGTTGTCATTGCTACGACACCCAAGTACACGGTCTGGACCGATGTCAAGGTTAAGGAGAACGCAATTGTCGAGCGTGATATCCACGAGAAGTTCGCAAAGTACTACTCCGTAGGACTCGAGAACTACAAGGTATTTGACGAGCACATGCACAACCCGCGTGCAATCGAGGTCGATGCAACCAACTGAGGTGAACTATGAGTACAGTTACATTAACAGCAAAAGGAACTCATGAACTCTATCTTGAGGCATACAATGTCACACCTGACGCGTTTGCAGGCAAGACAGCTGATGAGATTGCAGCACTCGAATGCCATGAGGGTAACCGCAAGGGCAAACTCGGAGAGTACTTTGATATCGACGGTAACGGCGGCGATACCGCTGCCGATACCCAGATTATCGTAAAGGGCGACTGCAAGAAGATTAAGCGCATCGGTCAGCAGATGACTGCCGGCGAGATCATAGTCGAGAGCGACTGCGATATGTACACGGCAGGCTGGATGAAGGGCGGCAAGGTTACCGTAAAGGGTAACGTCGATTCATTCTGCGGTATCGGTATGGCAGGCGGAGAGTTCATTGTCGAGGGTAATGCTCAGAACTACCTCGGCAGTGCATACCGCGGCGACTGGCGCGGTATGACCGGCGGATTAATCCACGTCAAAGGAAATGCAGGTAACGATGTTGCAACTTTCATGAGAGGCGGCAAGATCATTATCGACGGCGATGCATTCCTCCATGTCTGCACACACGGCGAGGGCGGAACCGTTGTCATTAAGGGCAATGTCGAGTCCCGTGTCGGCGGTCAGATGGTTAAAGGAGATATCTACGTCTACGGTCAGATCAAATACATGATGCCGGGCTTCAAGTATGTCGACGATGTCGAGGCTGAAGCGGTCGAAGGCGAAAAATTAACATTTGCACACTATATCGGTGACCTGGGTGAGCGCCACTCCAAGAGGAAGGGCGAGATCATCTACGGTAACATTTACCTTAAAAAATAAATTTTTTTCACGGTCGGTTTGAGATAACTTCTCACGACCCCAATCTTTTATAGACATCTCTTCTTTTGCAGTTATTTTGTGATTCTGTATTTTTGCAGTTTTGTTATTTTGTTATTTTGTGATCCTGTAATTTTGCGATTATGTGATTTTGCGATTTTGCGGATGCCGTCGGCAGAATAGGTGTGACCGGATAAAACCAAGTAACGGGAGATAACTGCTCAGTATCGATAGAAGGGTTTTAACGATTGAAGAGTTTTGACGATTGAAAAGTTTTGATACTTAATAATGAATCGACTTATCGGTCGATTCAGAAAAAGGGTTGAATTTAGTCAATTCAGTCTGTTCCAAGGATAACGTTGGACGCTTTGATGATTGCGTATGCCTCGCCGCCCTTCTTGAGTCCGAGGTTTGCAACCGATTCTTTTGTGACTGTTGAGACAACTTCGGAGCCGCCCGGGAGTGCAATGATGACTTCAGCCATGACTTCGCCGATCTTGATCTCTTTGACTGTACCTTTGAATACGTTTCTTGCACTGTACTTCATGTTATCAAATTAGTTTCTGTGATCCGTATAATAAATGCTTTTGCCATTTAACAATCTTATTTTCGTGAACAAACTGATTATGTTAATTCTTTTTATTTTCGGTGATCCGGTCGGGTGCGCGTATGAATCATATTTTTATGACAGAAAAGAAATCTTTATTCAACTTGCTGTCAGAGTTGAATGTTAACGAAGTAAAATATCCGTACTGAATATTTCGTATGCGCGGGTGCCGCATGACAACGGGTTGCATACTGCGGCATTGCGCAGACGTTAGATCGGTGTTGCGGCGGCATTGTGTGCGGGTAATTTCACAATACTTAACGGTGTGAACTTAAACTATAAACTACATAGTATTGATAGGGACAGCGTAATTTCTGCGGAGGGAGTGCATTGAAACTGTTATTTACAAGCGGTCGGACGATAAGACAGGGTGAACAGCTCTACTATAAGGATAATCCCAAATATACCGAGCAGACTTCGCTGTGCTACATAAATCCGCTTGATCTGGTCGAGATCGGGGTTTTCGACGGCGACCTCGTGAGAATTAAAAGTTCCGAAGGCGAGACTGTCTTCAAGGTCGTCGAGACACGCGACGTTCAGCAGGGCATGGTCTTTATTCCCTGCGGTCCGCACGCAAACTCGATTCTGCACTCTCATACGCACGGAACGGGAGCGCCGGACTACAAATGGCTGGATGTTGAGGTTGTTCCGGCAGAGGAGGGCGACCGCATTCTTTCGGCATGGGAGATTCTTGAGTCCGAAGGCGGTCTGAGATACGACAATACGTATCCGGGCGTTCTTACAAAGTCCCCCGAGGGCGACCGCGTTGTCGAGGACGTGACCTGCCCGCTCTGCGGATGTCTCTGCGACGATATAAAACTGACAATTAAGGATAACGACATTGTGGGCGTCGATAACGGCTGTGCTCTCTGCAGCGGCAAATTCCTTGCAAAAGACAGACTCAAGTCGCCGATAATGCGCACCGAAAACGGCTGGAAGAATATCTCCTACGACGAGGCGATAGAGTATACCGCCGATATTCTCCTCAAGGCAAAGCGCCCGCTCCTCTTCGGCTGGTCGGGAACCTACGGCGAGGCTCAGTGCGTCGGCGTCTCGATTGCCGAGGCGATAGGCGGCGTTATCGATAACTGTTCTTCAATCTGCCACGGACCGTCCATCATGGCGATTCAGGAAGCGGGGCATCCGGGATGCACGCTCGGTCAGATAAAGAACCGTGCCGATCTCATAGTCTACTGGGGATCGAATCCCATAGAGTCGCATCCGCGGCATATGAGCCGCTATTCGATGTATCCCGACGGCTTTTTCCTTAACGACGCTTTTCGCGACAGGAAACTTATTGTCGTAGACATAAGGGAGACGGATGTGGCGAAAAATGCCGACGAATTCGTTAAGATAAAGCCCGGCGGCGATTATGCGGTCTTCTCGGCACTCCGCGCAATTGTGCGGGGCAGAAGCGATGTCGTGCCCGAGACGGTTTCGGGGGTAAAGAAGACCCAGCTCATCCGCGTTGCCGAGATGTGCATGAATGCGAAGTTCGGCGTCTTCTTCACGGGTATCGGTCTTACGGAGTCACCGGGGAAATACAAGAACGTGCGCAACGGCATCGAGCTTGTCGACGAGCTCTCGAGGCATACAAAGTTTACTCTGACGCCGATGAGGGGTCACTGGAACGTTTACGGCACGAATCAGACCTTTACGTATATGGGCGGGTATCCGTATGCTATGGACTTCTCGCGCGGAACGGCGTTCTACAACCCGGGCGAGACATCCACAGTCGACCTTCTCCTTCGCGGCGAGGTTGACGCCTGTATCATAATCGGCAGCGATCCCGGGGCGCATCTGCCGCGGCGGTGCAATGAGGCGCTCTCCAAGATACCCTGCGTGGTCATTGACCCGTTCCCGAGCATGAGCACGGCGACGGCAAACGTGCAGATCCCCGTAGCAATCTGCGGTATCGATGCCGAGGGAACGGCATACCGTCTCGATTCGATTCCGCTCTGGGTAAAGAAGGTCCTCGAACCGACACAGCCCAACGATGAGGAGATTCTTACGAGAATCTACGATATAATCGCCGAGAAGAAAGGCATTGTAAAGTCCGAAGACAAGATTAAGGCGCAGTCCGCGGAGTGGGAGGCAAGAAGATGAATGAGCTGCTGATCAGAAACGCATACGTTATCGACCCGATTAACGGTGTCAAAGGCGAAATCCGCGATATTGCCGTGAAAGACGGCAAAATCGTCGAGTCGGTCGGGTCCCGTGCCGTAGTTGTCGATGCAAAAGGTCAGCTCACGCTCCCCGGCGGCATTGACTCTCATACCCATATCTGCGGAACCAAGGTTAATTTCGGGCGCTACATGAGCCCCGAAGATATGCGTGCGGGACGCGGCCGTGCCCAGCCGCATATGCATGCCGTCTCGGGTTACAGTGTGCCGACGGTCTACGCCAACAATTACCGCTACAGCGCGATGGGATATACGACCATCCTCGAGGGTGCGATGGCGCCGATGGAGGCGAGGCATACCCATGAAGAGTTCAGGCACATGACCCTTCACGACACCATGGCGAATACGCTCTTTGACGGCAACTGGTCGGTGATGGAGGCCATCGCCGATGCCGACCTGAAGAAGGCGGCGGCTGTGGTTGCGTGGACACTCTCCGCCGTGAAAGGTTTCGGACTTAAGCTCACGAATCCCGGCGGCTCGGAGATGTGGGGATTCGGTAAGAATATCTCCTGTATTCATCAGAAGGTTGACCATTTCGGAGTCACTCCCGCCGAGATCATCGAGTATATGATCCGCGCCAACGAACTTCTGAAACTCCCGCACTCGGTTCACCTTCACTGCAATAATCTGGGAAAGCCCGGAAATTACAAGTGCACGCTTGAAACAATGAACAGAACGCCGGATCTCAACGATAAGCGCCAGTCGCTTTATCTGACGCATGTGCAGTTCCACTCCTACGGCGGCTCGAAATGGTCCGATCTCTGCTCGAAATCGGATGACATAGCGTGGATGGTCAACCGCAAGCCGCAGGTTGCCATAGACATGGGTCAGGTTATGTTCGGAAAGACGACCACAATGACCGCCGACGGTCCGATGGAGTTCAATCTCTACCGCATGTATCATAATAAGTGGAGTAATCACGATGTCGAGCTTGAGACGGCGTCGGGTATCATCCCCGTGTTTTACTCCCGCAAGAATCTTGTCAACTCGATTATGTGGGCTATCGGTCTTGAGCTTGCCCTTCAGGTAAAGAGTCCGTGGCAGTGCATGCTGACGACGGACAGCCCCAACGGAGCGCCGTTTGTCAAATACCCAGAGATAGCCGCGCTTTTGATGAGCCGCAAATACAGGGAGGCTGAGCTTTCGCGCATCCATCCCGATACCGAGAAGAGGATACTTCTTCACACTATCGACCGCGAGCTTGACTGGTATGATATTGCGGTCATGACACGCGCCGCACAGGCGAAGGCGCTGGGTGTAACGGATCTCGGAAAAGGACATCTCGGAGTGGGCGCCGATGCCGACATCGCAATCTACCCCGTTAAAGTCGGCGATATCGATCCGACGGTCGATTACGAGAAGGTCATATCCGCACTTTCTCAGACGGAGTATACGATAAAGAAGGGTCTAATCGTATGCAGGAACGGTAACTGCCTAGTCGAGGGCAGGAATACGGTTTACTGGGTCGATCCGCAGGTGCCTGACGAGTACAGGCTTGATAACGATCCCGAGTTCATTAAGAAGTTCGAGAGATATTACTCGGTAAAACTCAGCAACTACCCCGTCCGCGAGAGTTACATGCACGAGAATTACAGAATTGAGACTCATCCCGATTTTAACTGAGTCTCAAAAAAGATTTTTTGAGTTTGTTCGGTTTTTTTGGCTGTTATTGGTTTGTTTTTGTTCTGCTTTTGATTTCTTTTTTATTTGTTTCTGATTTGCTTTTGTCCCGTTTTTCGGATTATGTTTCGGGTGCCGAGAGAGGCGCAAGCGTCATGAAGATATCGCCGGACGAGTCATAGACGGCATTGTAGGTATCTGAGCTGTCTTTGTAGCCGGAAAGGGAGTATCTTATCCTGTGCGTCCCGGGCGCGATGTGATAGCTTCTGAACGGCGTCGTTCCTATGTATTTTCCGTCAACGGAGATTGTTGCTCCCGCGGGTTCGGATATGAAGTTGCAGATAGGATCGCGGTTGGCTTTCGGCTTCAGCGCAACCGAGAGCGAGGATACCTTTCCCGTGTCTGCCGCGATTGCGGATGTGACGCTCTCGTATCCGTCGAGCGTGTATTGTATCGAGTGCATGCCGAAGAAGACCGGCAGGTTGTTTATCGGCGTATTTCCTATGTATTTTCCGTCCATTGTCACGGATGCGCCCGCGGGGTATGAGTAGAGGCAGATGAATGCCATGGGGCTGTTCTTCTCCTCAAGATTCAGTCGTATTGTCTTTCGTTCGCCTGCCGCGACCGTAAAGGTCTTTTCCTCGGTCTTATAGCCGGTCTTTGACATAGCGACCGTGTGCTCGCCGGCGATTAGGTAGTGGTTGAGGATGGGTTCCGTGCCTGCGAGCTTGCCGTCGATGTAGATCTCCGCACCGTAGGGGCTGGATGAGAACGAGCAGACTGCATAGCGGTCAAAATATCGGAAAGTGACGCCCGTATCGGTCTCTGAGTCCGTATCTGCGTTTACGGGGGCTGTCGCGGTTTCCGCAGCTGCCGCCGTTACGGTTGCGGTTGCAAAGCTGAGAAGCAGCAAGAGCAGTAAAACAGTCGGGATATTCCTGAGTAAGTCCATTTAGAACACCTCTTTGTTATCCAGATAATAGACGTCCGCATATTTAGCATTTATCGAATCGGCATTTTTTGACCGTGCGATTTTGCGATTTGCCGCGAATATTTGAATACTTATTTCACGGTTGCGGTTAATGATATATTATGGATAATTGCGAAAAGTCAAGTGATAATAGAAACGGGAAATTTCCCGATGACGGTGCCGGGAAACTTTCGGAATGGAAGGGCAGGGACATAGTTTATCACCCCATAGGCATAGTGCGATCCGAGCATACAATTCAGGATAACACACCCATTCAGGGTGTATTCAACGATTCCGTCGGCGAAATCGTGCTCTATGACGAATACGTCCCCGGTCTTCAGAATATCGAAAACTTCTCGCATCTGATTCTTCTCTATCACTTTGACAGGGCAACCGGCGTTCAGCTCGTCCGCGAGCCTTTCCTTGACGGCGGCAATGCGAAAGGTATCTTTGCCATACGCCACTTTAACCGCCCTAACCCGATAGGTTTCTCGATAGTCACCCTTATCGGCAGGGATGAAGAGAGGAAGAATGTCCTTAAGATCGGCGCCGTGGACATATTGAACGGCACTCCGATAATCGACATAAAGCCCTATGTCTACAAGTTCGATCACAGGGATGAGGTCACGGTAAAGAACGGCTGGGTAGAGGATAAGCACCTCGATGATATCTTCAACTGGAACGCGACTCCAAAGGGACTCAGAGACAAGGAAAGGACGCACAAATAATACTGCGGCGAAATCAGAAAGAAGAAATGGGCAGAATATATTCAGAAGACATGAACCGCCGTTGCCTTGAAGGTGAGATATACCTTATCGCCCGTG
Organism: Methanomicrobium sp.; assembly: GCA_017412625.1. Lineage (GTDB taxonomy): Archaea > Halobacteriota > Methanomicrobia > Methanomicrobiales > Methanomicrobiaceae > Methanomicrobium. The sequence continues at coordinate 23,570 of JAFPWZ010000103.1, forward strand.
GTTACGTTCATGCTCTCTATGCCCTGTTTTGTAAGCGCGGCTGTAAATATAACCCCGCTTTTTTCTTCGGCGACGGCGATCTTTGAGAAGATGCCGTTGTCCGTGATTTTAATGACCTCGCCGCAGACCGAGTTGCGTGCCGAGGATGCAAGTTTTTCTTTTGATATTATCAGCTCTTCGGGGCGTATGCCGACGTTAACATCGCCGCTTCTGTCGGAGACGGCATAAAGTTTCAGACCGTTTATCTCGATTTCGCAGGTTCCGTTCGACAGCGGCGTGCATATGCCTGCGTAGATATTTTCCATGCCCGTGAAATCTGCGATAAATCTCGTATCGGGTTTCCTTACAATCTCTTCCACGGTTCCGCACTGTATGATGCTTCCCTCCCGCATTACGACGACGCGGTCGGCAAGCGAGTAGATATCCTCAAAATGATGCGTAATGTGGATGATTGTCGTATGCATCTCTTTATGCAGTTTTTTCAGTTCGCGGCGCAGGCTCTCGCGGGTCGTGTTGTCGAGCGCAGACAGGGGTTCGTCGAGGAGTAAAACCTTAGGCTTCAGGATTACTGCCCGCGCAATTGCCGCACGCTGCTTTTCGCCGCCGGAGAGTGTCTGCGGATAGCGTCCGAGAAGGTGACCTATACCCAGTTTGCCGGCAATTTCGGCTGCCTGTCGCTCGCGTTCCTCTTTGCTTACGCCGCGCTGTTTAAGTCCGAATGCGATGTTGTCGCCGATTGTCATATGCGGAAAGAGCATGTAGTCCTGGTATACTATGCCGATACCGCGAAGTTCGGGGGGTATATCCGTAATATCCCTGCCGTGAAGGTATATCTTACCCGTCTTCAGGCGGTGTATTCCCGCGATGGTCTCGAGAAGAATCGTCTTTCCCGCGCCCGTCGGACCTATGACTATGCAGTATTCACCGTCCCCGACCTTCAGATTCAGATTTTCGGCTTTAAAGTCGCCGAGTGTGATCGAGAAGTTCTCAATGGTAAGGCAGTTCTTTGATGATTCTTTGGAGTATGAGCATTGAGGATTGGTTATATCGGTCATGCTGCCGGTATTATCCGCCTCAGACATAGTCAACACCCCTGCCTTTGCCGTAGTGTTCGACGGCAATCAGAACAACTGCCGAGATAGCCAGCAGTATGATTGCCGCCGCCACCGATTTCTCGATATCGCCGGTGGTCATGTTGATGAACAGAGCAATCGGAAGCGTCTCTGTCTTCATGGCGATGGCGCCGGCGAGCATGAGCACGGCTCCGAACTCTCCCATTGCCTTCGACCACGTAATCACGATACCCGCGATGAGACCGCTCTTTGCCATAGGCAGCGTCACCTGAACGAAGGTGTTCCATTCGCTGCATCCGAGTGTGCGTGCGGTATGCTCGTAACGCGGATTAACCATGGAAAAGGAGGATCTCAGAGATCTTATCATATACGGCGTATTGACAAAGAACTGTGCAATGACTATCGCCGCCGACGTATAGACAATGTTAATCCCCATCGCCGAGAGTAACCCGCCCGCAGGCGAGAGAACGGGGGAGAAGAATATGAGAAGCGCAATACCCGCCACGAGAGGCGGAAGGGATAGCGGAAGGTTGAGCAGAATGTTTGCGGCTTCCTTGCCGAAGAAATCAAAACGCGTCATCGAGTATGCGGCGGGGATCGCAATAACTGCACATAAAAAAGTCGAGATAAGTGCCGTAACCATTGAGAGCGTTATTGCAAATCTGATCTCTTCGGATAAAAGACAGTCAATGAGGTCGGCGGGAGTCGGGTAGAGTATCATCCCTGCGAAGATGACGATAAGTCCGAGTACTGCCGCAAGAGCCGTACCTGTGCAAAGCAGTTTGAACAGGGAAAAATGGTGTTTGGTTTGGGTAGTCATTGACTGTTGCCTGACCGTAATTCATCGAACTTATAAGTCTTCAGAGTTCAGGCTGTATATTTCGGATCCGGATAGGGCGGGAAGCCGTATTTCTTGAAGATTGCCTTACCCTCGTCCGATGCCGTGAAGTCCGCGAACTTCTGTGCAAGTGTCGGATTCTTCGTGAAGGTCGTGATGCCTATCGGCGTTATGAGGATTGAGTTGTCCGCTACGGGTATCTCGATGATATCGAACTTGTCCGCCTTTGCATTGTCCTTTGTAAGGAGTGCGACATCCGCATTGCCCGATGCAAGTGCGGTTACTACCTCGTTGATGGTTGCACCGCGCATTACAACGTTCTTCTCGACATCGTCAAGGATTCCTGCCTTGGTGAAGATCTTGACGCCCGCTTTTCCGATAGCGGTTGCGTTCGCATCGCCGAGTGCCACACGCATTCCGCTCTTTGCGAGGTCGGTTACGTCTTTAATCTCTTTCGGGTTCCCCTTGGGTACCGCGATTACTGGGACATGATAGGCAACAAGCTGTGGATCGGCAACTACAAGACCCTGATCCGCCGCAACCTTATAATCGGGCTGACCGCCGGGTATGAAGACATCGCCGAGGTTGGTCGTCTTCATCTGCGAGATCAGAACACCCGAACCCGCGAATGTGAACTCGACTTCGTTGCCGTATTTCTCGGTAAACACTTTTCCTATCTCGGACATCGGACCTTTTAAGCCGGCGCCGGAGTATACGAAGATTTTTTCACCGGCAGGGTTGTCCGTCGGTGCCGGAGTATTGCCCGCAGTACCTGTTGTACCCGTGCATCCGGCAAAAATTGTCAGTGCAAGCAGAAGAAGCAGAACTGACATCACAGACAGAATTCTTTTTTCCATGATTGAGTATTGTTGATACTGTTTAAAAAAGAGACTGATTTAAAGTGATTTTTGTAAACTACATATGTTTAACTTTTCACCAAATCCGTCTCTTCGCACATTATAATATTGACGGATTGAGAATCGGCATTTTTGAGATCGCATCACAGTGTGAATTTTTGAGAATCCGAGAAGTCTTTCCGCGGATATGTCCGGCGCGCGCGTTTATGTAAACACTCTTTGATTAACCAATCCAGTCGGTATTATATCCCAGAAATACATAGTTACTACTGATACTATGAGTCGTAAAAATGTTCTGTTGATTGCGGCACTGGCATTCAGTATGGTTCTGTTTGCATTCGCCGCAGGATGCACGAGTAATCCTGCCGGAAATACCGGCACGGTTGAGAAGACAACCGCAGTTGTCACAACCCAGGAACCTGTTGAGATAACGGTCTTTGCGGCGGCATCGCTTAAAGGTGCGCTTACCGATATTATAGATCAGTTCCAGGCGGAGAATAAGAATATCAAGGTCGTTACTAACTTTGCCGGAAGTCAGGCGTTAAAGACGCAGATTCAGGAAGGCGCCGACGTTGATATCTTCATCTCGGCAAACGACAAGCAGTTTGATCCCATCAACGAAGCCGGTATGATTAAAGAGAAGAAAGTTCTCCTTACCAACAAACTTGCAATCGCCGTTCCGGCAGCAAACACTGCGGGCATTAAGGACCTAGGCGATCTCTCCAAGTCGGGAACAATCCTTGTAATCGGCAACAAAGATGTGCCGTTCGGCAGCTACACACGTGACATCATCCAGAAGTATCAGGATGACGGTCATGCGGGATATGTCGACGCATTCATGGGCAATGTTGTCTCCGAGGTTGACGCGGTCGATAAAATCAAGCCGGTCCTGGTCCTCGGCGAAGCCGACGGTTCAATCGTCTACAAGTCGGATATCAGCAAGGCTGACAAGAAGGATATCACACTGATTGAGATCCCCGACAAGTACAATGTAATTGCAAGCTACCCC
>JAFPWZ010000104.1 GCA_017412625.1 Methanomicrobium sp.
GACGGCACCCAATCATTATTTTTCTTTTTTCTAGCAGTTTTGACTGTATTTACATTCGTCATTTTTCTGTTTTTTCCACTTTTTCAGTTCTTTTTTTTCGCCGCGGTTTTCATGCGCGCATCTCTTCGGCGGCGGTATTTCGGGAGTGGCGGGGATCGATTTTTCATCCGTTGCCGCGCAGGAATAACTTGCACACATGTGTAAAAGCGAATTTTAACCGAAATACCGTGCCCAATATATCGCGTTACAATGCCGGCACAAATAAAATAATTATATATACATCGATGCACAAATATGTTCAATAGAGCACAGCAACAATCAAGCTCTGAATTATGATTAACACTGGAGAATCAAAATGAGATCTAAAGATATCGCAATAGTAGGAATCTGTCTTGCGGCAGGAGCAATACTTCGTTTTGTCGCAAACATGTTTCCGGGAGCAATCGTAGGAAATCCTGTCATCGCGTTGTACTGTCTGGCGCTGATACTTGTAAGACCCGCACTTAAAGAGGCAATAGGCATAGGTCTTGTAGCCGCGGTCGTCTCAATGCTTATCAGTCACTCGATATTCCCGCCGGCAAACCTCATCTCGGAGCCGCTCGGCGCAATTGTATGTGTGATCCTCTTCGCACTGCTTGCCGGAAACAAGGACAAGAGCCGCGAACCTACAAAGCTGGCACCTGTCGCGCCCGCAATCACGACCTTCATCACGACCCTCGTCAGCGGCTTCTCGTTCATCTTCATCTGCATGGCAGTCATGTTCGCATCCGTCATCGCTGTTCCGACCGGAACCATGGCAGGTTTCTTCGCCGCGGTTGCACCGATTGTCATCATAACGGCGGCATTCAACTGTATAGTAACACAGATACTTTACATACCGGCAAAGAGAATCACCGCATAAGAGCAAAACTCACCTGAAAAGTAACCACAGAGAAAACAAACACATAAACACCGTATAAAGGACAAGAACTCACATAATCAAACCACAGGAAACGAAATTCATTGAACCCGAAATAACGGAACCATAATCAGACATCCGTCAATACAAACACAATAACCGCCACAACATTTTTTCATTCATTCTTCCTCTTCACTTATCCTTTTATTTTACCTCAATTTCCGGCATTTTTCGCAATATTCATCATTTACCATCATATTACCCCTGCAAAACGTTAAGCGGGAAGTCATGAAACAGACGCCACACAGATACAGTTTAATACTTCAATGTATAATTATATACATCAAAGTGTAACAAATATACACAAGGATACTCGAAACAGGTAATAATATGAAATCACGGGACATCGCCATAGTAGGAATTCTGCTTGCAATCGGCGCCATACTGAGATATCTCTCGAATATAGTGCCGGGGGCAATAGTAGCCAATCCGATTATCGCATTATACTGTCTGGCAATCATCCTCATAATGCCGAGATTAAAAGACGTAATCAGCATAGGAATTGTCGCAGGTATCATATCGGCACTGATAAGTCACTCAATACTGCCGCCGGCAAACCTCATCTCCGAGCCGCTCGGCGCGGTCGTGTGTATGGCGGCATACACAATCCTCAGAAATAAGATTCCGCTCTCCGCCGGAATTGCGACCTTTATATCCACGCTCGTAAGCGGATTTACATTCCTCGCAATCTGTCTGGTCGTCATCCTCGCGGGCGTAATCCCCGAGCCGATGGAGACGTTTACAATCGGCGCTTACGTCCTGCTCCTCTCGCCGATTATTATCCTGACGGCGTTTGCGAACTCAATAATTACACAGATACTCTTCATACCGTCCTCAAAGATTCTTATGCGCGGAAGCGGCAGGAAGTCGGGCGAGGCTGACGCGGATGCGGAACAGGAAGAAACCGAAGCAGAAAATGCGGTCGAAAATGCGGCAGAAAACACGGACGCGGCAACGGGTGCCGAAGCTGCCGCAGAAAAAGACGCCGCCGAAGAAGTATCCGATGTCTCGGCCATAAAATTCGAGAACTTCTCATACACATATCCGTCGGGCAGTCACCCCGCGCTCACCGGGATTGACCTCGACATTAAGAAAGGCGAATGTATCCTCGTAAACGGAACTACGGGCGCAGGAAAGACAACATTCTGTCTTGCCGCGGCAGGTATCCTCACGCACGAATACGAAGGCAGTTCGGAGGGAACAATCTCCATCTTCGGCCAAGACGTCCGCGATTATCAGAACATGGGCGATATCGGCAAGAAAATCGGAGTTGTCTTCGATGACGCGGATGCACAGCTGATATTTACCACGGTCGAAGAAGAAGTCCTCTCGGGTCTCGAGAACCGCGGATTGAGCAGCGCCGATGTAAAAGAGCGCCTCGAGAAGATTCTGAAACTTACCGACATCGAGAAGATACGCTACCGCCCGCCGCATACACTCTCGGGCGGACAGAAACAGAGAGTCGCCCTTGCCGCGACACTTGCGTCGGGAACGGACTGCATAATTCTTGATGAAGCCACTGCCGAACTCGACACGCATGCGACCGGCGTCATCATCTCCATACTCAAGGAACTGAAAGCACAGAAGAAGACAATCATCGTCGTCGAGCAGAAACCGCGCGAGATGGCGGAGATAACCGACCGCGTCGTCATGATAGAGAAGGGAGAGATCACGGGCATTGTAAGTTCGAAGGAGTTCTTCGAAAACTATCACGACGATGAAGACATTGCGGATTTGAAAACCGGAGATTCCGACTCATCAGAGAGCGAAGGCAGCGGCACGCAGGACGCTGAATACGACCGCAAAGAAACGGCGATAAAGATAACCGATCTGGTTCACCAGTACGGAGAAAACCGCGGTATCGACGGGCTTTCCGTGGAGATTAAGCACGGCGAACTTGTCGCGGTCATAGGCGAGAACGGGTCGGGAAAGACTACGCTCTCAAAGCATCTCAACGGACTTCTGAAACCGACATCCGGGGATGTAATCGTTGCCGGCATGAACACAAAAGAATCCACCGTGACCGAGCTTGCGAATCATGCGGGACTGGTATTCCAGAACCCCGATACCATGCTCTTCGAAGAGACGGTAGAGAAGGAGATTCTCTTCGGTCTCAAAAATATCGGAAAGAAAGAGGAGGAATGCGACGGGATTATAGACGGAATCCTCGCGGAAGTCGGTCTCTCCGATAAAAGAAAGGTCTTCCCGCGTTCAATGAGCCGCGGAGAACGTCAGCGCCTTGCAATCGCCTGCGTTACCGCGATGCGCCCAGAGATTATCATACTCGATGAGCCCACGACGGGACTTGATCCGATTGAGGCAAGACGCATCATGAGCATTCTTACAAAACTGAGCAGGCAGGGTCATACCGTTCTCATGGTCAGCCACGACATGAAGATTGTCAGGAATTACGCCGAGAGGATAATCAGGATGGCGGACGGCAGAATCGTCGAGGATATTCGCGTGAAGGTGAACTGAAATGGCAGAGATTTTACAGTACAAACGGATTGACGGCATATTCCACAGGATGAACGCGCTTACGAAAATTATCTTCCTCGTTGTCGTTATCCTCATAGCAATCGTCTCGACAAGACCGGATATAATAGCGGCGACGGCAATTATCCTCTTCGCGCTCTCGGTTGTCGGCAGGTTCTCGCGCGAACTTATCAGACAGATACCGATGCTTGTATTCCTCTCCATCGGTCTTATACTGCTTACGGTTCTTACCATGCAGTCCGGCGATGTCATCGGATACCTGATTCCTTCGTTCATACCGTATATCGGCGGCAATATCCCGATAACCGCGGGCGCACTTAACTTTGCGCTGATACTTTCGCTCAGGTTCTTTGCAATGCTCTTTGCATTCCAGATTCTGATCATATCCACACAGCCGCGCGACATGGTGCACGCCCTTCAGAAACTGCACCTTCCCGTCGACTATACGCTCATGCTTCTGATTGCAATCAGATTCATTCCGTCCCTTCAGCTCGAAGGAAAGAGGATTCAGGAGGCACAGCTGGCAAGGGCATACTACCCCGGGGAGGGTCTTGTCGGCAAACTGAAGTCGCTTACGCCGATTATAATCCCGCTGGTTTCCAATGCGCTCGGAAAGGCAAACGTCCTCGGACTTACGATTGATCTCCGCGGTCTGCGCACCATGAAGAGAACGCCGCTCACCGAGAGTGAGTATTCCGTATATGACTACGTCATGCTCCTCTTTGTCGCCGTTGCGGCAGTCGCGGCAGCGGCAATAATCACGGGCATGATCTGAGAAAGATCACGGATACTCACGGAATAATCACAAAATAATCACAAATAATCGGGAAAATCGGGAAAATCGGAAAATAAGAAAACCAAATAACTTATTTTTTGAAAATTTTTACAAAATGCATTGAAAATTTAATATTCAATGCCTTTTCTTGCGGATATGCCTTCGTCAAAGTAATGTTTGACCTTCTTCATCTCGGTTACGAGGTCGGCATATTCGATAAACTCGGACGGCGCATCGCGTCCCGTCATAATTACTTCAGTGCCTTCCGCGCGGCTCTTTACGGCGTCAAGGACTTCCGCGGCAGTCAAAAGACCCAGCGATACGGCGACGTTTACCTCATCGAGAACGACCAGACCGTATTTGCCGGATTTGAGCGCTTCCGCGGCAACCCTGAGTCCTTCGTGCGCCAGGCGGATATCCTCCTCATCCGGCTTACGCCCGACGAAGCAGCCCTTTCCGAACTGCTTTATCGTAAATTTCGGATACTGTTTCGGCAGTTCGAGCTCGGCGGTATCGGTTCCCTTGATGAACTGACCGAAGAATACACTGTTTCCTCTGATAAGCATCCTCAGCGATGTTCCGAACGCCGCCGTTGTCTTTCCCTTTCCGTTCCCCGTGTTTATCTGAACATATCCGTATTTTTCACTCATTTTTAACTCCGTCAATTACCCATTTTTAATTAATTCTGTTTGGTTCATATTCATATAGTTAATTTTCGTATTGTGTCATTTTCTCATAGTTTCATTTTCTTACAGTTTCAGTTTCTCATACTTCCGTACTTTCTGTCAGTTCATAAGTTCGGAGAGGAGTTCGTCGGCACTTGAGACCGTTTTTGCACCCTTAAGCATGGCATCGTAGACCTGTGTCGCCCGCTTATCCGCGGTATTGTCGTATTTGTATCCCTTCAGATTGTGGTCCACGAAGAAGACCGGCTTTCCCGAATTCAGGTAAGAGTATGCCGTTTCCAGATTTCCGAGATTGCAGCTGCCGACATCGGTGGCGACAAGCACAACGGCATCGGCTTCGTCGCAGAGTTTCTTCTGTTCCATTATCGCTTCGTCGGAATACATCGAGAACGAGGGGACGGATACGGTCTCAATGCCTGCCGAACGGCATACAAGGTAATCACCGTCGTTTCTGCTCAGAATGCCCGCGGTAACAAGGAATCCCGCATGCTTCAGGGTGAGAAGTATGCGCCCTCCGCGCCCTTCTCCGCTTATCACATGCACGCGCTTTACCTGTTTGGTATGTGTATCGGGTTGCAGCGAGAAGAGGAACTGTTTCTTTCCGCTCTCGGGCTGATTCGTCTGTATAGAGAGGACGCCGAAGACCTCGTTGAGATTGTCGTAGTTTAAGATATCCTCGGCTTTTCCTTCGCCGACGACATAGCCGCCCGCGGTCATGACAACATCGTCACAGTATGCCGCCGCCTGATTTATCTCGTGGATGATGCACATAACGGTCGTATCCGACGATATCGTCCTCAGAAGTTTCATCACCTCAAGCTGCTGCCTGATATCGAGGTGGGATGTCGGCTCGTCAAGCATCAGATATTTCGGCTCCTGCGCGAGCGACCTTGCAATCATTACCCGCTGAAGTTCGCCGCCGGAGAGCTCGTTTATCTTTCTGTCCTTAAACTGAAGGACATTCGTATCTTTCATCGCATTGAGGACTATCTCATTGTCCTCCTCGGTATCGGCGGAGAAGTTGCCGTGATATGGGGTGCGTCCGAGCATCACATAGTCGTAGACGGGGAACGCAAACGGCGTATAAACGGTCTGTTCCACGACCGCACGCAGTTTTGCAAGTTCTGCGGCATGCATGTTCCCCGTATCCTTACCGTCATAACTGATTGTTCCGGACTGCGCTTTGTAGAAGCCGGCGATAACCTTCAGGATTGTTGTCTTGCCGCACCCGTTGGGTCCGACAATACCAGTCACACGGTTGTCGCGGCAGGTGAAGGTCATGTCCTTTAAGACGGCATTCTCTTTTAATCCGAGATCCGCATCTCTTTTCGAGGCATTATGGTTATAGCTGAATGCCACATTCTTTACCTCAAGCGGCATCAGAGCTCACCTCTCTTGCTTCTGAGCAGGTAAAGGAAGAACGGCGCACCGCACAATGCCGTCAGAATACCCAACGGAAGTTCGGTCGGTGCGATGACCACACGTGCGAACATGTCCGCGACCACTATGAAGAGAGCGCCGGCAAATACGCAGACGGGGACGACCACCCTGTGATCGGGTCCGGTTACAAGGCGCACGATATGCGGTATGATAAGACCGACAAAGCCGATTATGCCGCTTACCGATACGGCGGCGCTTGTGATGACGGCGGTCACGATGAGCAGAATCTTCTTTAAGCGCTCGACGTTTATTCCGAGATACTGCGCCGATTCTTCTCCGAACATCATTGCGTTGAGATGGCGAGTGAGGGTTATCATTACTATTATGCCCGCGAGCGTGAACGGGAGCATTACCCAGACATAGTCCCATCCGCGCCCCGACAGGCTTCCCATGGTCCAGAACATGATGGCGTTGAGGTTATGTCCCGCCGTGAACATGACAAAGGAGTTGCAGGCGCTGAAGAGCGCCGATATGGCGACACCCGAGAGGAGAAGGGTGTTTATCGGAATCAGGTTGCCGACGCGGGCAACGTTGTAGACCAGAAACAGAGTTCCGAGTCCGAATATGAACGCCATTACGGGAATGCTGTAGATTGTAAACGCCACACTGAGCCCGTATACGAAGACGAGCGAGGCTCCGAGTGCGGCTCCGCTGGAGATACCGAGGATGAACGGGTCTGCCATCGGGTTTCTGAAAAGACTCTGAAGTGCCACACCCGCAAGTGCGAGAGATGCGCCGACGAGAGCGCCTAAGATCACACGCGGCAGTCTGATTCCGAGAACTATGGTTTCTTCGCCCGGACTCCAGTATGGTGTTGTCCCGAAGATGCCTGCCGTGAGTATATCAAAGACCTTCTGAGGCGCTATCCCCGATTCTCCGACGCCGACGGAGACGATCATTACAAAAAGTGTGAGGAGGAAGAGACCTCCGGTGATGATTACTGTGCGTTTTCGCTGATACATGAATACAGGATCTCCAGTGCCTGACCGACTCTCGGTCCGGGGCGTGAGACTATGTCATCGTCGACCGTGTAAATTCTGCCGGTCTTTACCGCGGGTATGTCCGCAAGTTCCTTGTTATTCATTATCTGCTCGCGCATGTTGAGTCCCGAGTCCATGGGTCCCTTGATTACTATGATGACGTCGGGCTGACGCTCGATAATCGATTCGGTTGTAACTATGCCGTATCCGGGTGTGTCGGCGTATGTGTTGATTCCGCCCGCAAGCGTGATGAGTTCGTCAAGATAGGTCTCGCTTCCGGCGACATACATGGGATCGGCGGCTACCGCATACATGGTCTTGGGCAGCGGCGTCTCATGCGGTTTTGCCTTGATTTCGTCAATCTCTCCGTTTATCTTCTTTATGAGCGCCTCGGCGTTCTTCTCTTCGTTAAGGACTTTGCCCATTACTCTGATATTCTCGAAGATGTCTTCCAGTTTGTCGATCTCAAAGACGAGGACGGGGTATCCGTTGGCACGAAGCTGGTTGACCGTATTCATATCGACCATCGTTGTCGTCATTATGAGGTCGGGATTCTTCGAGATAATCGTCTCAATGCTCGAGCCTGTCGTCATTCCGCCGATTGAGTCGACCTTGAGTGCTTCTTCGGGATAGTTGTCGTATGAGGTTCTGCCGACAAGTTTCGTCGTTGAGTTTTCGTCGGTCATTGCGAAATACAGCTCGGTGATGCTGGGCGCCATCGAGACTATGCGCTCGATACCTGCGGGCACATATACGCTCGTGCCCGTATCGTCGACTATTGTGATTCCGTTAACGGTCGCGGTTGTCGCGGCAGGTGTTCCGGTCGTCGCTGTTGCCGCAGGAGTCTCCGTAACCGCGGCGGTGGGGACGGGTGTATTATTCGTGCTTACGGTTCCCGTACATCCGCATATGCAGGCGCAGATTACGAGAAACAGTGCCGAAAAAATGAAAAGGCTCCGATTTTGCATAAAGAATATGGGAGCATATACAAATAAAGTTAACTTATAAGAATATTATTTTCAAATCAGGCTGTGCGTTCAAATTACATCATGCATTCAGATTACACTCTGCATTCAAATTACACCATGGATTCAAATTACATTATACGCTCAGATTACATTATACGCTGATCGTCAGTGTCAGAGTTCTTACCGTAACTTTAACGGGAGAAGTGAATCTCAATGTGTACAGACGCGGATTTTCATCGTAGTTATAGCCTGCAAAATTTTTGAATTTCTGTTCATCAAGGGCTTCAATTTTCTTACGCATGGTCTTTACCAGGACATCATCCGCGGCTTTAACAACCTTATTGCCTGAATCCTTTAAACCGGTATTTATCCTGACATATATCGTGTCGGTATTTGTACTCTTGCTCGTCATTTTTGAATCCAGTTTCAGTGCCGCCGATCCGCTTCCGCTTACGTAGTCATTATTATTATTTTTGTTAAAGGTCACGACGGTGAAAATTATCTCGGTGCAGTTTTTATGTGAAGCGCCTGTAAGATTGCCTTCTCCGTTCTTCTCAAAGACAATCTCGGAGACATAATCCTGATCAAACATCGGCTTGAATATGCCGCCGTTTGTTTCAATGTCGGCAGCCGCGGCATCATATGTTGTGTACTGGAGCGGCGTCGTGCTCGAATAAGGAGTCTTTAAGGAGACAATGCCGTAGTCCCAGAGATACCCGTTATCCATCCAGAAATTGCCGACCGCATCATAGGAGAAGTTGACAAGTGTCGATTCCCCAAGATTGGTACCATCCCCCCGGTCAATCCTGTATAAGAGCCACGGATCGGCACCCTTTACTTCCATTACGCCGCCGGATTTCAGCGGGGACAATACTACACTGCCGCCGCCGAGCTCAACGTTGCGCGTTATCGAGCCTTCGTTTTTTGAGATAAGGGTGCTCCCGATATCGGAAGAGAATGTGAGAAATGCCTCCTCGACGCCTGCGAGATGTTCTATCTCCGCCTGTTCCTTGAGTGTCGGGATGTAGAGTGCGGAATAGAGCGAGATGATTGTCATTACCACCGCGAGTAAGAGCAGAACGGCAACTACCGGCGCTACCGCGCTTTCGCGGTCGGCATTCACGCTAAAACGGGTTTTCGGGGGTTTAGGGGTTTTAGGGGTTTTCGGGGATACGCGGGTCTCGGAAAAGTCTCTCATTCTTTGATTCTCCCGTACATTACAACGGTATTGCCGACAACTACGGTTATGTCCTCTCCCCTGATGTCATCACCCGTGGATACGACCATGCTGTCGCCGGGTCTGAAGTTTCTGAGGTCGGTGTTGCCGTTTATGACGAAATTGCCGTCCATAAAGGTCTTTCTTTCCTTACCGTTGCCGATGATGACCTTCATGCTTGACATCGGGACGACATCTCCGCCCTTGTGCCAGAGTGTCACGTTATGATTGTCGGCGGAGACATCGCCCACAAGCACGTTTATTGTCGGGTCACGGTCTGCGGGAATGAAACTGCTCGTTGATGCGGCAAATAGCGCCACAAGTATAATGACGACGGTGAGCATGAGCATCTCGCCGATTACGGGTGAGATGGCTTCAATGCCCGTCTCGTCACCCGCACCACGGCAACCTGCTCTTCCGTTGCCCGCATAACCTGCGCCTGCGCCGCGGAAATTACCCGCATTATTCAGATTATTTTTCAGATTACACAAATTATTCCGCAAAATTGCCCCCATGGAATATACCCCCTTTTCTCGTGCTTTCATTAATATTCTCCTCATATGATATAAATGAACAGGACGGCGGTTGCCACAAGGAAGATGATACTGTGCTTGAGTCCCGCAAGAATGTTGTTTGCGCTCAGCTGTCCCGCCATCAGTCCCGAGAACAGCGACAGGATTATCGAGATATGGAACATCTCGGTGACATTTGAGGAGACATTGATGTTGAGGTTAAAGCTGGAGAAACTCTCGATGAAGGTTACGTTGAGCTGATACGCCGAATATAGGAATATACCCAGAGAGAGGTAGACGATGGCGACGTAGACAAAGGAGACTCCGAAACGCTCATTCTTCATCTTGAGGAAATGTTCGAGGTCGCCTATGGCTATCGCGAGGATCTCGTGGAGATGGTCGGTGATCTCACTTGCTTTTATGACGAGCGATATTGCACGCTTTACGGATACAAGTCCGATTCTCTCTTCAAGTTTGTACAGTGCCAGCGATACGCTGGTTCCCATCTTTATCTCGGTCGATGTTACCTTGACCTCGGTAGTGAGGACGCCTATCTTGGAGTTGGCAATGATGTGGATTGCGCTCTGAAGCGTCATTCCCATGTCTTTCATATCCGAGATCTCACGAAGGAAGGCGGGAAGCTGGGATTCGAACTTTTTCAGGTAGTGACTCCTTGCTTCATACGCAATCGCGATGGGCAGCATGAACGTAACTATCAGAAGTGTGATGAATGCTTCAAAGGTGTATGCCGGAATTAACTTCGCAAGAGTTCCGTTGAAATACATAAGGGTTGTCAGACCCGCAAGAGCAACTCCGAATATTAATCCGTACTCGTAGTTGGCGATATAGTATTTTACCGGGTTTCTGAGAATTTCCTTGATCCTCAGGAAGTTTCTGTGGCTCTCGTAGTTCTTCATGAACTTCGCGTCGACGGCTGCCAGACTCATGGGATCGATGTTGGTATCGGCATATTCAGACTGCGGCATTGCCTTTCTGGTGATGGTGAGCGTGTCCGGCGGCATCATGATATAGAGCAGGACGACCATTGCGCTTGCGCCGATTGGCAGACCGATATACATGAGCGGCGCAAGAAAGTCTACGCCCGACTGTCCCGAGAGATTCTGGGCGACTATCATTATCATTATGGCAATCGGTCCCGCAACGAATGCCGTTACGTAGATTTCCGCCATGATCTCCATGGTCTTTAAGGTGTTTTCAAGTTCCAGCAGTGCGGTCTCGCGGTAATGTTCGGACTTGGATGCGAAGAAGTCCGTCATGCTGCCGCCGGTCTTGAAGACCATTGCGAGATCGTTCATGAGTTCGCTGAAGTTGGGTGACGGCGTCGTGTTCTGGACGTTTCTCATTGCCACTATGAGGTCGTCTCCGAAATACTCGACGTCTCTTACCACCATGGCGCATTCTTCCGAGACTTCACCGTATAGGTCGTCGTTCTCGGCTACGCTCTTAAAGATGGAGAAGAGCGTCATTGTCGTGGAGAGAGCCTGCATGTAGGTTACGGCATAGGGGAGATCAAGCTCGATTCTTGTCTTTCGTCCCGCGGATTCCGTCTGCGGGTATGTGTAGGCAAGCAGGAATACGGTGCCGACCACTGCCAGGAATATGACAGCCATTGAGAGCCTGGGGTCGATAAAGGGTATCGGGTTTATGTTGAGATTGAAGAGGAAGTTTAAGAGTATAAGTAAAATGAGGACTAATGCGACAAGAACAGTCCCGAAGATAACCATAATCAGATAGTCTTCCGAGGTTATCGGGATGTGCGCAGATTTGAGGGATTTCTTGAATTCATCGGTGTTGAGTGAATTCATGAGAGGATTATTCATCAAATTCATAGTAACCGTTCTTGCTGAATTCGTCAAATACCATGGTTATGTGATCGGAATCTCTGATTCTGTGCGAGAGAAGACCTTCAAGGACCTCTTTCCTCTTGTCTATCTCCTTTCTTGTCTGTTCGGCATTCCAGCCCTGACTGTAGGCAATCTCTTTTAAGACTCTGGATTCTTTGTATACCTTGTCAAATTTGTCTTCTGCGGGCTGCCACTTGTAGAGGATGTTATAGTCGATGTAGTTCTTCTTTACGAAGGTCTCGGCAATCATGATGCAGCGTCTTGCCATGCGTTTGTTGACGTACTGGAGCTGCTGAATTATCATGAGGTTGAGTGCGCCGAACATTGAGGGCGGGACATTAATCGGGTTTGTGGTAAGGCGGTTGATTGCCTGCTCGATACCTCCGGCATGAAGGGTTGAGTATGTCGTGTGTCCCGTGTTCATTGCCTGGAAGAGTGTCTGCGCTTCGCTGCCTCTTACTTCACCCACAATGATGTATTCCGGGCGCTGACGTAGTGCGGCTTTGAGAAGGGAGAACATGTCGACGGTTCCTTTTCCCGATTCGGCTGTGCTCTCACGTGTCTTCATGGGCAACCAGTTTTTATGCGGCATCTGAATCTCACGGGTATCTTCAATCGAGACAATCTTTGCGAACTGCGGGATGAAGAGAGAGAAAGCGTTCATCATTGATGTCTTTCCCGATGCCGTTCCGCCGACTACTATGGCGCTCTTACGGTTTTCGACGCAGAGCCAGAGGAATGCCATAATTTCGGAGTCGTATGTGCCGTAGTCGATGAGGTCTATAGGCGTCATCGGGTCGGATTTGAATTTACGGATTGTAAACGAACTGCCTTTCGAGGATACTACGTCCGTATAGGTTATCTGGGCACGTGCGCCGCCCGGGAGTGCGGCATCTACGAGCGGACTTGTAAGCGAGAGCTGTTTGTCGGCTTTCTGAGCGATTTTAAGGACGTAGCGGTTTAAGTCTTCGCCGTTAAACATGACGTTTACGGGCAGGTTTGCATATTTGCGGTGGTAGATGAAGAGAGGGATGTCGGGACCGTTGCAGGTGATATCCTCGATGTTTTCGTCGTGCATCAGCGGGTCGAGTCTGCCGTAGCCGTGGAAGTTTCTTTCAAGGTAATAGCAGATGACACCCGTGCGCTTTTTGCTGATTGAGGGGTCGAGTTTGGTGATTATGCGGTAAACGGTCTCGTATTCGAATTTTATCTCGTCACTCTTTCGGTTTTTGTCGTAGAGCATTATCGAGCGGAGTTCGGCATCGGTCTCTTCGAGGATGAGCTTTTCTTTTTCGGTGATGAGCGGCTCGTAAACGCGGTAGCTCGTGTTCTGCTCACAGTCCTCGACGATTGCAACATAGGAGTAGGGTCCGACCAGCCAGTAGGTTTCAAGTACGATTGTGCCTTCTTCAAGGGATTCCGGCGGGACTTCGGGGGGTTTTGAGAGATCGACGGAATCGGGGATGTATACCGATTCGTCTTCCTGTTTTACGCCGAGGATGCCGTCTATGAGCGAGTCGAAGAGTTTTTTGCCTTTTTTAAGGCTGCCTTCGGATTTTTCTTTTTTGGCTTTGGGGTCTTTGACGATCCTGTCGGGGTCTACCTGAGCGTCGTCGTAGGGGATAAGGACTTCAGTCTCCGCTTCCTGTTTTGCGCCTTTAAAGACATCGGTCTCAGCGATCTCGGTACTGTCGTTTTCGCCGTTTTCGGCAGGCTCATCCTTCTTCTTCAGGAGATGCGCCTTCTTGGTGATTGAGCCGATATCGAGTGTCTTTAAGAGATCCAATTTATCGCCTCTCCCACGGGGGTATGCTCTCGTCTTCGTAATTATATGAGGTCGATGATCCCGATCCGGATTTGACGGTCTTATCGCCGGATTTCGTGAGCGAAGAGAATGCGTCTTTGGCTGAGGTGTCTACGGCAATTGCGTTGGGGTTATCCGGGGTTGCGCCGGTAATTACCTTTACGTCGATCTCGAGTCCCGTGCCCGTGCAGTAGATGAGGTATTCGCCGACACTGTAGACGGTGACGTCCTTCTTTGTTACCGAGGAGTCGGTTATGCCGAATCCGTCCGTGGCGACAATCCTGCCTGTCGTGTTGTCTATGATTGTTATTGCCGCGTTACAGTAGTTGGGATTTTCGAAGGGGAGTCCCTCAATCTCTTTGCCTTTGTTTTCATAGTTGCCCTGATATTTTTTGTCCAGGTCCTTGTCTTCCACTTTTCCGGTGGTGCTCATGCTGACGGTAGGGTTGGATACTTCATAGTGAACCACGAGGGGTCCGCGGTTGACGTTGACAAGAAGACTGCTGTTGCCCATCTTTTTTCTGTAGTCGTATTTTTTCTCGAAGAGCAACTGGTAGTATCCCAGTGAGATGTTGCCGTTCTCCTTCGGGCTTGTTGCCGAGAGCAGGTTGGTTTTTTCGGGTCCGTAAACGGGGATCTCCGTCACCGAATCGTCTATGCTCGTGTCGTTGCCGGTTTGCTTTGCGGCGGCTTCATTCAATGCCCTTATGTAAGCTTCACGAGCCTGTGCCACGGGATCGTATGAGGGATCAACGGTCGGCTGTCC
>JAFPWZ010000013.1 GCA_017412625.1 Methanomicrobium sp.
ACCTCTTCGCCGTTTATCTCGACTGCGCCGCTCTTTAAGTCGGCATAGCTGACCTGTGCGAGCACAGGTCTGTTCCTGCTGGGGACACCGTAATCGACGATGTTTGTCTTGATATCCTCATCGCGAACCGCGGTGTTTCTGACAATTTCTATGTCGGTAACCGGAATCGGAACTCCGAGACCGAGATAGAGCGTGACACCGTATCCCGTCATTGCTGCTCCTCTGACGAAATCGGTTGACATCTCCTTCATGTTACCCGTGGTCATGATGGTTGCGAACAGCGTTCCGGGTGAGTTCTGCGTTCCGGGTCCTACGATACTTCCCTGAGCACCGCCGAGGAAGATGGGGACGCCGGTTCCCGTACATCTCAGTTTGGGATCGTTGATTAACGGCGAGAGACAGCCTGCACCGGAGTAGCTTACATTGCCGCATCCGGGGAGGAGTGCACCCATGTATGTGTGGATTGTGCGGTCTGTCGAGTTCGTTGCCGCCGCATACCTCTGGTATGAGTTTCTCGGGTTGCACATGATTGCCTGGTTGAAGTCCTCCAGAAGCAACTCGTTCTCAATCGATTTTCTCGGATAACAATCCGTTCCTTTTGCCTGTGCCCTGATCTCAACGGTCTTGCCCGCGATTAAATCCTCAATAACGTGTGCACCGCCGTAGTTGATGCCGCGTGTGACGGATTCCTGAGTTGCGCCAAGGTATGCATCGACGGCTGCGAGACCGGCATACATTTCGACGTCGTTAATCCAGGCTTTCTCCATTCGGATCGGCGGATCGGCGTGCCCGAAGTTAAAGAAGGCACCCGATGAACACATTGCTCCGAAAGTACCTGTCGTAACGACATCTACTTCCTTTAACGCACCTTCCTCACCCAGTTCCGCAACAATCGACGGCATTTCTTCTGCCGTGACAACCCTTGCGGAACCATTGAGGATTTTTTCATTAATCTCTTCAATGGTTTTTGTCATACTAACTAATCAGTACTTGTAATATTTATATCTGACTTTTATGACTGAGAGTAATGCTGTGAATCACAGTGTTATTTGATGAACGCGCAGAAAGGGTTGCAAATAACGGCGTGAATTGCAGTGCAAAGGTGTTGCCACAGTTTCAATGTGCGCGGATACCGCGTGCCTGCCGCATGAGCGGGCATCAGCTGCACGTTACATACACATTAAATGCACATTACCTGAGCATGAACCTTGAATGAACCTTGAATGAGTATTATATTACAGTCTGACAAATGGATAATCATGGATATTGCGGATTTTATCAGGAAATTGGAGGATATAGCACCGCCGGAGATCGCCGAGGATATGGACGACGGCAAGATAGGGCTCGTGATCGAGGGGAAAAGGGAGATTACACGTGCCGCATGCGCACTTGACGCCACAAAAAATACGGTTGCGAAGGCGGCGGATATGGGCGCGGATATTCTTGTTGTCCATCACCCGCCAATCTGGCATGCCGTTCACAGGATAACGGGTCTGAAAAGGGATATTTTTCTGCCGGCATTCAAAGCCGAGATGAATATCTACTCCATGCATACGAATTTCGACCACGCGCGCGGCGGAATCAACGATGCGCTCGGAGAATTCCTTGAACTGAAAAATATCGGACATATGTCGCTAGGCGTTATCGGAGACTGCACCATGAGCCTGAAGGAGATCTCGCAGAAGCTCGGCGGCAGTATGAGAGTCTACGGAGATATCGGCAGACTTGAAGGAAAAACGTTCAGACTCGCCGTCGTGGGGGGCAGCGGTTTCGATGCCGAACTTATCGACGAGGCAAAGGATGCGGGTGCGGATGTCTTTTTGTCCGCGGAACTTAAACATGACACCGTAATCTCGCAGGACATAATCCTTGCAGAGTCGACACACTATGACCTTGAGTCAATCGGCATGAAGAAGCTTGCCGAAAAGACGGGCTGGACATTCATAGAAGACAGACCGCAGAGACACGATATCTGATACGTAAATCATTAACAGAATACCCGTAACCGAAAACGGGATTTAAGCATTAAAGAACAATTAAAGCAATTAAAGAACACTCATGACGGACGACGGCAAAGATACGGACAGTGCAGGCAAGGCGGAAGTCAGATACCGCATAAAGCTCGATGCTCAGAGATGCGAGGATATCCGCTCCATCTACGGCAAAAAAGCCGACAACGCACTCACCGCCGTTGAAGAAGGCAGGGTCTACAAGTATCTGGATTTCTTCGTCGTCAAGGGGAATACCGGCGAATACGTGGTAGTCGACGACTTCTGCACCTGCCAGGACTTTGCATTCCGGCAGATCGAGTGCTGGCATATACTTGCCGTAAGGATAGCCAAATACTCGGGAGAATATACCTGCATTGACGAATGGTACCTTGACAGACTGCTTAAGAACAATTCGGAGTCCGATACATTGTCTGAGAGCGGCAAACAGTAAACAATCGTTTGAAAAAACGATCAAAAACGAAACAAATTTGAATAAAATCCTATTTTCTAATGCAAACTATAATACGATTTCAAAGCCAACGTAACTAAGATTACAGCGTGGTTTCCTATGCTTGAAGAAGAATATCAACTTGATTACTTCAAATCACAGGGTCTGGTAAGAAAAATCTGTAAGAAATGCGGAACGGCATTCTGGACAAGGGATCCGAGCCGTGAGGTCTGCGGCGACGCACCCTGCGTTCCTTACAGTTTTATCGGGGATCCGGTATTCAAGCCTCATTCACTCAGTGAAATGCGTGAGGCATACCTGTCCTTCTTCGAAAAAGAAGGGCATACCCGAATCAAAAGATACCCTGTAGCGGCAAGATGGAGAGACGACATCTACCTGACAATAGCATCAATAGCCAACTTCCAGCCCTTTGTCACAAGCGGCACCGTTCCGCCGCCGGCAAACCCGCTCACCATATCGCAGCCCTGCATAAGACTGAATGATCTGGATTCGGTCGGACGCTCGGGCAGACATCTCACGACATTCGAGATGATGGCGCACCACGCCTTCAACTCGGACAACGAGCAGATATACTGGAAAGACAGGACCGTTGAGCTCTGCGATAAGTTCATAGAGTCCATCGGCGGCAACCTCAACGACGTCACATACCTCGAACACCCGTGGATCGGCGGCGGAAACGCAGGTCCGAGCGTCGAGGTCATGATAGGCGGTCTCGAAGTCGCAACTCTTGTCTTCATGGCATACGGCAAAACCAAGAATGACAAACCTCCGGTTGATATGGAAGGGGTCCCGTATTATCCGATAGATTTGAACATTGTCGATACCGGATACGGTCTGGAGCGTTTCGTATGGGCATCGAAGGGTTCGCCGACAATCTACGACGCCGTCTTCCCGGAGATGGTCAATCAGCTTATGGCATCGGCAGGCATCGAGCATCTCCTCGATGAGCCCGAGTTTACGAAGATTCTCGGAATGAACGCGAAATATGCAGGTCTGATGGATATCTCGGGTTCAAACCTAATCACGATGAGAAAGCAGGTCGCCAAGAATATCGGAGTCTCCTACGAGAAACTTCAGTCAATAATGGAGCCCGTAGAGCGCGTCTACGCAATCGCGGACCACACAAGATGTCTGGCTTACATGCTCGGCGACTGTATAGTCCCGTCGAATGCACAGGAAGGTTATCTGGCACGTCTTGTTCTCAGAAGAACTCTGCGCATGATGAACGAGATCGGCATGGATTCTCAGCTCTACGACCTTATTGAGACTCAGATGAAGACAATCGGCATCGAGTCCTTCGAGCAGGAGCCCTCGGTCATACGCGAGATTATCTCCAACGAGATTGAGAAATACAATCAGACGATGGAGCGCGGAACAAGGATTGTTCAGAAGATTGCGGGCACATATAAGAAGCAGAACTCGGCAATCCCGCTCAAAGAGCTCATGACTCTCTACGATTCCCACGGAATTCCGCCGGAAACCGTCAGAGACATTGCAAAAGAGGAGAACGTGGAGATTGATCTCCCCGACAACTTCTACTCCCTCGTCGCCGATCTTCACTCCGAGTCCGAAAGCGAGGAGAAAGCCGACCCGTATGCCGAGATCAGGCAGAGAATCAACTCGCTTCCGGCAACACGCCGCATGTATTACGAGCAGACCTCGGATATGGAATTCGATGCAATGGTCATCGATTCCTTCGACAACTATATCATCCTCGACCAGACCCTCTTCTATCCCGAGGGCGGCGGTCAGCCCGCGGATATCGGTCAGCTGATATCGCCGGATTCCATGGTCAAGATCGTCGATACCTTCAAGCTGGGCGACGTCATCCTTCACAGAATTAAGGACGGAGCCGCGACCATAAAGCGCGGAACCCATGTCAAGGGTATCCTCGACGAAGATTACCGCAATACCATGATGAGACACCACACCGCAACCCACGTGCTTCTGCACGCGGCAAAAGAGGTCCTCGGTGCCCACATTCATCAGGCGGGCGCTCAGAAGGGTTACGATTCGTCACGTATCGACCTGCGCCATTTCAGGCACATCACACAGGACGAGCTTAACAGAATCGAGCTGTGCGCAAACAATATCATAGTCTCGAACCTCCCCGTCTCCACGGAATGGGAGGACAGGACAAAAGCCGAGCAGAAATACGGCTTTGATCTCTATCAGGGCGGAGTTCCCCCCGGAAAGTCAATCCGCATCGTCAAGGTTGCGGGCGATGTCCAGGCCTGCGCAGGTACTCACTGCCGCAGCACGGGCGAGATAGGTTCGCTCAAGATCATCCGCGTCGAGCACGTTCAGGACGGTATCGAAAGAGTCGAGTTTGCCGCGGGTCTCTCGGCAATCAGATACATGCAGAAGACCGAGGATATCCTCGACAGATCCGCCGATACGCTCAGTGTCCAGCGCGAGAACCTTCCGTCATCGGTCGACAGGTTCTTCACCGAATGGAAGGATCAGAAGAAGAGCATAGAGAATCTCCAGTCGCAGCTTGTAGACCTTAAGATGAAATCGCTTGAAGGCGAGAAGATTAAAGGCGTCACGGTCGCGGTTCACGAGGTCGACGCAACGCCCAAGGAACTTGTGGCGATTGCGACTGGCTTTGCCAAAGACGGCGGTATCGGTCTTGTCGCAGGCGGCAGTGCCGGCAGCGATAATATTCACGTTGTCTGCGCATCCGGACACAAGGATGTCAATGCGGGCGAGATCGTAAAGACGGTCTGCAACATCCTCGGCGGCAAAGGCGGCGGAAAACCGGGACTCGCACAGGGTGTGGGATCCGACAGGACTCAGATCTCCAATGCCCTCAATGCGGGTAAGGAGTTAATCTCCAAGTTCCTGTAATCAATAATCACACAATCCTATACATTCTTATATAATCCAATCCATTTTTTAACCGAAATGACCGAAGATGTTGTGATACTGGAACCCGGCGATGACAGGGCACAGAAAATCGGAAAAGCCCTGGCTAACCGGACGGCAAACGACATCATTTCAATGCTTAAATCTTCGGATATGACCCTTTCAGAGATATCCGAGAAACTGGGTCAGCCCATGACCTCGACAAAGTATCATGTCGAAAATCTGCTCGATGCGGGGCTTATCGAGGTCAAGAAGATAAAATACAGCGAGAAAGGGCGCGAGGTCAAGGTCTATGCCGCCTCCGGTCAGGTGGTTATAGTATCGCCGGGCGTCAAGGACATTCGTCAGATTCTCCTTAAGTATGCCTCGGTCTTCGGAATCTTCCTCTTTGCGGCGCTGATTATGGGCATCACGGCAAGCACGGTCTTTACGGGAATGCCGATGTTAAAGAACGCGGCTTCCGCGGAGAACGCCGACGAGGTCTTTATGAACACGGTCTACTGTTCCACGGACAGCGGACCATACCAAGTCATGACCGCTCCCGGAACTCCCGTCATGAACAACAATACGGAGGACGATGCCGGCAAACAGGTTGATGTCGGG
Source organism: Methanomicrobium sp. (assembly GCA_017412625.1). Taxonomy (GTDB): domain Archaea; phylum Halobacteriota; class Methanomicrobia; order Methanomicrobiales; family Methanomicrobiaceae; genus Methanomicrobium. Next base: position 5,932 of record JAFPWZ010000013.1, read on the forward strand.
CATCCCCAATATACCACGAGCACGGGTGAGAGAACAAACGGTTCCGAGAGAATCGTTCAGCCCATGAATACGGATATGAAATATCAGATAACGGTTACCGCGGGAATGCACCCGGCAGAGCCGGTTAAGGATAACTCAATGACTTATATTATCATGGGATTCCTCATCGGCGGCGCCACCGTCATAGTCTGCCTTGCCCTGTTTGAGATATACTCGGCAGGCAGGGTAAACAGACCGAAACGCGGTAAAAAAGACCGTGAAGAATAATACGAAAAGACAATTCTATTTTTTTCCGAAGAACTCTTCGGCGGCAATCAGCTCTTCGGGAGTGTTCACGTTAAAGGTGAGTGCGGGCTCGTTCAGAAGAATTTTCAGTTCGTTCTGCGGTACCGACGGGCTGCTGCCGTCAAAGATGTTCAATCCGCATGGGCAGGCTTCGACGCCGTCAACGAGCTCGGAATACTGACATTTGATGCTGTTCTCAAGGAACAGCGCCCTTGGCACCCAGACCGAGCAGGCGTTCAGACCCGAATCGGACCATTTTTCCCTGACATCTCCGATTATCCGCGAAGTTATCCCGGGAAGGTCGGCTACGCATGTGAACATGGGCATGTCTTCATCTATCTCGAGGGCACATTCGGCAAGATCTTCGACATACCCAATACCTTTCGCCTGAAAGAACTCAATGCCGTGCGCACGGCACCAGTTCTTTGTCATCGGCACCTTTGGAGTAACGACCGCAAGGACCTCAAGACCCGCGTCGAGAAAGGCTTCATGAACGTATGATATCATCGGACGTCCGCAGACCGTGACAAGCGGCTTTTCACCGAGATTCATGCGGGTTCCAAGACCGCCCGCCATTATCAGTGCCAGCACTTCTTCAATGCCTCCACGAGTTTTTCGTTCTCGCCGCGGGTTCTCACCGCTATCCTCACCGACCGCGGCAGACCGAAGGAGGCACAGTCGCGGATGAAGATGCCTTCGGCAAGCATTCTCTTCGTAAACTCCCCCGAATCGATTCCGATTTTGCCGATATTAAGGAGTATGAAGTTTGTGCATGACGGCAGATACCCGATGCCAATCGCGTCAAACTCACGATAGAGCCACTCTCTTTCCGCCCCGATGCGTCTTCGCGACTCCTCAAGTTCGTCGAGATGTTTCAGAGCCTCAAGGGCGAAACTCTCGGCAAAAGTATTCAGAGTCCAGGGCGGACGCATGACCTCCATCCTTTCAATCAGTTCGGCATCGCCGAATCCGAAACCTATTCGAAGCCCCGGAACCGCGAAGGACTTGGTAAAAGAGCGGCTGACGAAGACGTTTTCAAGACCGCATCCTATGAGCGACTCCGCACCCGTGGCCAGATCATTGAATGCCTCGTCGAGAAAGAGCATTGAACCCCGCTGCGATTCGGCAGCCGCGATCTCGAGAAGGGCATTCTTTGAGAGAAGTTCACCCGTGGGATTGTTGGGATTGCAGAGGACACGGACTCGGGTTGCCGCATCGGATTCGTGAACGACCTCTCCGCCCGCAAGCCGTACTGAGAGATCGTATTCGCCGAAGGTGTGTTTTTCCGTGAGGACGTGACCCCCCGCATTCAGCGCCGCCCTGAAAAACGTGCGAATCACCTCTATCGAGCCGTTGCCGACGGTCACCTCATCGGCGCTGCATCCGAACCTACGCGCCACCGCGCTTTTGAGCTCGCGGTAGGAGTCGTCCGGGTATGAGGAAAGTGCATTAAAATCGGGTTTCCAGTCAATCGGCGGCACAAAAGGGTTCAGATTTGCACTGAAGTCAAGGACGGATTTTGACCCCGCGGATTTTTCGAGCTGACGCAGACCGCCGTGCTCCACCTTCTCGAAGATGCCGGATTTCATGAAAAATGCACACTCCTTTTTCAAAATAATTGTCTTTTTGAGATAAAACAATTGTGAAAGCCGCCCGGGAATCAAACCACAATTATTATATACTTACGCGTGAAAAGTAATGATTGTCCCTAAAACAAATGTCTGACAAACAGCAAACAAATGTCAGACAAATAGCAGACAAATGTCTGCTTAAAGTCGGACACGTGGTTTCAATGATGGAAAGAGTAACAATCAGATTGCCGACACAGCAGGTAGCAATGCTTGAAAAATTAGTGGAGGCAGGAGAATTTCCAACAGTTTCCGAGGCAGTAAGATATTCTGTCAGAGAACTCATCGGAAAACACGCTAACAGAGTGATTAGGGACAGCGAACAGATCTCCTTTGAGATGTAAGGGGTAAATTCACATCTTAAAAGAGAGATGCGGGAACTAATCACAAATAAGAGGTTTAGGAGGTTATTTGGATGCAATCAATAATCAACGAGGCGTTAAAGCACGCCGAATATGACTTAGGATCGAAGAAGGCAGCAATAGTCGGCGGCGACGAGGATTTCCTCGGACAGCCGAGAATTGTAATTGTCGGATGCGGAGGCGCCGGCAACAACACAATCAACAGACTTTACCACATGAAGGTAAAGGGTGCGGAGACAATTGCGGTCAACACCGATAAGCAGCACCTTGAGATGATTCAGGCAGACAAGAGAGTTCTTGTCGGCAAGTCACTCACAAAGGGTCTCGGCGCCGGCGGCTTCCCGGATGTAGGAAAGCGTGCAGCCGAGATGGCAAGAACAACACTTGAAGGACTCCTTCACGACGCAGACCTGGTCTTCATCACGGCAGGTATGGGCGGAGGAACCGGAACAGGTACAGCACCCGTAGTTGCTCAGATTGCAAAAGAGCAGGGCGCAATCGTCGTCGGAATGGTCAGCTACCCGTTCCAGGTTGAGAAAGCACGTCTGATGCGTGCGGAAGAAGGTCTTGAGGCACTTTCAAATGCGGCAGACTCGGTTATCGTTCTTGATAACAACCGCTTAATGAACTTCGTCCCGAACCTTCCGCTCGGACAGGCATTCTCGGTAATGGACCAGCTCATCGCAGAGACCGTAAAAGGTATCTCGGAGACAATCACCGAGCCTTCGCTCATCAACATCGATTATGCGGATGTCCGCGCAATCATGAGCAAGGGCGGAGTTGCCGTCATGCTCGTAGGCGAGAGCAAACAGCAGAACAAGTCAGAGAGCGTCGTTCACGAATGTCTCAACCACCCGCTCCTCGATATCGACTATCGCGGCGCAACAGGCAGCCTGATTCACATCACGGGCGGCAGCGACCTTACTCTTGCAGATGCGGAGGATATCGCAAGCTCACTCACATACGAACTCGACCCGCACGCGGATGTTATCTGGGGTGCAAGAATCAACAACGAGTTTGAAGGCAAGGTCAGAGTAATGGCAATCATGACCGGCGTCAAGAGCGCTCAGATCATGGGACGCAGCCACTCAATCACATCAACGATGTCCAGATCGGAGATCGCACAGGGACCGTTCGAGAGACAGTCCGCAGGACGTTCAATGGGCTCAATGGGTCATGCTCAGGCATCATCCGGAAGAAGAGCCGCGGTCGAACAGACAAGCGGCGGACTTATCGACTTCATACGCTGAAAAACTCTCACGCTGAGAACTATCCAATATCAAAGAGCAATTATTTGCCGAAACATTCCATGACAACCCCCTAAAAAATATTTTTTGGGAGGCACAAGAGAGAATCACCATTCGATTCCGGGACAACAAATTATTCCGGAAAACAGACACAAATCAGAAACTATCAGACACAAATACCGCAAAACCACATAAAACCACACAGCACACGACACACAACAGAATAAATACAGACAATAAACAGAATAAACTCAATAAAATACCCCCAATATTCACGCGGATTACGATACTGTCGCAATCCGGCACTGTATCATTCGTTCAGAGAATAATTCATTCATACATTCATTCACACAATCATTCATTCACACAATCACAGATTCACTCAAACCCGATTACGAACCACACATTTCAGGCAAAATTTCAGACTAAATTTCAGACTCCAAAACATACACCGCAGCCGGACTAAGTTTTCAGTCCGTGCCGACACTTTTCTGACAACTTTTACATAACCGACTTAACTATACATAACCTACTTAACTATACATAACCGACTTAAGACTGCAGCTTAATTTTCCGGGACACGGGCAGGTCTTACGAAACCATACGAAACCATTATTATACATAAGTGTGCTATCTTATTGCAATCATTGTGCAGACCGCGGCAGGTTGCGCAAAGAACTTAAACGGGACGATTCGAGGTCAAAATCCGATTTCCCGTGATGGATGAAGAGCATAGCAAGATACGAACAGCCAGAAGAATACGGACATTACACAAGTAATACCCGGAAATCAAAACGCTATTGTTTTCGTAAATTTCAAATTGCTTTGTACCAGCAGTTTTTTTGCGGGCACCTGTTTTCGGACGCACCATACATGATTAAGGTATGTGTTGAGCATGTTGAACGAAATAATTGAAAAAAGAAAAGTTGTACTCCAGAATTCCGAGGAGCACAAGAACAAAAGAAACGAGTTAAATGCACTTGCAAGCACGCAGGCAAGAGAGCGCAACGAACTTAATGCCAAGACACGCGAATACGTTGACGAGGCACAGAAGAACAAAGAGCTTCGCGACAAGTCAAACGATGATGTAAAGCGCTTAAAGGCAGAGAGAAATGTCTTAAACGACAAGGCAAACGTACTCTTTGAGCAGATCGACGAGTTCAAGAAGGAGCACGGCAACCTCGGCAACAAGCGCGGCATGGCAGAACTTCAGAAGCAGATCGATGCTCTGGAATACAAGCAGCAGACCGAAGCCATGAGCCACGACAAGGAGAAGGAACTTGTCGACAAGATCAAGCAGCTCAGAAACGACCTGAAGAAGCAGGAAGAAGAGCTTGAGCAGAACAAGGATATCCGCGTAAAACTCCAGGAAGCACGCGAACTCAGAAAGCAGGCATCGGAACTCCACTCAAAGGTTACCGAAGCCGCGGAGAACGCACAGAAATACCATGACATAATGGTAGAGTGCTACAGAAAAGCAGACAAGTCACGCGAGGCGGCGGACGACGCTCACAAGAAATTTGTCGAGGCTCAGGAGTCCGCGGATGCCGAGCACAACCAGTTCATTGCCTGCCAGAAAGAGATCCGCGACTTCGACAAGGTAATCGGCGGACTTCGCAAGAAGACCAAGAAGACCAAGGTCACCAAAGAGCAGAAAGCCGTACGCAAGGAAGCCGAGCAGGTATTCCAGCAGTTCAGAAGCGGAGAAAAACTCACAACCGACGACATTCTCCTGCTCCAGCGCGCAAAATTACTCTGAAACAGGAATGCCCGCAAGTGTATTCCGCCGGAATCTCAGAGGCGGAATAACCGGCAAAAATACTTTTTTTATGCAACTCTTTTAAGCGGCATTATCACGTTTAGTATCGTATTATATCGTTTTCAAGCAATCTTGAGATATTTCAAGTATTTATCAGGCAATTTATTATATATTCAAAAGAAAAACTTATATCATCATGTCTGAAGTTCGAACTCTGGTATTATGCGTCGACAGGGACGATGATATCGGATATAAGGCAAATGTCCTTGAGCCTGCGGTAGGCAGAGAGGCATGCCTTGATACGGCGACGAGACTGGCTCTTGCCGATCCCGAAGATTCAGACGTAAATGCAATTTTCCAGGGAATAAAGACCTTTGACGAGCTTGCGGCAAGGGGAGAAAACGTCTTCATCGCCGTCATCGGCGGCAGCCAGACAAGCGAGATAGACGGCGACCGAAGAATTGCCCATGAACTTGAGCGTATCGTCACGGAGAATGAGATTAACGAATGTATCGTCGTCACGGACGGCGCCGAGGACGAGTTCGTTATGCCGATTATTCAGGCATCCGTGAAGGTAAAGAGCGTCAAGCGCGTCATTGTCAAGCAGATGCCGAATCTCGAGAGCACTTACTATATCATCAAGAAGTTCATGGACGACCCCCAGCTTGCAAGGACCTTCCTTGTGCCGGTCGGCATAGCCATGCTTCTTTATGCCGCGGCATGCCTCATGGGAAGCCCGGATATCGCAATAATCACGGTCCTCGGCGTAATCGGAATATATCTGCTCTTCAAGGGTCTCGGAATCGACGATTACTTCAGCTACGCAATCGTCGGTCTGCACAGGTCTTTCCTCGGCGGCAGGTTCTCGTTCATTGCCTATATCACGGCATTACTCATAGCCGTTGTCGGAGTGATTCTGGGTCTGACCAGTCTGCTCGAATGGTATTCCGCGGATCAGGGTCTGATATTCTATGTATTCTCCTTCGTATACGGCGCCGTCGTATACTTTGCCGTAGCCATGCTCATAGCTTCGCTGGGAAAGATAACGGATTCATACCTGAATGACAGACCGTCTCTGGCACGTTCTCTGCCCCTGCCCTTCTTTGCGATAGCAGTAAGTCTTGTGGCATACGGCGCAAGCGTATACATTATATCGATAAACACGCCGCTCGAGTTCCCGATAGTGGGTTACGACGGACTGCGCGCACTGATATACGCCATAACCGGAGCCCTGATACTCGGAGCAATCGGTATGTATGTTCAGAAGTATGCTGTCAGATGGTTCAAACCCAAGGAAGAGGTCGAGAACCACAATACGCATTCAAACGAGATTGCGGACTGAATACGACCTAATTTATAGTCCCCATTTTAAATCTCCATTTTTCTGTATCCGTTTTTACAATCTCCTTTTTTGCAGTATCCGTCTTTGCATTGCTGAAGTGTTCATTCAGATCTTCCTCAATGTCATATTCTTAACATCAAACCGAAACAGTAAACAAGACGGATAAAGCAGTGTTTGATCTGTCGGATCTGTCGGAGGCGGCAGTCAATAATAAACAACGGGAAGGCAAGAGTATCAAAAAAAAGTATAAGAGTAATGTTCTGAAGATAATGACTTATCTGAAGTAATGCACTATGGGTGTCGGTTCCGGCGTCACCAGAGTCACGGGCTCACTCTCGATTCTGAGCAGATTGATATCGGTTGACGGAGGAGTTGCGGGAACGGGATCACCGAAGTATCCCATTCCCGGAATTTCATTTACATTGTAGAATGTGCGGTCGGAACGTGCTGTCTTAACGTTAAGCACAGGAACCGTTACCTGGAAGCTCTTTTTCGGGAACCAGTACGAGCCGTCACCGTAGTCTACCGAAGGGTTATTGAGAACTATTCGGGCGCTCTCCATCGTGGTCGTACCGAAGTCCGCATCACCGAGAGAGAACATCTTCTCAAGTTTATTCTTCAGATCGTTCTTGCCCAGGAAGATGACGAGGAACTCAACGCCGTTGTCGATATGATAATTTACATCAAAGATTGCCTTATCCTTTGTAAGTTCAAGGTCGACGGAATCTATGGTGATATAGCTGTATCTGTTCTCCCCGTCCGCGGCTACGGCCGGAACAATGAATGAGAGGATTATCAGAAGAACGACAGCGGACTTGAGTATATTCATGAATAACAATGTTTATACTGAAATTATTATATCCTTTATGGTCAGCAGCCGCGGCGAAAAACAGACTCAAAGTTAAATGACATGATTAAATGACATGACAAAATAGCAGGATAAAATGACAGGATAAAATGATACGATAAAATGATATGATTAAATAATACGGTAAAATGATTGATAAAATGATAGATTATTTTTTTGCAAGCCTTATCTCGATTGCGGAGACATTGGTCTTTCCGCTCTCGGTATCGACAACCTCGGTCGATGTCTCTATTGAAGATTTGCCGACATCCTCAAGGAATCTGTTAATGACAATCTCCGCCGTATCCACGGCCCGCGATATTGCCTTTCCGCGTGCTTTTATGCGGACCTCGGTTGCCCCCTGATTAAACTGCGTAACCACTGCCAAAACATAGCTCATGACGGGTTTGTTCCCTATAAAGATATCATTCTCGGACATATCGACTGTTCCTGCCGTAATCTGCTGCTGTAATATGATAAAATAAGATAGTTTTGGATATATAGATTTTTAAATGTGTTTTTAATTCTTAAATGTGTTTTCGACTCTTAAATGAGTTTTCGACTGACGATCAGTTCCGCATTGAGAACAGATGCGCCCGCCGCACCGCGTATGGTGTTGTGACCCATTGCGATGAAACGTCCGCCTTCGCGAACTCTGCCGACCGAAACCGTCATGCCGTTACCGCGGTTTCTGTCCAGCCGCGGCTGAGGACGGTCTTCCTGATCGAGGTAGAGAACGGATTTCTCGGGCTGTGTGGGAAGTCCGCTGAACGGCACTTTGTAGTTTTTGAAATCGTTGATTATCTCATCGACACTGCCTTTGGCATCCGTCCAGACCGCGAGTGTGTGACCGTCGATGACGGGAACACGGTTGCAGCTTGCGCTGACCTTTAACGGAGCGTCGACAATCTCCGCGCCGTCAAACTTACCCATTATCTTCAGAGTTTCGGTCTCCATCTTCTTCTCTTCGGAGCCGATATAGGGTATGACATTGTCATAGATTGCCATTGCCGCAACGCCGTCGAATCCGGCGCCCGAAATCGCCTGCATGGTTGCGACCTTGATATCCGTGATATTGCGGTGCTTTATCGCGTTAAGTGCGCTGACAAGCATTATCGTCGAGCAGTTCGGGTTTGTGACTATACAGCCGTCGCAGCCGGCGTCATGCTGGACCTCGATGAGTCCCAGGTGCTCGGGGTTGACCTCGGCAATAACGAGGGGCACGTCTTTGTCCATTCTGTGCGACGAGGCATTGCTGCATACACAGACACCTGCGTTTGCGATATCTCTCTCGACCGTCGTTGCAAGATCTGCCGGAAGCGCCGAGAAGACGATGTCAAGACCTTTCGAACTTTCGACGCCGACGGGTTTGACCTTAAGACTGCCGATGTTCTCGGGCATGGGGGTGTCGAGCCTCCAGTTGACCGCATTGCGATATTCTTTGCCTGCACTGCGTTCCGATGCCATCACGCATTCGAGATTGAACCACGGGTGATTGGCAAGCAGTTGCACAAACCGCTGACCTACCGCACCGGTTGCGCCAAGTACTCCTACATTTATCATAAATAAGAATAGAATCGGATTGAGGGGGTATAAATGTATTATACCGTTTTTAGCCCATGTGGATTGCTTCCGACGGACATTCGTCGACGCAAGCTTCACATTCTACACATTCGTCCGCGTTTACAACCGCAACGTTGCCGTCCATCTTGATTGCTTCGGACGGACAGGTATCGACACAGGTTTCGCATCCTGTGCATACATCCGGATTTACAATAGCTGCCATAAATTATCGGAGTTATATCTGCACAAATTATAAAATACGTTTCGATTTGTGCGAGGCGAAAATGTGTATCTGACGGGTATTATAAATTACGGGCATTATAAAAACATCAGATTAAAAAAAAAGGTTTTATTTTATCATTAAACATCATTAACCGATGATTATTCCTTGAATCCGAGCACGTCGTTCATAGAGTAGATGCCGGGTTTTTTGCCGGGAATCCAGCCGACGGCTCTTACGACGCCGTGTGCGAAGACGAGTCTGTCGTAAGCGCGGTGCGTGAACTCGATTACCTCGTCATTGCCCGCAAACATGACGGTGTGGTCGCCGACGATATCGCCGCCGCGGATTACGTGAACGCCTATCTCGTTGCCGCGCTCGCCGACCATGCCCTCACGTCCGTACATCTCTTTGCGGTCGCCGACCTCCTCCTTAATGATGCCGAGGATTGTCTTTGCCGTGCCGCTGGGGGCATCCTTCTTGAAGTGGTGGTGAGCCTCGATTACCTCGATATCGTAATCCGAGAGCTGTTTTGCCGCCTCGCGGATGAGGTGGAAGAAGATATTGACTCCCAGACTGTAGTTGCTTGAGATTACAGCGGGAATGTGTCCTTCGATTGCGACACGGAGCTCTTCTCTCTGCTCGGGCGTGAATCCCGTGGTTCCGACAACGACCGCAACACCGTGGCGGGATGCCGCTTTAACGTTTGCGACCGCCGCTGCCGCAATCGTGAAGTCGATGAGGACATCGGGCTTCTTCTCGTCGATAAATTCGTCAATCCTTGACGATTCATAGACGTCCTTATCGTAGAACGAGCCGTTGCGAATGTCAATGCCGCCTACGAGTTCCATTATCGGCGAGTCGTTAACGAGACCGCCTATCTTCGTGCCCATTCTTCCCAGAGCACCGCAAATTGCTACTTTAATCATAGTTCTTCAGGACCTCTTTCAGAGTGTTAAGATTATTCGGAGCCATCTCATCGAGCGGAAGTCTTACCGGACCGCCTGCGTGACCCTTGAGACCCGAAGCCGTCTTTACGGGTATCGGGTTGGTCTCGATGAAGAGCGCACGGCTCAGAGGAGCAAGCCTGTAGTGCGTCTTCCTTGCGCCTTCGATGTCGCCGGCTTTAAACTGTTCATAGAGCTGAACCATAAGTTTCGGAGCGATGTTCGCCGTTACGCTGATTACACCCAATCCTCCGAGTGCAAGTATCGGAAGGGTCAGACCGTCATCGCCGGAGAGCAGGGTAAAGTCCAGATCGCGGGTGCCTTCGATTATCCTCGACATCTGCTCAATATTGCCGCTCGCCTCTTTTACGGCGACGATGTTCGGATTCTCCGCAAGCTCGATTATCAGATCCGCGGCAAGATTCTGACCCGTTCTTCCCGGGATATTGTAGACGACGACGGGTATGTCAAGGTCCGCAAGAATATTGTAATGCTTGACGAGCCCCGAGCGGTTGGGTTTGTTGTAATAAGGGCTCAGGACAAGGACGCCGTCGGCGCCGATATCTTTTGCGGCTTTCGTGAATCTGACCGCTTCAACCGTATTGTTCGACCCCGTTCCCGCAAGTACGGGTACACGACCGTCCGCAACCTCGACAGCCTTCTCTATGACCGTCTCATGCTCTTCAAAAGTGAGTGTTGCAGATTCGCCGGTAGAACCGCAGGGTACTATACCGTGAACTCCGCAGGATATTAGATATTCAATATTGGATTCCAGACCTTCCAAGTCCAGATCCTTCTGCGAATTATCCTTAAAAGGCGTGATTAGCGCCGGATAAACTCCCTCAAACATAAGGAAATTTATATGCGCTTTCTTTTATTAACTTTTCTTGTAATTGCGCCTGCAATGCGGTTACGGACGCATTTTGATCCGATTAATGCTACTTCGTCGACGACTGCCTTGTTTGCGTCGAAGTCGGATGTGAATCTGTCGGTGTGCTTTTCGAGAAGTTCGGCGCTGATTGCCTTTATGTATGTCGGTTTTATTGCCATTTTCTGTTACCGTTTCCTTAGTTTCTATTATTTATGCGCTCGCCGAGCATAAGAATATTGTTAACAAGCGCTGACGGGTCTGTGCCCAGAAGGATTACCGTCGGCACGCAATCCGCCCCCGTTTTACCTTCATTGCCGTTTTCCGCGCTTTCTTTGCCGGCAACGGTCCCGGCGACGAAGATCATATCGGGGACGTCATCTTTTCTGCAGCAGAACGCCGTTTTCCAATCCATCAGCGGACCTGTTCCGCCCGCATTTCCGCGGACCGCCTCCCTTACTTCAAAGAGCATATCGCGGGCTTTATCGACAACCGGCTTTGAATACCGGATTATCGCGGCTGAACGGATATCGGGGTCGAATCTCATTGCCGTGAGCGTTACCGATCTGTCGGGATTGCCTGCGCCTGCGGCACCGAACAGTGCGTCGGCGGAGATATCCGCGGAGATATCCCCTGATGCATCGCCGGCGGAGATTCTGCCCTCAGGCATCACGGAGACGGCGGCGATATCCGTAAGGCTACGCGCATGTTCCGCGGCATATATGAGGCATATCCCCGCATCGGGTATGAGTTCCCTGCGCACAGTCCCGTCGGCAACCCTGTCTGCGAGTTTTCCGGCGGCTTTCATCAGTTCGTCCGTTATTTCTTCGCGTTCTTCGGAGTTCATATGATCTTAACCTTAATCTTAACCCTGATATTAACCCTGTCTTAACCCTGTCCGCATACGCTTCCTACGCGGCAGTAATAAGATAAAGATATAGCCTATTACAGCAAAAAAAGATTGCATGAATCCTGTATTACTCGACTGCTCAACGGCGGTCAGCAGCATAATAATCTTCATTATTGCTTTACTGGTGCTTCCGGCTCTTATGCCGCCGGCATACGCAACGCTCGCGTCGATAGTCCTCTTCATTGTCCTTATGTCCTGCGGCGGATACTATATCAGTAAGGAAACGGCAAAGAAGCAGTAAACAGCGGGTAAACACCGGAAGATAAGTGAAATAAAAGAAAAATTAACGAAATAAATGAAAAATAAAAGAAATAATTGAAAGAAATAATAGAAAAAAAGGAAAATAATCACTTAATTGAATTAAAATATTTTATTCTCAGTCTTTGGCATTTTTAGCCGCCCTTTCGCGCTCTTTTGCATCGATCCTCGCACCTATTCTGTCGGACTTCGGGTGTGCGGATGACGAAGGGGCTGAGTGCGCGGAAGGTGACTGGACCGACGGCGCGGATGCCGACCTGGAAGATGCGCCTGCGGCATTGTTTCCCGTGACCTTCTTCTTATACTTGTAATAGCTAAGAGGGTGCTGAATCTTCTTTGATTTGCAGATTGCGTCCTGACAGCAGAGACCGTATGTCTTCATGGTGACGCACTGCGGCGGCGTGTATTCCGTTCCTCCGCCACCCGAGATGTGATCCACCTGATACATCGTCATATCGGCGTTGAAATCAGGAGCACGCGTGAATACGCCCACAATGCCGGTGATGTCCATACCTATGGTATGCATGAATGCCGTCAGAGAAAACCTTGCGGTATGCGGGATGTTGGTGCCGTCCGTTACCGACGAGATTATGGCTTTCATGCACGGCGGAAACGCGCCCTCGTCGACCTCGCCGAACTGCTCCATTACCCTCTCCTTATAGACCGCGGATACCTCTTCGGAGAGGGGTTTGAACTTCTCCTTAATCTCTTCGGGGACGGGGAGCGGGAGCTGGCTGTGGAGCATGCTGCGGATACGCTCCTTTAAGAGTTCCTCGGCTTCGTCGCGGCTGACGGCGACATTGCCGGCGTTTACGTCGCGGTTGACCAGCTGCCACTTCGAGTCGTGAAGGTCCCTTACGAGTTCCACGTATTCGTTGACCTTCATCTCACCCGATCTCAGATTAATGCCCAGACTGCGTGCGATATACTCCTTCTTTTCGGGTTCTTCGCGCTGAAGGAAATATGCGGCGCGTTCGGATTCGTAGCGGCAGAGTTTGTCGATGACGGGGCGCTCGTTCATGCAGGATACAATCATACGTGCAATTGCGTAGGACAATATCTCATGCTCGGGAATTTCGCCGGATGCACCCGTGACATTGTCAAAGACATAGTCCATGTTGAGGGCGGCTTTGATTCTGTCACGCGCTTTCTGAGCCAGTCGCCTGCCGGATTCAAGCTCCAGAAGATTCGTGAGCGAATATGCCTTCTGACTTACAAGAGAGTGGGCTTCTTTTAAAAAAGGGTATTTTACAAGTTCTTTCTTGTCAAATTCTATCGGCATCTTTGTTTTAAGGAAATAAAGATAGTGTGACCGTTTCAGTCAGATTCGATGCGCGGTGCAAGAAGATACTCTACTTTGCCTTCGCCGCCGGCAATCGTGAAGACGAACTTCACGGGGTGGTCTTTTCCGAGGAATATCTCGACTTCTTCCGCCTTGCTCATTACACGTCCCATGTCCTTTAAGTAGTCCAGCGAGAAGAGCGAACGCGCTTCCGCCGGAATGAAGGTCTTGAGGTCGGCTGCTTTTATCTCGAGGTTGATGTGGTCGGTGTCGCCGTCCGCCTCCATGTAGAAGGTCTCGTTATCGGGATTGATGCCGAAGGCAATCTTGTCCGAGACAAGCGATGCCGCTTTGATGGCATTGTTGAGCTCGGCGCCGGAGATGACGACTTTTCCCGGGAGCTGTATTGACGGGAGGTTGGGGTCTTTTCTTACCGTGTTTACATCCAGAAGGGATATCGAGTACTTGAATCCGCCGTATGCAAGTTCCATCTTATAGGCGCCGTCGGGCAGATCGAGCGTAAGCACGTCGGCTTTGTTTATCGAAGCGACGATGTTCTTCAGTTTGCTGATGTCAAGACCAATCTGGCTGTCGCCGGCGGCATATGTGTTGAATGCGGGTGCGCCGAGTTCGAGCGAGATCATGGCGACGTTTGCCGTATCGACGGCACGGACCGCCAGTCCGTTTGCACCGATATTTAAGCGGCATTCGCTTACAATTGCCGCAACTACTTCTACTGCTTCCTTAAAAACTTCCGTGTCAATTGCTGCTTTTAGCATTATTTACCCCTCAATTTCAGATACATATACCAGCTGACGCTGTTATGTATCGGCTTTTTGATCTATATTATAGGTTTATTTTATTATGTTTGTATAAATGATTTACTTTATAAGTTCGTTTCATGCATATAAATGACCGATATGTTGCGGGAATTATGCGCAATATAATGGGGATTACATTACGGAATATTATACCGATTATAACACGGATTACAATAGCAATATAATACAGATCATTATCTATTCGAAAAGTCAATTTATGATACAGTTTTACTGCCGACCGGCGGTATCGGGGATATATCTGCCGAATCATTGTTTTACAATTCTGCCGGTTTCGGTCGGTTTTATGAGAGAATAATCGAAATACAGGTGTCGGCAATGGGATCACAATGGGGAGCGGACCGCTTCTACAGAAAATCAAAGCGTGAGGGCTACCGTTCACGTGCGGCTTACAAAATACTGGATATCCAGAACAGATTCGAGATTATAAGGAGCGACGACAATGTTGTCGATCTGGGTGCGGCGCCGGGGAGCTGGTCGCAGGTTCTGCGCGACATGACGGACGGGCAGGTTATCGCCGTCGACCTCAATCAGATAGCGCCGCTTGAAAACGTCATCACGATCCGCGGCGATTTTACTACAGAGAAGGTTCAGGCGGAGATCCTCTCGCATGTCGATGTCGTCAATATCGTCGTCTGCGATGCCTCGCCCAAGCTCTCGGGTCAGAAGTCATACGATCAGGCAAGAGCCATCTCGCTTTCCGAGCAGGCACTGCGCTTTGCCTGCCTTATCTTAAAGCCCGGCGGCAACTTTGTGGTCAAGTCCTTCCAGGGCGAGATGTTCAAGGAACTTCTGGACGAGGCACGCAGGAATTTCTATGCCGTAAAGGTCTACAGGACAAAGGCGACAAGGCGCGGAAGCACGGAGACCTATATCATAGCGAAGAACTTCAAGGGCTTTGCCGACAGTTTCTCTACACACAACTACGAGAGAGAACCGAAAGCGGAGATTCCCTACGATCCCGAGTTCTTCGACGAGGAAGAATGAAACAAAATATGAACGGGTTATATGAACGGGTCGGGAAAATAAGCAAAAGTAAATTTAAGAAAAAGTAAAATAAAACAGATCAAAAACAGAACAAATAAAAGATTCTTCATTACAATAAAATAACAGAAAAATATCCCGAATTCTCCGCGGCATCCGCAGACCGCGTAAATCAAACCGCCATAACGGGAAAATCAACAGCAAAAATAACCTCAATAAGGAGCAAAGCCGCAAAAATGTATCTCACAGACAGTTTCGGAAGACCGGTCACAAACCTCAGGATCAGCCTTACGCCGAGGTGCAATTTAAAGTGCACATACTGCCACCGCGAAGGCGAGGTAAAGCCGCGTGCCGAGATGCGGCTCGAAGATATAGCGGCGATTATGCAGACCGCCGCCAAGTTCAACATGAACAGCATAAAGCTCACCGGCGGCGAACCGACTCTGAGAAGCGACATTACCGATATTATAGCCGCGGCTCCCAAATCCATGGAGATCTCGATGACGACGAACGGCACTCTGCTGGCGCCGATTGCAAAGGACCTGAAAGATGCGGGGCTTTCGCGTGTAAATATCAGTATCGACAGCCTGAAACGCGATGTCTACAAGCAGATAAGCGGCAAAGACCTTCTCCCGCAGGTTCTTGAGGGAATAAGCACGGCAGTAGAGACGGGGCTTACTCCGGTAAAGCTCAACGTCGTCATCCTTAAGGGCATAAACGAGGACGAGGTCGAGGACTTTATCAGATTCGGCGCCGAGAACAGGGATGTAATCATCCAGTTCATAGAGCATATGGATCTCTCTAAGTCGCCGGAAGACCGCGATGCCCAGACACTCGAGGAGAGCCTGAAAGCGCGCTCTAAGACAATAATTACAAGAAGGATGCACCACCGCAGGAAGTACTGTATAGACGGTGCCGAGGTGGAATTCGTAAGACCGATGCACAATAACGAGTTCTGCGCCTTCTGTAACCGCCTTCGTGTCACATCCGACGGTCAGTTAAAGCCCTGTCTCCTGCGCCACGACAACCACATCAACGTCGTCGGCAAACGCGGCGAAGAACTCGAGGAACTCTTCAGACTTGCCGTCTCGAGAAGAGTGCCGTTCTTCAGATAACATCCGAAACACATCTTAAATGCATATCAAATACACCTTAAATGTATCTTAAATACATCTTAAAAGAACTCTTTTGCCCGTAACCCGGTTCTAATCAGTTTACATATGTTTTTTTGGTTTACGCTCCTAAGTTAACTGAAGAAATATGCTTTTGGAGAAGAACGAATATCATGCGGTTTTGGATAAACTCTATTCAAAATCCTTAGTATTGGAATCGGTCGGCGATTTTGACCCCGTATTATACTTCTATTTTATGGATACGCTTGCGCATATCGACTTTTCCATCTGTATTCTGGCTTTCAACTACCACAATATCAGGAACAAGATGAACAGCGAGTATCTCAGATGGCGCATCGACGAGGAGGAGAAAGGCGACCGTGCGCAGTTTCCGGCGTTCATCAACTGGCTTAAGGAGGAGCACAGAGAGAAGTTCGATTCGCTCCCCGAACTCTGGAGGGTCATCTACGACACCAAGAAGCCGGCATCGTACCGCAGTTTCAGAATCGTTATCGACCCCGATGACAATCAGCCGACACCGGTTCAGTCCTTTTCGAAGTGGATTGACGAGTTCTTTGAGCTGAAGTTTGTCAGAAGTCTCTATAAGGATGCGTCGCTCGGTAAATTGTTCAATGAATTTATCTCAACAAAGCACTAATTAAGAGATATGGATGCCGCCAAAATCTGCTCCGAACTCGTCAGAATAAGGAGCGAAAATCCGCCGGGGAACACTACGGACGTCATTGAGTATATTGCCGAAATTCTGGCGTCCCTCGGTATCAGATACAATATCGTTGACGTGGGAGAGGGACACTGCAACCTCTATACGCATTACAATCATCCCCTTCTCTTTATGGGTCATGTCGATGTCGTTCCCGCAATGGATAACGACTGGGAAAGACCGCCTTTTTCGGGAGAGATTGCTGAAGGCTTTGTTCACGGCCGCGGTTCTACGG
Organism: Methanomicrobium sp.; assembly: GCA_017412625.1. Lineage (GTDB taxonomy): Archaea > Halobacteriota > Methanomicrobia > Methanomicrobiales > Methanomicrobiaceae > Methanomicrobium. Next base: position 23,341 of record JAFPWZ010000013.1, read on the forward strand.
ATATGAAGGGCGGCTGTGCGGCGGCATTGTGTGCGGTCGCGGAATATGTGGAGAGTAATTCCGCGGATATCGACAGCCCGTGCAATCTCTGTTTTGTCTGCGACGAGGAAGGCGGCGGGCATCTGGGGTCAAGAAAGATTCTTGCAAAGAAACTTATCAAGCCCTGCGACTGCCTTATTGCCGAGCCGACGCCGGCGCTCAACCCCACAATCGGTCAGAAGGGGCTTATCCGTGCAAACGTGGAGTTTATCGGCAACCCGGGTCACGGGTCGCTCTATCCCTGTGCGGGAACGAGTGCCGTCATGAAGGCGGGGGAGTTTCTCTCAAGGCTTAAGAAACTTCACAGTATCGAGTTCTCGACCGATCCCAAGACCGAGACAATATATAAGAGGTCTTCCGAGATCTTCCGCGAGCTCCTCAACGTCGATTCCGCCGAAGATATCCTCAAGCATATCACGTTCAATCCCGGGATGATCAGCGGCGGCGAAGGCGTAAATATCGTGGCACAGCGCTGTTCGCTCACATGGGAGATGAGGATACCCATAGGCTGCGATACCGATGAACTGATTGCAAGGCTGCGTGCGGAGAACCCCGACGATATCATCAATATTAAGGATGTATGTAAGCCGAATCTTACGAGCAGCGATTCGAAGATCGTCGGTGCCGTCTGCGGCGAGATTGAGAGGGTATACAGGAAAGAATCTTTCCCGATTATTCAGTGGGCTGCAAGCGATGCGAGACATCTGAGAGCCGCGGGTTTCAACGCCATAGAATACGGTCCCGGGGAGCTGAATACGCTTCATGCCGTCAACGAGAAGGTCTCGGTAGATAATCTCGCAAAGGCGGTCGATGTCTACAAAGGTGTTCTCGGTCACTACAACTGAGTGACATGCCCGACCGAGTGAACTGTCGACCTGCCGGCTGACACGTGACTGCCGCACGTTCCACAGAGTGCGGCAGGGGTGCGGCACGTCCCCGTCCGGATGCGGCACCCCCACCCCCATGTGCGGCGCGTCCCGCAAAATGATCCTGAAAAAAATCCGAGTTTGCAATTTATTTTTTTAATAATATTTTTTGTCGGACAATATGTTAGATCAATTACTAACAAATTTTGCTTTAAACCGAAATTTATTCGAAAATTAAATTTATCATTTTTAAAAATATATTATTAATAAAATATATGTATGCTTATGAGCTCATTTTTTGATCGGATTTCATGATAAAACGAGAATCAAAAAACCGCACAAATTACTCCATTTTAGAAACAAAACCCTTTCACAGTGAAAATATTTTTCGATATTTAGCATATGTGTGTTGATTTTTTCCAAAAAGTGCAAAAACACAATGTTTTATTTCCGAATAATATTTCCTTTTTTAGTCCATAAGTGAACTAACATTCGTATGCATACGAACGAATTCAAAACCTTTATATCATACCAAGATCCAGTATCTATCATGACAATAGTTCACAGCGTTAACAAGCACACACTGCCGCCCTCGGCGATTGCAGTATTATCCGTATTGGAAGACGGCTCCCCGAAGACCTTCAAGGACATGACGGAGCAGGTAAGTATAGCCCCCAGAACAGTCAGGTATGCACTCAAGCGCCTGAAAGAGAATGGACTCGTGATTGAGAAGTTCAACTTCCGGGATGCCAGACAGGTACTCTACATGAAGAAGATTCAACCCGAATCCGAGACTCATGCAGAGATGGCCTCCACATGAACAAGTTCATATGTAACATTACGATCTGCGATGAAATTGCGCGGCTTTATCTGCCGCAGGTGCGGGCCGAACTTGTATACAGGCTCGTAACGATAAAGGGCATCCCCCAGGCCCGTGCTGCCAGGTGTCTCGGCATGTCAAGGGCTGCGGTGTCCCAGTATTTAAGTAAAAAACGCGGTTTGGGAGAATACTTCAAAGGGCAGGAGATGGACAGCATCATAGATGTATGGGCTGACGATCTCATAAACGGCGAAGACAAATTCACAATCTGCGAGATCTGCAAATGCGTCAATAAAAGCGAACGACGGACCCATTTGGGCAGAAGAAAAAAACCCGCATTTCATTAATGCAGGAAAAGATGCCTGTCATCTGAAACAAACCTCCATAAATTACCGAAAAATCCTCAAAGGTAAACACTTTCACAGAAAAACCCTTCACAAAACAAACTCATCCATAAATCCGAAAACAGTAACAAACGAAAAACATCCACCATAAACCTCCACAGGAAAATCATCAAAATACCCGTTTCACCAACCCCGCCATAACCATCGTTTAATCACCAACCCCCACCACACAACCACACCACAACCACAAACCACACACAACCGCAAAAGCAACCGCAAAACATGCATTAATACCTCAAAACAATGCAAAAACCACACACCA
>JAFPWZ010000105.1 GCA_017412625.1 Methanomicrobium sp.
ATCGCCGTAGGTCTTGTGTATGTCCTCCACCCGCAATATGTAGTCGGTCTTATTTTCACTCATAATATCACCTTTCAGGCCTTCCTCTCAAATTCCTCACACTATTCCCGTATGGCTGCCGCCCGAAAATCCCGGGATGGCCACCCTCTTCTCAAGATATGCAATCACCCGCATTCCCGCGAAATTCAGCATAATGAACATCAGCGCACAGAGAATGTAAATCGGCATCGTGATATAGGTCTGTGCCACAATCTGCGAAGTCCTCGTCAGGAGTTCCGCAACGCCGATAGCGTAGCAGATTGCCGAATCCGTAAGAATATTGGGGTATTCGTTCGACCACCCGGGAAGTGCGATGCGGACTGCCTGCGGAATGATAATCGTCCGTATTGCCGCCGCACGGCTCATTCCGAGGGAGCGTGCCGCCGTCATCTGCCCCTCGCTTATCGACTGAATTGCACCGCGGAAGATCTGCGACTGATAAGCCGCACCGCGAAGTCCGAGAACGGTTGCGCCCACGAAGAACGCATCCAGATCTAGATTGAGCAGGGGAAAGATCGTGAAATAGAACATGAAGAGCAGAACAAGGACGGGAAGACCGCGAAAAAACCAGACATACAGACCGATGACATATTTCAGCGGTCTGCTCCCGTATACCTGCCCGATTGCCATGGGCAGACCCAGACATGCGCCGATGATAAGAGCGGCGGCTACAAGCCCTACGGTAACCAGAATACCCTCAAAAAGATACGGAAACCATTCCGTAACCACCGAAAACAAGTCCATCCCGTGCGCACCCCAGTTAGCAGTCTTAAGCAGTACCTATTTATCCTATGATTTTTTTAATTTTTTTATACTTCTCTTTTTGTCCTGCATTACCTTTGCAGTTTTTTATCGATGGCGGCACCTGCGGCATATCCCGTCGAGAACGCCGCCTGAAGATTGTATCCTCCCGTATCGCCGTCTATGTCCATGACCTCGCCCGCAAAATAAAGACCTTTGCAGAGCTTGGACTCCATTGTCTTTGGGTTTATCTCCTTAAGAGATACGCCGCCGCGGGTGACCATAGCCTCGTTGATGCCGCCGAGCGCCTCAATCGTGAGTTTGCAGTCGCAGAAAGCCTCGGTAAGCCGCTTGCGGTTCTCCTTCGTCAGATGTGCGCAGGTGACCTCCTCATCCATTCCCGCAATCTCCATGACCCTGCGGACAAAGCGCTCGGGAATCACGGTCGCGTCATGACCGGCGTTTTCCCTGCCGTCATGACCGGCGTTTTCCCTGCCGTCACGACCGCCGTTGCCCGCGCCTTTACCGCCGCCGCTGACGGCAGCGCCGACAGAACCGACAGCCCCCACACCCGACAGCACCGACTTCACGAGCTTTTTCGGGTTCTCAGCCGCAAGCCGCGTAAGACTCTCCCGAAACTTCTCCGCCGTCATGCCTTCTATGAAAGAGACGCGGATGAAGTCCCCCGCCGCCGCATATCTGGAGATATGAAGAATCCCGGGACCCGAAACCCCTTTGTGAGTGAAGAGCAGGTCGCCGCTGCCCTCATGAACTTTTTTGTTATCGTGATAGAGGGAGATCTTCGCATTCGGAAACGAAATCCCCGAAAGGCCTGCAAACGGGTAATCCCCGATGACAAACGCACAGAGCGCCGGGGCAACGGGCGTAATCGTATGCCCGAACGACTCCGCAAGCCCGTAGCCGTCGCCCTCCGAGCCCGTCGCCGGATAGGTCATGCCGCCGCAGGCAATCACTAAGTTTTTGGCAAGGTAGCGGTCGGCATTCGTCACAATCTCGAAGAATCTCTCGCCGCCGTCATCGACAACACCTGCGGAGCGGACGGACTCGTTGCAGTTTATCCTTACCAGAGAGTCCTCGGCGTTCTTCAGGAGCACCTCAAGGACATCCGCGGCTTTTCGGCTCCGCGGAAAGACCTTGCCGTTCTTATCCGTCTCCGTGCTCAGCCCGCACTCCGCGAGTTTTTCGAGCAGGTCGCCGTTGGAAAATCCCATAAGCGAAGCCTTCAGAAACTGCCCGTTGCCGCCGTAGTGCCCGAAGAAATCGCGTATACTGCCGCCGTGGGTGATATTGCACTGCGACTGCCCCGTGATGAGAAGTTTTCGACCGCATGAGCTCTTCTTTTCGAGGATTAAGACCTTATTTGCCCCGTTTTCCGCGGCAATTTCCGCACAGACAAGCCCCGCCGGACCGCCGCCGACTATCACCGCATCCCAGACGAACGGCACCCCGGACCGGTCAGGCGATTCGGCACCTCTGTTAACGCTGTTAACAGAGCTAACACTGTTAACACTATTACCAAAGTTAACGTCGTTAACACCATTAGCACCGTTAACACAATTAACACTGTTAACTCTATTAACACTGTTAACTCCGCCGACACCGCCTGCATCGTAAACACTGTTAACACAGTTAACGCCGTTAACGCCTTTGCCGCAGGACTCCCCGTTTTCCGACATGTTCATGCTGCTCCGAAAACCCTCATGTACCGCATCATGACGCGTTTGATGTTTGATATAAGAGATTAATCCCGGATAACGATAAAATATACAGAGCAGATTCATCGGAAAATACGCAAGTCCCTACACGGGCCGATTGCGGTTAACCTTAAATACTTACCTCAGAGATATTTTTCGCACGGAAATTGCGGAAACCGTTATATATGATAATACATAACCGCGCCTGAAACACCGATACCGTATAACAAAAATTTACTATCGTTTTTAAAAATAACCTGCAATTATCCGATTTTTACATGCAGTATAAATCACCGCCCAACCGATAACAATAAGAAACTCATATATACTTTAAAACTAATTTACCGTATGGAAAGAAAAGGGGGAATGACGAAGAAAATAACGGGGAAAACAAGTTAAGAGATGGAAATGGCGGGTCTTTATGCAAAACATGAAGACCGATATAAATGCAAAAAATAAATGCAAAAATCATGGTACCCGCAATCACCCGGACACTGCATTGCGGGAAAGGAATCTTAAAAATATTAACTCATACGAAATCACATCAATGACCTGCGATATGATTACGTAAAATCGCATAAATCACTCACTCTAAAGAATGTAAACCGAACATGCAATAATATCTGTCTTACATCCGTGTGATTCTCAAAAACCTGTTTCACACGGCGGAATTATTCATAACCGGACCCGCGAGATAAACTGACCACTTATCGGACGGGTCATAATCCTCAAACACACACAAAGGCTGAACAGTTCTTTAAACGATCTGCCTGTCCTCAGGCAGATCAATCACCTTAAACCATAATCACCGTAACCGCCGACTGTCACCGGCACCGTTCGGCGAATTTACTTTTTTCGGCACCTCTGCCTTCATTGACAAGAATTATAACGGCTCTCACAAAATATTTTCACGGAAAAGTCCTCTCATAATAAAGGCAATACGACAATTACGGCAGGAACCGCAATACGGCAATAACGAAAATAAAGACAATAACGGCAATAAAGATGGTAAAAACAGCACTCATTCAGATGCGGGTCACGGACGACCCGAAAGAAAACCTGCAAAACGCTCTCTCGCTGACAAAAGAGGCGGCAGACGCCGGCGCAAAGATAATCTGCCTCCCCGAACTCTTCATGCACCGCTATTTCCCGCAGAAAGAGCACTTCGATGAAGGAATCTCCGCCGAAGACAACGCCGAAGAGATAACGGGAGATACAATCGCCGCATTCGCAGCCGCGGCCGAGAAACACCATGCCGTCATAATCGTCCCCTTCTTCGAGAAATGCAAAAACGGCTCGGATTCCGACGGCGCCGCAGGCACAAAATCAAAATATACATATCACAACTCGGCGGCGGTAATCAACTCCGACGGCACCGTATTTCCGCCGTATCGCAAGATGCACATCCCCTACGACCCGTATTTCTACGAGAAAAACTACTTCGCCGAAGGCAGCGAAATCTCCGTCTTCGAGACCACCTACGGACGAATCGCCGTCCTAATCTGTTATGACCAGTGGTTCCCCGAAAGCGCCAGAATCGCCGCTCTCAAAGGAGCACAGGCAATATTTTACCCGACGGCAATCGGCAGAATAAGGGAATACGCCGCCGAAGAAACGGTCGAGGGCGACTGGCCGGAGGCATGGAGAACCGTCCAGCGCGGTCACGCCATCGCAAACAGCCTCTGGGCAGCGGCGGTCAACCGTGTCGGCGTCGAGGAAGAACTCGACTTCTGGGGCGGATCCTTCGTCTGCGACCCCTTCGGAAACGTCGTTGCAGAGGCAGGCGCCGAGCCCAAAATCCTCTTCGCCGATATCGACTTCGACAGAAACGACGACATCCGGGCAGGCTGGGGCTTCATGAAAAACCGCCGTCCTGACCGCTATCACGCGATCACGGACGCAAAGGACGAGCGTTTCTTAAGCGAAGGCTGGCACCCGTCCCCGAAAAACCTGCCCGCAACCCCGAAAAAATGCGGATACCGCATGCCTGCCGAATGGGAACCGCACGATGCCGTCTGGCTCGCATTCCCCCACGACGAAGAGACCTTTGAGGAACTTGACGCCGTTGAACAATCCTATATCAGAATAATAACCGCAATCGCAAACAGCGGCGGTGAAGAAGTCAGACTCCTTGTCCTCGACGAAGCCATGCGAAACCGCGTCTGCGAAATGCTCGCCGATGCCGGCGCAGACCTCACGAAAATAAGTTTTCGCATCCGCAGATACGCCGACGTCTGGTTCAGGGACTACGGACCCATTTTCGTCGTAAAACGGGACACTGAGCACGATACTGAGGACGATGCCGACAGCGACGGCGGAAACGACGCCGTAGCCCTCACCGACTGGGTCTTCAACGCATGGGGCGGCAAATACGACGAACTGCGCCCCGACAACAATATCCCCGCACGGATAGCCGCGACGGACAGCATCCCGAAATTCTCCGCCGATATCGTCCTCGAAGGCGGCTCAATCGACGTAAACGGCAGAGGACTCCTGCTCACCACAAAGCAGTGCCTCCTGAACGAAAACCGAAATCCGCGGCTCACGCAGTCGGAGATAGAAGAATATCTCTCGGAATACCTCGGCGCAGAAAAAGTCATCTGGCTCAACCGCGGACTTGAAGGCGACGATACCGACGGACACATCGACGACATAGCCCGCTTCGTAAGCGCCGATACTGTCATCTGCGCCGTCGAAGACGAAGAAAACGCCGGGAGCGAAAATTACGCCATACTCAAAGAAAACCTCGAGATTCTCAAAGCCGCAACCGACGCCGACGGCAACCCGCTCAAAATCGTCACCGTCCCCATGCCGGAAAGAATCGAGGACGAATATCCCCTTCCGGCAAGCTACACCAACTTCTATATCGCAAACACCGCAGTCCTCGTCCCGACCTTCGGCTGCGAAAACGACGCCGTTGCCCTTGAGATCATCCGAAGCGTCTTCCCCGACCGCAAAGTCATCGGCATAGACTGCCGCGACATGGTCTACGGACTGGGCACGATACACTGCGTAAGTCAGCAGCAGCCGAAAGCACGAAGACAAATGTAAACGTATCGCAGGCATAATGCAAAAATAATGCCAAAATAATGAAAAAATGCTAAAATAACGCAAAAAACGGAAAAAGCAAAAATTAGGTTTTGTTATTTTTTTGTTGTTGTATTTTTTTTGTTGTTGTTTTTTTGTTGTATTCTGATTTTCTTATTCTCTTATATTGTATTTTATCGTAATATTCCGTATATTCTCTGTTCGGGATATTTTGGGGATTTTATGAGGATTTTATCGTAAATTTATCCGATTACTCGCGTATGAACTTCGTTCCGTAGACAATGATACCGCTGTCGCCGTCCGCCGAGATCTTTCTGAAGGTCGACTTGACCCTCATGCCGATATAAACCTCGTTGATATCCGAGCAGATAACCGGCGCCGTCAGGCGCGTACCCTCGTCGAGCTCGATGATTGCGACAACGAAAGGCGTCTGAAGATCGAACTTGTCGCTCGCGGTTCTTACTACCGAGAACGTAACAATCTTGCCCGTGCCCTTGAACTTATAGTCGACAATCTTACCCTCGCGTCTGCACTTGGGGCAGAGCGTCCTCGGCGGGAAATAATAAGTGCCGCATGTCTCGCATTTCGTACCTATCAGATTATACCTGTTAGTCTGTTTTCTCCAGAATCGTGGAACCGACATCTTTAGACCCTCCTGAAAATACTGGTAACAACCGTAGCGCCGGTGCCGCCCACATTGTGAGTCATACCGATCTCGGCGCCGTCGACCTGACGCTTGCCCGCCTCGCCGCGAAGCTGTGAGACAACCTCGCAGACCTGCTTGATACCGGTCGCACCCACGGGGTGACCGCATGCCTTCAGACCGCCGCTGGTGTTAACCGGCAGCTTGCCGTCAAGAGCCGTGTATCCTTCCGCGGTAAGCTTACCTGCCTCACCCTTCTTGCAGAAGCCGATATCCTCGATTGCGCAGATCTCCGCAATCGTAAAGCAGTCGTGAACCTCGACGAGGTCTACATCCTTCCTCTCAATCTTCGCGATGTCAAAGGCACGGTTTGCCGCCGCAACCGTCGCATCGAGTGTGCTGATATCGCGCCTGTCGTGAAGCGAAATCGTATCCGACGCCTGTGTCGATGCCAGAACCTGCACGGGGCAGTCCGTAAACTCCTTCGCTCTCTCGAGAGAACAGAGGATGACGGCGGCGGCGCCGTCAGTCACCGGCGAACAGTCCATCAGACGCAGCGGATCGGCGACAAGCGTCGAATTAAGAACGGTATCAATCGTAATCTCCTTCTGATACTGTGCAATCGGGTTTCTGGCGCCGTTGTAGTGGTTCTTGACCGCAACCTGGGCAAGCTCCTCGCGGGTCATGCCGTATCTGTTCATGTAGTCGCGTGCCATCATAGCATAAAGCGACGGGAAAGTAACGCCGTACATTCCTTCCCACTCGCGGTCGGCTGCGCCCGCAAGGGCATCCGTCGTCTCTCCGCCCGAGACATCCGTCATCTTCTCGACACCGGCCGCGATAACGATATCCTGAGCGCCGGAGGCAATACAGTTGACCGCCTGACGGAATGCCAGACCGCCCGAAGCACATGCCGCCTCGGTCCTCGTTGCCGGGATGTGGTTTGTCGCCAGACCGGAATAATCCGCGATGAGAGCTCCGATATGCTCCTGAAGGACGAAACGTCCTCCGCTCATGTTGCCGACGAACATCTCCTGAATATCGTCGCCGTCCATACCTGCATCGTCGATTGCCTTAACGCCGGCTTCGACGCACATTTCTCTGAATGAATCGCCCCAGCGCTCACCGAACTTGGTGAGACCGACGCCTACTACTGCTACATCTCTCATTTTTGCATCACTATCTTACCCTTGTGTTTTGCATACTGTGCGTAGTCGAGGTAAATCTTGTCATTGAGCATTGTCTCAACCGAAGGTGCCGCTTTCCTGTCAATCTTCGTGAGGATTGCGTCCGTAACCGTGATATCGAATGCATCCGAACCCGAGCCGGAACCGTATGACGTGACAAATATTCTGTCTCCCGGCTTTGCGACATCGAGAACCGACGAAAGACCGATGGGGACCGCACCAGAGTAGGTGTTTCCGAGACGCGGCGCACAGAGACCCTGCTTAATCTGCTCGGGCTTGAATCCGAGCATTGCCGCGACATTCCTCGGGAACTTCGCGTTGGGCTGGTGGAAGATGGCATAGTCGTAATCCGCTGGCTTTGTTCCCAGCTTGTCCATCATGAGGTGAGCCGCGCCCTGAACATGCTTGAAGTATGCCGGCTCTCCCGAGAACCTTCCGCCGTGTCTCGGATATGCCTGACCCTCGCGTCTCCAGAAGTCCGGGGTATCCGTCGAGAACGAACAGGTATCGTTAATCTCGGCAATCGGGTCGTCGTTTCCGATAACGAACGCCGCACCGCCTGCCGCCGCCGTATACTCCAGAGCATCGCTCGGTGCACCCTGTGCCACATCCGAACCGATGGCAACTCCGTATTTTATCATGCCGCTCTTGACAAGACCCATACAGGTCTGAATGCCGGCCGTACCCGCCTTACATGCAAATTCGTAATCGGCCGCCGTCATTACGGGTGTCGCACCGATGGCCTCTCCGACCGTAACCGAGGTCGGTTTGACCGCATACGGGTGCGATTCGCTGCCCACGTAGATTGCGCCGATATCGGCGGGGTTGACATCGCGTCTTGCCAATGCGTTTCTTGCCGCATTCACTGCAATAGTCAGTGAATCTTCATCCATATCCGGGACGGATTTTTCAAATACTCCGAGTCCGTTGGATATCTCGGTGCCGTTTGCACCCCACACTTTCGCAATCTCATCCGCTTTTATACGGAATTGCGGGATGTAGGCGCCGTATGTAATAATTCCTACCATGATAATTCCCTTAGTGTTTTTACAATATCGGTAACTTCCATCTCGGTCGTCAAAAGAGCAATCCTGTCGCGGGAAGCGAGTTCCGCAACCATCGGATGCAGTTTTTCGGGTGAAATTCCCTGAAGAATGACACACCTCGGCTTGAAAGGAGTCACGCGAATTGCTATCATAGGCGATTTTCCTGTCGATACATTTGTAAAGATCAGTGCCCGTTCCGTACTCCAGCCGTAGATTTTGTTAAATTCCGCGGCTGACAACGAGACAATCGCATTTAAGCTGTTAACTACGGTATAACCATAGATCTGAGAGTCCATCGACCCTTTTACGAGCTTACAGCCCAGCCTGTCGCAGAATTTCTTCAGCGCCAGCGGGGTGTCGTAATCGTGCATGTCGTAGATTACTTCGTCGTCAAAGTTACTGTAAAGGATATTGGCGTATTTATTCATGTAACGTCCGCCGTTCTCCTCGTCAATGGATAAAATGGTTTCAACAATCTTTCCGACAACCGCGGTACCCGGACTTTTCCTTCGGCCTCCTTCATAATCGGAGATGACCGAGGGTGAGAATCCGAGCTTTTCTGCCAGAACTCCGGGGGTGATGTTGAAGTTGATTCGCCATTTGCGAAGCGCATCACCCGGGGACTCTGAGAGCGTAATCTCTCCTGCCATCTTCTCGGCAAGACGGGTACGCAGTGCGGAATTCATACAGTATTATGGTGTCCTTATATTTTATATAGATAACGAAGATGAATTCGTCATTTCACGAAAGTACCCCCGCACGCCCCTCAGAAAAAACGCCTCGACAAGACCTGTTGCGGCAAAACACATCCAAATAGCGAATATCCAAACCGCAGGACTTCACGACAAAAACGGTATTGCCGCGACCGCATAGCAGGATCAAAGAACTTATATGTTATGCTTATCAAGTAAGTTGTTACTTATGATCAGTGCAGAAGATCTGATGTTCCTTAAAAAGATCGGGCTTATGGGCGGCTTTAACGGTCAGGTCGCCATATCTTCGCAGAAACTCGGAGATTCCCTGAAGATGAGCGCAATGACCGTCTCCCGACGCCTGAACGCGCTTGAAAAGGAGAATCTGATAGTGCGATCCGTAAGACCAGACGGTCAGTATGTCTCAATCACCTCAAACGGCGAGGACACACTGAAGAAAGAATACTCCGATTACAAAAAGATCTTCGAGGATAATGCGGGTATTCTCAGAATCGACGGCGAAATCATAAGCGGTCTCGGGGAAGGAAGATACTACGTCAATATCCCGGGATACTCCTCGCAGTTTAAGGAGAAACTCGGAATCGACCCCTTCCCGGGAACGCTCAATATCAAGATATTCCCCGCCGGCATCGAGACCAGAAAGAAGGCCGAACTTCACGGCTGGACCGATATCGACGGGTTTACCGCCGACGACCGGACATTCGGAAGTGCAAAGTGCATTCCGTGCAAAATCGGCGGCTACAAATGCGCAATCATAGTGCCCGGGCGCTCGCATTACCCCGAGGATATCCTTGAGGTAATCTCGCAGGTGCACCTGCGCGACAAACTCAAACTCACCGACGGCAGTGTCGTTACGGTCGAGATCTGCATAAAATAACCAAAAACATGGCAATTAAATCCGCATTACCCGATAACGGACAACGGGTAACGGATAACGGACAACAATACAGGAAGATAAAGGAAGAGAAGATATGGATCCAAAAACATCACAACTTGTTGAAAAGGCAATTGAAGAGTTGAAGAACGGCAGGTTCATCCTGCTCTACGATTTCGCCGACCGCGAAGGCGAGACCGACTTTGCAATCCGCTCGGATGCGGTAAAGCCCCGCGACATACTGCGGATGAGAAAAGACGGCGGCGGGCTTATCTGCACATCGATTCACGCAAAAGCCGCCGAGCTCATGGGACTGCCGTTTGCAAGCGACGTCCTCCGGATGACAAAGATTGCCGAGCGCGAAGGCGACATCCCCTACGACAAGGAGAATCATTCGTCATTCTCGCTCTGGGTCAACCACTGCGACACCTATACGGGTATCCCCGACAATGACAGAGCGCTCACGGCAAACCGCCTTGCCGAGCACGTAAAACAGGCAATGGCGGGAACGCCGCTCGAGTTCAGGAGCGAGTTCAGGACGCCGGGGCACATGGCAACCCTTCGCGCAAACGACAGACTCCTCGACAAGAGGCGCGGACAGACCGAACTCTCGATTGCACTTGCTCAGCTGGGCGGCTTTACCCCGTGCGTCACCATCTGCGAGATGCTCGACGACAACACGGGCAAGGCACTGACGAAAGCCGATGCGGAAGCCTACGCAAAGAAGAACGGCTTTGTATTCGTCGGCGGCAAAGAGATCGTCGAATACTGGGAAGCACATAAGGTCTACTGAGAAACCGTAAGGATTGCCGTAAGATCCAATCCATCCGTAATTTTTACCGTAATTTACCACAATTTTACCATAATTTTACCATAATTTTTACCCGTCATCATACCCGCGTTCCCGTGCTGACGGACGTCATCGATTTTATGGTCACTCGCGGCGTAATAATCAGTATGCCGAGATCCCGTGACGACAGCGCAACCGAAGAGATGGTTTTTGAGGACATACCCGTCAAAATCGTCCGAAAAAAAGTCAAAAACCTGCGTATTACGGTACACTCCGACTGCACGGTAAGGCTTACAATACCCAAAGGCTGCGACCCCCTCGACCTGCTCGAACAAAAGCGCGACTGGATCTTCGACAAAATCGAGAATAACCGAATCCTGCGTGAGCGTTGCGAATCGAGATCCGACAAAATGCTCCTCTTCGGAAGAGAATTTTCGATGCAGCTTGACACCGACCTGAAAAAAGGCTGTTACATAGACACCGCCACAATGACCATACACTACGCATCCGTGGCGGACTTCATCAAATTCGTAAAGAAAGCCCTTGAAGACAGGTTAGGACAGCGCATCTGCATGATAGCGTCCTCCATGGGCGTATCCGGCCGTATCGGAAACATAAGAATAAAAAAGCAGAGATCGCGGTGGGCAAGCTGCTCGCACGACAACAACTTAAACTTCAATATCCGCATGGCATCGCTGCCGCTGAAGTTCTTCGATTACATAATCGCCCACGAACTTGCGCATATCATAGAAAAGAACCATTCCCCGCGTTTCTGGGCGATTGTCGAGAGACATTGCAGCAATTACAGGATATGCAGAAAACATCTCAAGGAATACTGGGTGCTCTGCAATACAAACGTCTACTGGAAAGCGCTGATTGAACAAAAAAAGAATTAAAATCTATTTACGCCTTTTTAGCGTCATTGCCGCCGTCTCCTTTCATGAAACCGGGGCATCTCTCTTTTAGGATATTGTTCATAATCTCGCGCGAACTCGAAAAGCCGTCGCCCTCGAAAGCGCCTATCTTGACCACTTCCGCACGAAGACCGCGCTTTTTCAGATCGACCTTCAGCTTTTCGATATCGAAATACTGGTTGAAGCCGATTGTGATGATATCGGGGTCAATCTCCTCGATAAGTCTGAACATATCGCCGACATTGCCGAGATGCGCATAATCGACCGTCTTTAAAGCGCCGACCATGAACACACGCTGATGCTCGGGCACGACCGGCTTGGGCTTGTGCTTAACGTTGGCATCCCGCGCCACAATCACGTGGAGCTCGTCGCCGAGCTTCTTCGACTCCGTCAGATAATAGATATGACCCTGATGCAGAATATCGAAGGTGCCGGTCGCGACCACCTTCACGGGCTTTCCGGGCTTATTCTCCCCCGCAGTCCCCCCGCAAGTCCCCATCAGTCGACGACCTCCATGTCGTACGGGTCGCCGTTGGCACGAAATGCCCGCCATGTATCGTTATTGTATGGCGTGCCTATGATAATGTGGAAACGTCCGATCTTCGGAAACATCTTCAGATCGGCATCGGACGGACGGACAAGACCGCAGGGATGCGAGTGGGCACTGCCCGCCGTGTCCGTCGAAAGCGGCATCATGTCAATGCTGAAACTGGCACTGTTCTCGTTGGAATACGTCCCGGGCGCCAGCTCAAGCTCCTCGATAATCCCGTCCTTCGCCTTTAAAATCGCCAGAAACTCATTCGGATGCTCTGCCTTTCCCAGCGCAAAGAGCATCTCAAGAAGTTCGCGTCTAATCTTCATCTCGGGCATGTGATGATATATGTTTACATCCTTTACAGATAATTCTTTCACAATCCGACATTGAACACGCACGTTTCGCAGTGCTGTCCGATAACCGTTCGATAATATTAATGCCGCCGGGTAGCGATATAACAGATTATGTATTCCAGAATAGTTGTTGCAATGGACGGTTCCGAACAGTCCTACAAAGCACTCCGAAAAGGTCTCGAACTTGCATCCCTTACCGGCGCAAAGGTCTACGGGCTGCACGCCGCAAGTCCCGGGCTTTACAGTTCCTCATTCGTCGGCGACGACGTTGACGATCTTGCCGACGATCATTTCAAGATGATCCGTATGCACTTCTTCCAGCAGCGTGCACTCCATCGTCAGCGGGAATTCTTCGACAATCGGCGCGTTGACGTTCGCGCTCCTGACGGCGGTCATG
>JAFPWZ010000106.1 GCA_017412625.1 Methanomicrobium sp.
CGCAAGCCATAATCAGCTTGCCCCTTTCCTCTGTCTCGAAATGTTTATGTACGGCTTCAACTGCAGTTTCCTGATGCTGTCTTATCTTATGCTTCTCAACCCGTGCCTTATCCCCGAAAATACCTTCATCCAATTTGTCCCAATCAACAGGCGCATTTTCCAATTCGGAATAATTCAGACGTGTCACGGATGGACTTTGATTATGCAATGCCTCTTCTGCATTTTTGCCCCATTTGTCCGTAGTGGAAATCCAGTATCTTTTTGAAAAATTTACTCTGCCTAAATCATCTGCAATAAAATTCTTGCTTGACGTTGCCAGAAAAGAGTCGACATCACCTTTGCTTATTGTTGTATCCTCAGCATAACACTTGCATTGGATAGCCCAGAACTCATTAGCCTTCGTGACGGCAACCAGATCAATTCCGACATCGGAGTTACCGAATTGATCTGCATAAGGGAACTCATTCCATAACCAGACATTAGCCAATACTTCTTTATAGAGCGGATCGGTCTTTAAAAAACCCTGTATAAGTTTTTCAAAGCGATATCCCTTATCGCGCTGTGTAAAAGATTCTTTTCTGTGTTTTTCAAGGACAGAGGAAAAGGACATAGATTATAAAATGTCGTCAACTGTAATAATCCCTTTTATATAAGTTATGATGTTGGCAACAAAAATTCAAGCGCGGATAATATAGGGAATGTAATGGAAAATCGAAAACCCTTAACTTCAGGGGGTAAGCCGCCGGAGGGATTTGAACCCTCGACCTGCTGATTACGAATCAGCCGCTATACCGCTAAGCCACGGCGGCGCAGAAAACTTTAGAAATTCTGCATAAAAATTCTGCATAATAACTTAGCACTTTAAAATTATAAAACAGGCGGATTCATTCTTATGAATATCCGCGGATTGTAACCGTATCCGAAGGTTCGCCGGAACTGTCATTGTTGGTCTTCTGCTCGACCGCGTTTCTTATCTCGCCGAACTTCGACTCGTAATCGCGCACCGAACCCGCAAGAACCTCGGAGAGATTCTTCGCATGCTTGGGACTTATGGAGACGATTGCCTTCGCTCTTGCATGGTTTGTCCCCGGAATCTCGTGCAGAAAGACAAAAGTAAACTCATCATCCTTGTATGCCACCTGAATCCTGTTCGCATAGACGGGATCGAGATCGTTTGGCAGATTAACCGCAATATCGCGCTTTTCCATGTAAGAATATTGCATCTCAAACAAAATAAGGGTTGTTTATCCGCAACGGCATAAACAAATGACTTTAAAACTATCAAAAACAATATCGGAAACAAAGGGAGATCAATGAAAAATTTCAGCATATCGCAGATAGTATCCTGCCACATCTGCCCCGTCAGATACTATCTCGAGTTACGCGAAAAGAACCGCGAAGAACCCGAAAACTACACAATCGCAAAGCAGATCTCCTACCATCTCGGAGACGACACGCAATACGGCACAAAACAGGAGGATGAGATATGGGCGGAGATAAAAACCGTCAACCCCGATATCGACGAATCGCTCTATGAGACATACAGGACATGGTCGCAGGCATGCCGCGGCAACTCATGGCGGAAAGCCTCCGAAAACGACGTAAAAGTCTCATCGAAGAGATATAACCTGCACGGCGTCATCGACCGCTACTTTGAATCCGCACCGCATATCGCACTCATACGCATGACGCCCGCACCCGACACGGGGGTATACAACGCCGACCGCGTCCGCGCCGCACTCTTCTCAATCTGCGCACGGGAATCCCTTCACACGGACGCGGACGAGATAATAATCGAATACATCCCCTCCGGCGTTCACAGAATCTGCACGGTATCGCCGCGTGACAGGCGCGAAGCGCTGGCGGCACTCAAAAAAGCGGAGAAGATAGCGGCGGGAACCGTCCCGATGCCCCGGAAAACCGAACGCTGCAATACCTGCTATCTGAAAGAAAGATGCACGGACGAACCCAGAAAGCTCTCCGACCTCATGTGACGGGCACTGCGTCATCACAAAAGACGCAGAATATCGGGCAGAGGAGTCGGCAACGGGCTGTATGTCCCCGATTCGGTTCTCCCGCGTCGTCGGCGCCGGTGTTAACCGTGAACGGATTACCGCAGCCGGAATTCAATTGACATCTTTTCTTTTCGCCGATTTTACAATTTATCACATACGTGCATTCGGCGTAATTTTTCTTCATACTTTCTTTGCACGGCAGTATTAACGTCAATATCGAACAGCAACATTAATATATGCTCATCAAAAATAAGTATGTGATGGTACAAAAAGATACATATGTGAACATCAAAATACCTTGTGATAAACAAACGGTAATTGATATAGAAAGGCTGGCAAAAGAAGAAGGAATATCGGTTAACGACTGGATAATCCGTGCGGTACTTGAAAAGATGGCACTTGAATCGGGAAAATGCGGCAGGGATAGACGTGCCGGCAGCCTGACGGACGACACACCCCCAAAATACAACGCAAAAGAGTGATCCTTTTTTCCTTACTTTTCCTTACCCGCATATTCCGCCAAAAAAAAGTTACGGGCGTGAAGAACCGGAAAAATGTAAGATAAATCAATATGTTTAATAGTAAAAACCGCGAATACTATAAAGCACTGAATTTAAGGACCTATGGTCTAGCCGGTCATGACGTCGCCTTTACACGGCGAAGATCGTGAGTTCGAATCTCACTGGGTCCACTTCTTTTTGAGCATTTTTACGAACAGTCCGATCTGCTTTAAATTCGGATTCGCATTAAATCCGCAGATATTCTTAAATCCTATCGACCATATATCTTGAATAACATGAAAGAATCCCACAAAGAATTTCTGATACTCTTCGTATCCATAATCATAGGATTATTGGCATCCAAAATCTCGCAGGACTTTCTTATCTCGCTGGTTATCTGCGTAGTCGTTGCGGTAACCGTCGATGCGGTACTGACCCTTGCCGTAAGAAAGCTCACCGCGTAATGCGGCTGAAATAAAATCCGACGCGGCATTCGCCCGCATCGCAACGGTTGCAATACGAAAGAGGGGGAAAAGGATCATTTTCCCTTTACCCTTACTCCGTAAGAAAGTTCTTTTTTTCAATCGATTTCAGTCAATATTATTGACATTGTAGACGATAACGCCGTAGTTGTACGGCTTACCGACCGAGAGCGAATGTGTCGTCGGCACGGAGTCGATAGGCAGTTCGCAGGTCGCGTAGACCACATTGTTCGGGTAGATTGTCGATCTCACCGACTTGTACGGAACGCCGGCATTGAAGAGATCCTCTCTTGTCTGCGGGTTGAAGTCCTTGGGCACATCGTCGTAGTTGTAAGCGAAGATATAAGCAAGAGTAAACAGACCGTCGCCCGTAGCTCCCATGGAGTTCTTCTTATCGTAGGTAACCGTCACCACAAGACCCGAATTGCCGCTCTCGACGGCATCAATCGTGGTCTTTGTCGTAATCAGGCTGTCGTCGGCTTTAACGACGATGGGCTCTGTCACGGCATATCCCGTATCGGCTGTAGGAGCCGGCGTTATGACCGGCACTTCGGTGGGTGCGACAGTCGGCGTAATCGGCTGGCTGCTTGTGCATCCCGCCGAGATTATGAAGAGGGCCGCAACGGCGACAAGCAGGACCGTCGCCGCAAAGCCCTTCGATCTCTTTGTATCCGGAATCGAGAACATGATTATCACAGACAAATATTCTGTCGGCATGTATATTTAACTTGAGTCATACGGCAGTATCCACCGCGAAAAATCAGCAGCCGCAAACAGAATTGATCTAAAACGTATTCCGTTGAGATATCCCCGCAGAACCCGGTTTCGGTCAATGATAATTTGGTTACGTTTTTTAGTCATAAGCACATTCTAACATATTAGATTCACTATGACTGAGAACGAATACCCCATCGCAAATGTCGCGGGCAGGGAAATACCCTACGATCCCGAGACATTGAGACGGATAAACGAGCATCCCTGCTACAGTGAACATGCCTGTCACACGGCGGGAAGGATTCACCTCCCCGTTGCGCCCAAGTGCAACATCCAGTGCAACTACTGCGTCCGCGATTACGACTGCGTAAACGAGAGCAGACCCGGTGTCTGCAGCGAAGTCTTAAGCCCCGAAGAGGCAGTCGACCTTGTAAGACGTGCACAGGAGAAGTTCCCGTATCTCAAGGTAATCGGCATTGCGGGACCCGGCGATCCGCTCGCGAACGAAGAGACATTTGAGACTCTCCGCCTCTTAAAAGAGCACTTCCCCGTGCCCATAAAATGCCTGAGCACGAACGGACTTCTCCTCCCCGAAAGCATAGACAGACTCCATGAGTACGATGTCGGCAACCTCACCGTCACCATGAACGCGGTCGATGCCTCAATCGGCGAGAAGATCTACACCTTCGTGGAGTACGGCGGCGAAAAGCTCCACGGCAGGGAAGGTGCCGAGAAACTCCTCTCCCAGCAGCTGAAAGGAATCGAGATGGCGGTCGCAAAGAAGATGCTCGTAAAGGTAAACACCGTCTATATCCCCGGCGTCAACGATCACCACATAGTCGATATCGCGAAGAAATGCGGCGAGATGGGCGTCTTTACCTATAACCTCATCCCCGTAATTCCGCAGTACAAGTTTAAGGACATAGTCCCGCCCACTCATGCCGAGAAACGCGAGATGCAGGACAAATGCTCCCCCTATGTCCGCCAGATGAGACACTGTCAGCGCTGCCGTGCGGACGCAATCGGCAAACTCGGTCAGGACGTTCAGGGCTGTCTTTACAGCAAAAGAGAGATAAATTAATTTTAAAATATTTTTACCCGTTTTTTTCAATCGGCACAGTGCGGATTGCCCTTTCTCGGACCGCCCGTTTCTCAGACCACTCTCTCGGTAGTGGAAAGCTCGATGCCGTCTGCGAGGATATTATACGGATATGCCCTGTTCGGAATCCCGCAGCCCGCGATCTTCCTTACGGAGAGTGTTCTTTCGATATCGTTGCCGTGAAGAACCTCGCTCAACTGTATGAATATGTCGGCATTTCTGCATATACACGCGAGATCGGCAGCACTGTGGACGCCGTCGTAGAGGATGAACATGACATCGGCGCCTTTATCCCTCAACTCCTTTGTCCCGTCGTTTAAGAGAAACACTCCCTTGTCGAGTCCGAATCTCAGGATAACGGTCGAGAGCGAATCGACCACGATGCAGTTGCCTTTGAGCGCCGCGATTATGCCGTCAAAGTCCGTGTTCCTCGCATCCGTCATCCCGTCAGCGGGAACGGCGTCGAGCATGAGATAGGAACTGCCGCCGCTCCTGTCCGTTCTCCAGAACTGCCCTGCGATAAGCTCGCTTCCCGAAAGAGCACTGCCGCATACGACAATCGACCTGCCCTTCGGAAACCCGCCGTCGAGCTGGAAATCGAGACCGGCGATACCCGACGATCTCCGATCATCCTTAATCTTCTGTCTGATGGCGCCGACCATAAAAAAAAGGTTTATTGATTTTCCTGTCTGCCCGCAAAAGTGCTGCAGTATTTCTCGCGGAGTTCGCGGCGGAGGAGTTTCCAGCCGTTTACACGCGGCAGTTCGTCGACTCTGATGTAATTTCGCGGAACCTTGTATCTGGCAAGTTTCGTCATGCCGTATTCAATCAGTTCCTCATCCGTGAGCACCTTACCTTTCTTGAAGACGACCGCCGCAACCGGAATCTCTCCCCTGTGAATATCGGGGCAGCCGAATATCGCGATATCGTCAATGTCGGGATGCTCGATATATGCCTTCTCGACCTCGGTCGGATAGACCTTCCAGCCCGACATTACAATCATGTCCTTCTTTCTGTCCGTGATTGAGAGCATGCCGTTCCCGTCAATGAATCCGATATCGCCGGTAAGGAACCAGCCGTCGGGCAGGAAGACCTTGGCGCTCTCGACGGGCATCATCCAGTAACCTCTTGCAATCGCGGGACCGCGGAGGGCAACCTCGCCGACGCCGCCGGTATCCAGCTCAATCGAGGGGTCTTCGGTATTGACAATCTTCATCTCGGTGAATCCGACCGGTGCGCCGACACTCTTGAACTCGTCCGCGGTTCTGTAATCCTCCTGTCTGATTGCCGTTCCCGTGCCGACCACAATCGTCTCGGAAAGTCCGTATGCGTTGATAATCGGGATGCCGTAGCGGTAATGGAACTCTTTCCAGACGCTCGGATGGAGCGGACCGCCGCCGGAGATCATCTCCCTGCATGTCCTGAATTTATCCTCGGTTCCGGCGGGCATCTTGACAAGCGAGTGAATTACGGGCGGCATTCCGGCGATGACCGTCACTTTGTATTTATCGGCATACTCGATGTATCTGTCCATATCGAACTTCTCCATGATTACCCATGTCGAGCCCGCCTTGAGTGCCGAAATTCCCCACGAAACGCCGACATGCGCCATCGGATAGATTCCCAGATAGACATCGTCGTAAGTGTATTTCATGAGCGACGATTCCGCGTCGAAAGCCGCCATCCAGTTGCCGTGCGTAAGCATTGCGCCCTTCTGCTGACCCGTGGTTCCCGACGTATACTGAAGCTGGCAGAGGCAGTCGGATTCTACGTTGACCGCTCTGATGTATTCCGGCATCTTTGCGACCTCCGCCTCGAACTCCGCGTCGCCGGTCGTGAATATCATCGGAACCCTGCCTTCGCCTTCGTCCCTGAATCCGGCGCATGCCGATTTTGCGTTCTTCTCGCCGCTCCTATCTGTGATAATCGCTTCGGATCCCGAATTTCTGAGCATGTAACCGACTTCGCTGTCGCTTAAAACAATATTCAGCGGCACGGCAACGGCACCGATACGCCAGAGCGCAAGGTATGAGAGGAGGTATTCCGGATTTGCCGGCAGATAAATACATAATCTGTCGCCTTTGCGGATTCCTTTCTTCAGATAGAAATTCGAGCGGCGGCATACCGCTTCGAACAGTTCTCCGTATGAGTATGTGATATTCTCCGCAGGGAATATCAGCGCAGGTTTGTCTCCTAACCTTCTGTTTACGTCTAAAAAGGTTGTGCAGTTTGTCAACTTTCTCCTCCGTTCGGTATTGCGGTGTGATCCGATTTTTTATTCGTTTATGGCATATCATACCCGATCTTGGGGCATCATATCGGGTTCACACACTTATATGCACATATTTGTTCATTGAAGTATAAATACTAACGTATTGTGATACCGCGGTTTTACGTGAAAAGACAAGGATAACCGTGAAAAACACGCTGAAAGAGGAAATGCGGATCGGCGGCGCGGAATCTCAAAAGAAGAATGCGAAATGTGACAAAATTTGACAAATGTGACAAATGTGACAAAAACGAGACCGTAATCCGATCTCTTTTTGCCGCATCGAGATTTTCTGTTTTTCTTTTCCTGTTTTCGTTTCCTGTTTTTTATCCTGGCTTTCGTTTTCTGTTTTTCTGGGTTTATCCGTTTATCCGCGTGTCTTCTTATGCCTCTCCCCGGTCTCCGTCTCCGTCGCCGCCGAACAGCTGCCCGGGAAGTCTCAGTTTCTCTTTCGGGGGAAACTCCCTGTCGAAGACTTCGACATCGGAATCCTTCACATAGTAGCCTGCAGGCGTTTGATAAACGCCGGTAATGCCGTCAAAGTACCCCTTAATCAGCTCTTTGCAGAGGAAGAACGATGAATCCGCATCCTCGGGGAGATCGTGGTAGCGTATCCCGAATCTGCCTGCGAAATCAAAGCCGCTTTTGCCGTAGAACTCAATATTTCCTTCGAAGAGGACGGCGCCGAAGCCCATCGCGGCTGCCTTCTCAAGTGAGTAATCGAGCAGGGTCTTTCCGTAGCCCCTGCGCTTGAGTTCGGGTGTGATGCATATAGGACCCATGGTGAGCACGGGAATCTTTCTGCCGTCATCGGCATCGACGAAGGTTTTCATGAACATATTCTGCCCGATAAGTCTTCCGTCCTCCTCCATGACGAAATCCAGTTCCTTTACGAAGGCGGGATCGTCCCTTAAGACGTGGATGACATAATGCTCGCTGCATCCCGGGCGGTAAACATTCCAGAATGACTCTCTGACAAGGTTCTCGACTGCTCTGTAATCTTCTTTCTTTTCCAAACGAAATTTAATTGCGCTATTATTCATTTTTAAAGCCTGTAAACGTTTTATGTAACTGTTTATGTAATATTCAAAACTCAAATCAGAAGAGACGATACCCGGGGGTATTCAATCTCGCAAAATCCGGATATCTCCGGCATCGACTTCGGGCGGGAGACGTTAGCAAATACTGCACGAAAATTGCATCATGCAGTTATGCCGTTCCCGCCTTACACGATCTCCGATAAATGAAGACGGAAGAAAACTCCCTGTATATTGGTATCTGCTTTAATGTATTGCTTCAAACAGCATTCTCCGAATGAACCGAATGAATATTCAAAGCCTGAATCGGCGGAATCTGAATATTCGCAGAAAATTCAAGTTCAATCAAATCTTCTATTATTATTACATTGTTCCTGCCGTTAATTAAAGCTGATGAAAAAAGAAAATTATTGATATTCGGGAAGCGGCTGCGACTCAATCGGCAGTCCGCCCTTGAAATGCTGCTGAATCTTAGCATACTGCTCTCTGATTCTGTCGTTCATCATGGGATGAACCTTTGTGAGCGCCATCTCGAAGTGTTTGAACCCGACTCTGTTACCCGAATCGCGCATTGCAAACATCGCCGCCTCTCTGCAGACCAGTTCGAGATCCGAGCCCACATATCCCTGCGTCATCGACGCTATCCTCGTTAAAAGCTCGTCGCGCGGCTTATCCTCGATATAAAGACCGTTGCGGATGAGTTCGGCAACGATGATGCGCCTCCTGCGGCTGGGCGTCACCGGAGTCATCTCCTCATCGCCTTCGGCTTTGCTGATCTCGGACAGGGACTGTTTTACATCCTTGCAGGTCACGTTTCTGTGGATTGAGAAGTCCTTCTTGCGGCTTAATATCGCAAACGCCTCCTCGATTGCGCCCTCGTCGTAATTCTCAGTATACTCGACGAGATCCTCTATGGTCGAGTCCTCAATCGGCATATACTTCGAATGAATCTGAAGAATCCTCATCCTCGACTTCTCGTTCGGCTCGCCGACATAGATAAGTCTGTCAAATCTTCCCGCACGCAGGATGGCGGGGTCGATGATATCGGGGCGGTTTGTCGCACCCATCACGACGACGCCGTTAAGCTCCTCGATGCCGTCGAACTCCGTCAGAATCTGATTCAGTATGGTATCATAGACCTTCGAGTCCGTACCGCTGCTTCTTGCCGGCGCAATCGCGTCAAGCTCGTCGAAGAAGATAATCGAGGGCGCAAGCTGTCTTCCCTTGCGGAATATCTCGCGAACCGCCTTCTCGCTCTCGCCGACCCACTTAGAGAGGATCTGCGGACCTCTGACCGAGATGAAATTGGCGCCGCTCTCAGAGGCAATCGCCTTTGCAATAAGCGTCTTACCCGTTCCGGGCGGTCCGTAAAGGAGCACTCCCTTCGGCGGCTTTATGCCGAGATTCTCGAACTTCTCGCGGCGCGTAATCGGATACTCCGCCGCCTCTCTGACCTCTTCAATCTCGTGGTTAAGTCCGCCGACATCGTACCACTTAATCTTGGGCAGGTCTATGAAGATCTCGCGCATGGCACTCGGGTGAATGTCGTGGAGGGCATCCCTGAAATCATTGACCTTAATCTCCATCGACTCGAGAATCTCCTGCGGAATCTCATCGGAATCCATCTCGATGTGCGGGATATAGCGCCGCAGGGCACGCATTGCCGCCTCCCGCGAGAGTGCCGCAAGATCCGCACCCACAAATCCGTTCGTTCTCGCGGCAAACTCCTGAATCATCTCCTCGCGTACCTTCTTGACCTCCTCGCTTATCTCCTTGAACTCCTCTTCGAGAGCGTCTTTTTTGTCTTCGCTTGCGGCATCGAGCTTCTTCTTGTACTCGATAATGCGCGACTCGCCTTCTATAGGCATTCCGCGGGTGTGAATGCCCAGAATCTCGCGTCTGTCCTCCTCGGTCGGAACGCCTATTTCTATCTCCCTGTCGAAACGTCCGGGTCTTCGAAGCGCCTGATCTATGGCGTCAAGGCGGTTTGTGGCGCCGATGACCACAACCTGCCCCAACTCCTCAAGGCAGTCCATCATGGTGAGCAGCTGGGCAACGACGCGCCTCTCGACCTCGCCCGGTACATCCTCTCGTTTCGGCGCTATGGAGTCGAGTTCGTCGATGAAGACGATTGAAGGCGCATTCTCTTCCGCCTCGTCGAAGATCTCCCTCAGACGCTGCTCGCTCTCGCCGTAATACTTGGAGATAATCTCCGGACCGGCAATCGAGATGAAATGTGCGCCGCTCTCGTTTGCGACCGCCTTTGCAATAAGCGTCTTTCCCGTTCCCGGCGGACCGTAGAGTAAAACACCTTTGGGAGGCTCGATACCGAGTTTGTTGAAGAGTTCGGGATGACGAAGCGGCATCTCGATAGTCTCGCGGACATTCTGAAGCTCGGTCTTAAGTCCGCCGATATCCTCGTAGGATACAAGTTTCATGCCCTCGAAACCTTCCGCGGGCTGATCCGAGAACTCAATCTCGGTATCACGCGAGATAATGGTGGCCTCCGGCGGCGTAATGCTCACTACCTTGTATGAGACATACTGCATCGGAATGAACGGCATGCCGACGGCAATCGGGACGGAATCGTTCTCGTGAATCGGGAAATCAATCAGTTTGGCAACGGCACTGTTATAGTTTATCGGGATATCCTTGGGTAAATCCTCGGGCGGTGCAAGGATAACCGATTCGGCGGCGACGGGCTTTTCGACGACCGAGACCGTAACCTTGTCGCTTATGCTGACGCCGGCGTTTGCACGGATATAGTTGTCAATGCGGATCTTTCCCTGATTCCAGTCATTGACCGACATCCTCCAGACTTTGGCTACAGTGCATGTTCTCCCCTCAATATATATTAAATCCCCCGGGGATACGCGCAGATAGAGCATTGTTTCTGGATCCAGTCTGGCTCTCCCGCATCCCTGATCTTCGGGGTATGCGCTGTCGACTTTTAGGTCTATCATATGATCACCTTAATACCAATTGTATCTAATTTGCTATAAGTAGTTGTAGTTATGAAAATACTCCTCTTTGATCCATTTAACGGTATCGCCGGCGATATGATAATCGGCGCCCTTATTGCCGCAGGTGCCGACAGCGAGACTGTGATGTCGGCAATGTCGTCGGTAGTTGCCGAACCCGTGTTTAAGCCCGTTGTCAAGCACGGCATCTCCGCCGTAAAAGTCGAGACCAATGCGGAGCGGACTCACAGGAATCTCGACGAGGTAATTGAGATTGTCCTACGTTCTTCGGCTCCAAAGGAAGTAAAGGATATGGCAGTCCGCGTTTTTCACAGAATCAATGCCGGCGAGACCGCGGTTCACGGAACCGTGACGCATTTCCACGAGGTCGGCGCCGACGATGCAATCGCGGACGTAATCGGCGCCTGCACAGCGTTTCTCTCGATAAACCCCGATACGGTATCCGTCCGTCCGATAAATCTCGGATGCGGCTATATCCGCGGCGAACACGGAACAATGCCCGTGCCTGCGCCCGCGACCGTCGAGATTCTGAAAAAGTCGGGTCTGGCGACATTCACGGATACGGATAACGAGACCGGCGAACTCTGCACGCCGACGGGAGCCGCACTTATCTCCGAGTTTGTCGCATACCGCAACGGTGCCGTCTCTGAAACCGGCGCTGAGGACAGCTGCGGCAGTAACACCTCTCAATCTCACCCCCACTCTCAATCTCAATCACAGTCCCAATCCCACTCTCACCCCCACTGCCACTCTCCCTCCCCCTCCCCGATGCCGCCGGTAATGCCGCACGGAAAGATAATCGCGTCCGGCTACGGTGCGGGAACAAAAGATCTCCCGCGTTCCGCAAACGTGCTTCGCGCCATGGTCCTCGAATCCGACAGCCGCGAGGAGAACTTCGTAGATATCCTCGAGACCAATGTCGACGATGTCACGGGCGAGGTCTTATCCTATACAATGCAGCGTATCCTCGATGCGGGTGCGCGCGACGTCTCCGCCGCTCCTCTCATCATGAAGAAAGGGCGCAGCGGATATCTGGTAAAGGTAATCTGTGTCCCGGGCAGTGCCGATAAATTCGTGAAGATACTCTCCGAAGAACTGGGAACGCTCGGAATAAGGCATATCAAGGCGGTCCACCGCTCCATACTGCACAGGACCTTCGAGGAGGTAAAGCTCGTTATCAATGACGAGACCTACCTTATTAATGTCAAGATAGGCTGGATAGACGACGCACCCGCGACCTACAAGGCGGAGTTCGAGGACGTAAAGAAGTGCGCACTGAAGACCGGCATGCCGATGAAGAACATAGCGGCAATGGCGGAGAATCTGGCGCTTGAGCAGATACAGTAATTCGGCGAAACGTGTGAAAGAGGGAGGAAATGACGGCGGATAAGATAAGCACGGGTTGCCCGCAGCTGGATGAGCTGATAGGCGGCGGTCTGGAACGGAAGGTAATAACGCAGTTCTACGGCGAGCCTGCGGCGGGAAAAAGCACAATCGCCCTCATGTGCGCAGTCAGCGTGCTTAAATCCGGCAGATCCGCGATTGTCATCGACAGCGAAGGCTTCTCTATCGAGCGTTTCTGTCAGATCTGCGGTGACGACGCAAAAGCGCTCTCCGAGAAACTCCTCCTCTATGAGCCCTCGGATTTCGATCAGCAGAGCCTCATGATTCGGGAATGCAGTTCGCATCTCGACTCCGACGTGGGTATCATCGTTCTGGATTCGGCAACGGCACTATACCGCGTGGAACTCACGAGTTCGGGCGAGGTCCAGAGAAGACTCGGAAATCAGATGGTTTTCCTTCTCGGCTACGCAAAACGCCTGAATATCCCCGTGGTCATAACAAATCAGGTCTTTACTGATATCGATACCGGCAGGCTCACGGGGCTTGGCGGCACGTCGCTTGAGCATATCTCAAAGGTCATAGTCCGCGTCGAGAAGTTCATGAACCGCAGGCGTGCCATCCTCGAAAAGCACAGATCAATGCCGGAAGGCAGCGAATTCGAGTTTAAGATCGTCAAAGAAGGCATAGTCGCTGCGGACAGCGATAAAGAAAGCCCGTCGGATTAAAAAAGCGATTAAAAGCGATTTAAAAAACGATAAAAAAGATTTTTTTTCAGATTATTTTTTCAGTTTTTTCAGATTATTTTTTCGGATTATATTTGTATACTGCCCGAGAAGACCGTTGTCGCGGGTCCGGTCATCTTTGCCCTGCCGTTTTCGATTTGAATCGTAAGCGGACCGCCCTTTGTGTTTACGTGCACGACATTGCCCGTTCTGCCGGTCTTGAACGCAATCGCCGCCGATGCCGTCGAGCCCGTGCCGCAGCTGTAGGTCTCGCCCTCGACACCTCTCTCGAAGGTGCGGATTGTGATCTCGTCCTTTCCCGTGACCTTTGCGAAATTAACGTTCGTTCCTTTCGGGAATGACTTGTGGTGGCGAATCTGCGGTGCGGCGGCGCAGATATCCAGACCCTCGAGATCCTCTATGAAGATAACCGCGTGCGGAACGCCGGTATTTGCGGCATTAACCGTGTATTCGCCGATCTTCTCGGTGTAGTCGCCGCTGCCCGTCGCGGGAATGCCGCTCCTCTCATAGATTACCGTGCCCATGTCGATTGTCGCCGAAAACTCATCCTTTTCGTTATATCCGCATTCGACCTCGAGAATGCCTGCCATCGTCTCTATGCGTGCGGAATTGCCGATGGAATCCCTGTCGCGGGCATACTTCGCAAGACATCTGATTCCGTTGCCGCACATCTCCGCCTCGCTGGCATCGGGCTGGAAGAGCCTCATTCTTATATCCGCCTTCGAAGAATCCTGCGGCTTCGAGATGAACAGTATTCCGTCCGCACCTATTCCGAAACGGCGGTCACAGTAGAGTTTTGCAAATTCGCCCTTCATATCGTCGGGAATGACCGTGCCCGCGATCTCGTCTATGAGAACAAAGTCGTTGCCGTTACCCTGAAGTTTTACAAACGGTATCTCCATAATTACCTCTTTGTGCAGAATAGTTTTGACTGGAATGACTATTTAATTTTGCAGGCGCCGAAAAAAGACGGGTGGATGGGTTATATGAGTAGTTATCTTAACTGCTGCCCCACTTTTCTAGCGCAAGCTTAAGTTCGGTATGGGTCTTTGCGTATTCCTCGGCACTCAAACCCTGCATGAAGGCATCCACCGCCTGCCGCATTGCCGTTGCCCCCGCCTGCGTTCCTTTCGGATGTCCGTGTATGCCGCCGCCCGCCTGAAGAACGACATTTATTCCGAGCCCCGCAAGTTCGGCATGCACCTTGCCCGGGTGCAGACCGCCGCTTGCCACGGGGAAGACGTAGTTAAGTCTGCGTTCATTGCCCGAATCGTCGGCGGCGAAGAGTTCCTCGGTCAGCGTCCTGTTATCCGCTTTCAGCTCCTCGGGATTGTGCCCCATCTTGCCGCTGACCGTTCCCGTGTGGAGCTGGTCGCCGCCCGCAAGCCTTACGAGCCGCGCCAGAGGACGCATTGCAATGCCGTGCTTCTCATTCCTCGTCATAGCGCCGTGCATAGTCCTGTGAACATGTATCGGGACATCTATCGAGGACTCGCGCAGGGCCTCGATTGCCGCAAATCCGCTTGTGAGAACATCCACCATAACGGCATTGGCTCCGCAGTCAACGGCAAGTTTTGCCCGCTCGACTATCTTATCGGCACGTGTCGAGACATTGGCGGCATAAAGGATGGTCCGCCCCGTCTCCGACATGGCTTTGTCGAGAGCCTGCATGACAGCCTCGACCCTCTCTTTCATCGGGCAGAATCCCTGATCCGTAAGGGTCTCGTCGTCCTTGATGAAGTCAACGCCGCCGATTGCCGCGAGATAAGCGACTTCCGCCGTATCCTTCGGATTCAGACCCACCTTCGGTTTGATAATCGTGCCCACATGCGGTCGGCTGTTCCTGTCCGTCCCTATCATCTTCCTTACACCGCAGATACCGAACTTCGGACCCGGAAAATCGCAGAGCTTCTGCGTCAGCCTGAAATCGACAAGCCTTACATTGTTCAGCCTGCCGAGACCGAAGAGATTTCCGGCAAGCACGGAAAGATACTGCGGAATATTTCCCTTCTCGAAGATCTCCTCGGGATAGAGAAGTTCCGCGGTATAGCCTGCGCCGCACTTCTCCACGGATTTCACTGTACCGTCAAGGCGCTTTACGTAATCCGTTCTCGTCGAGAGATCGGTCCATGTGCCCGTCGTCTGTTCATCGGCGATAGCCTGAGCGGCAAATTCGGGCGTGGTATCTTCTCTGGGTTCAAAGTAATATGTTGCCAATACGTCTCCCATTGTATCTCCTCCTTATTATCGCGGGAAACCGACCATAACTGTCTTTAAACGGTATATGGCAGGTATTTCTATATAAACATTCCACAGGAAGCAGGATTATAAAAAGCATTATACATGATTATAGCCCATGAAAAATTAAACCGAAAGGAGAAAAGCAATTATGAAGACCGCGGTAGTTTTTGACAGTGCCGGCACGCTCCTCCATACCTACAGGACTGCCCGCGATGTGATAAACGACAGGATGATTCCCGAAATCGAGACGACCACGCTTACCTGCTCGGTAAAAGGGCGGGCACTCGTCATACTTTATGCCGGCTCGCAGGACATAATCAATGCCGACGGCGACAGACTCCTCTCGGATTACATAACGGCGAACAATATAGAATTCGGGCTTGCCTGCTCCTCGGGAGTGGTCACGAAAGACGAGATCTCAACGATTCTTCATTCCGATACCCGTGCAAAGATAAGCGACCTTCAGATCTGCATCCGCAATGTCTGGGACTTCTGCAAATCATTGCAGGTTGTCGCCATGAACAGCGGAGTTATCGTGAACAAAAACACGGGAGCAATCGAGTTCACAATCACCTCCGGCGGAGAACCCTTCTCCAATGCAAAGGATACCATACAGAAACTTCACGGCATGGGCATAGCGACCTATATCGCCTCGGGCGACAGAACCGACAAACTCCTCAAGATGGCGGATTATCTGGGCATTCCGCACGAGAACGTTCACGGCATATCGACGCCGCCGATAAAGGCACAGATTGTCCGCGACTTAAAGAGCGAATACGGCAGGGTAATCATGGTCGGCGACGGCGTAAACGACATTGCCGCCATGAAAGAGGCTGATTTGGCAATCCTCTCCGAGCAGCAGTTTTGTAAGAAACCCAAGATGCTTACCGATGCCGCCGACCTCATCATTCATGACGTAATCGAGGTCATTGATATCGTAAGCGGCGATTTGAGCGGTTATCCGAGCCGCGATCTGGACGGCGACGAAAATAACGGAAAATGCGGCGGAAAATACAGCGGAAAATGAAGGGGAAAATGAAACGAAAAGTCGCGGTAAGAATTGCCGTTTCAAAAGAAGCATTATAAATAACACTGTGAATTAAGACTATAATTGAAAATAAACTAAAAATCTACTGAACATGCATCATACCTCATGCATAAATCAGTATAATTAATGTTAACAATGAACATAATTAGAATAATTATTGACTGCCGTCACTTTCATACATAATACCTGCGGGGAAAGATCGGCAGAATAATCACACGTTTCGGAGAATGAGTTCGGGAGAACCTGGATATATGAGGATACAGCTATGGCGCCACTAATAACGGTTGAAAACCTTTGCAAAGAGTTTAACGGGATAAAAGTCCTGAAAAACATCAGTTTTGAGATTGATGAAGGAGAGATCTTGGGCATTATCGGCAGAAGCGGAGCGGGAAAGACCGTTCTCATGCACCTTATCCGCGGTGTCGACGATGCCCCGACATCGGGAAAGATAATCTACCATATCGCCGCATGCGACGGCTGTTCGTATATCGGTCCGCAGAGTCAGGCAGGCGGCGTATGCCCGAAATGCGGCAAAAAACTTGTCGCCGCGGACGTCGATCTCTGGGCTGAAGAAAACGCCAAGATGAAGCGCAGGATTATGAACCGCACCGCAATAATGTTCCAGAGGACATTTGCGCTCTACGGCGACGACCGCGTAATCGAGAACGTCATGCATGCCCTCGCCGATATCGGTTACCCGTCCGAGAAGCAGGTTTCGAGGGCGGCGGACCTTCTGGACGAGGTCAGACTCTCGCACAGAATGATGCACATAGCGCGTGACCTCTCCGGCGGAGAAAAGCAGCGTGTGGTTCTTGCAAGACAGCTCGCAAAAGACCCGATAATGCTCTGCGCCGACGAACCCACGGGCACACTCGATGTAAGGACGGCAAAGATTGTTCACAGCATGCTGCATCAGGCATCCATTGACAACGACATGGCTATGATCGTATCCTCTCACTTCTCGCAGATCATAGAAGATATCTGTAACCGCGCCATACTCCTCGAAGACGGCGCAATAAAAGAAATCGGCAAGCCTGCCGATATTATCGCACAGTTCATGAAAGGTGTCGACGATACCGAGACCTTCGATGCCGGCGAACTCGGAGAGTCCATTCTCGTAGCGAAAGATGTCGTAAAGCGCTATATCACGGTCGACCGCGGTATGATACGTGCCGTCGACGGCGTCTCCTATGACGTAAAGGAGAAGGAAATATTCGGAATCATAGGCACGAGCGGCGCCGGAAAGACCACGCTCTCAAAGATAATGTCGGGTTACCTCGAGCCGACCTCCGGCGAGATGAACGTGCGTATCGGCGAAGACTGGGTGGACATGACAAAGGCGGGCGTGGACAGACGCGGACGCGCAAAGAAATACATAGGACTTCTGCATCAGGAATACGACCTCTATCCGCACAGAAACGTTCTGGATAACCTCACGGACTCAATCGGTCTCGAGTTCCCGAAGGAACTTGCGATGCGAAAGGCGATTATCACCTTAAAGATGGCGGGATTCACGGAAGAGAAGAGCAGAGAGATATTAAACCGCTATCCCGACCAGCTGAGCGAGGGAGAGAAACACCGTGTGGCACTTGCACAGGTTCTTATACGAGAGCCGAGAATTATTCTTTTGGATGAGCCGACAGGAACGATGGATCCCATCACCAAGATAGATGTGAAGCACTCCATTCTTCACTCACGTGAGGACATGGACGAGACGTTCATTGTTGTGTCTCATGATATGGACTTTGTTCGCGATATCTGCGACAGAATTGCTCTGATGCGCGGCGGAAAGATTGTAAAGATAGGACCTGCCGCCGAGGTTCTCGAGTATCTCACGCAGGAAGAAATAGAGAGAATGGCGACCGAGAAATAAATCTTAATACTATCCTAATCCATTTTAAAATATTTTACAGGCAATTATGAGGTGATTCACAATTGAAAACAGTCCGCCTTGACGGGCAGATTAGAGAAGTCGACGATAACGCCGTTTTGGGCGATCTCATCCCCGACCTGTCCGCGAGGTATTCTGCGGCGATCATAAAGGAAACTCATTCCGAAGAGTCTTCGACACAGAATATCCGTTTGTTCACATCGGCAGGCGAGATGGTCATAGAGCTCACACAGCGCGGTTCCGAACTTTTCGCGGCAGGCTTCTTCGGTGTTGTCGGCAATAACGGCAATGCCGGAACGCAGCTTAAGGTCAAATGGTCCGACAGACAGACCGTGGCTTTCGGCGATTTCAAATCGGAGATCGTGCCCGGTAAAAAGACACGCACTTACCAGCCCTATGAGGTAATATTGGGCTGCGGCGGTTACGACCCCGACAGTTCGTATCTGATATTCTCCAAGATTAAGCATAACGCCGATCACGGTGCGGATGAGAGCGGCGGCGTTATCGGTGTCGTGGTCTCGGGAAGGAAGACCGTATCCAAATGGAATGCCGGAGACACCATAACCGGCGCCGAGCGCATTGTAAGCAAGACCGATACGAGCAACTCTTTTGTGACAGCCGACAGGTCGACCCCCCTCGAGGACGGCATGAGCATTGTCACGTATGTGGGAATCAATGCACGCGGTTACGATGCCGATTCGGACTCCGTCTCAATCGAAGCCTCCGAGAGCGTCGAGCATATGCTGATTGCGCTTAAGAAGAACGAGTTCTCGGTGAGCCTCAGTGCCTCTGGATTCATAACCGATCAGAGCATGAAAGGCGGCATTGTTCCGCAGGAAGTCCGCGATACAAGACTCTCGGGAACGGTCACCGTAAGGACCAAGGGTAAGCAGTCCGGCAGTGTGTATATCTACACAAAGGACATCCCGGGAAGCTCGAATCATACGGTGACGGGAAGAGTGATTCACGGACTCGAGCTTGTGAAACTTGCAAACAAAGGATGCGTCTTCAAAGTCGAAACCGTCCCTCCGCAGATAGATCTTCGCGGAATGGCACTCGACGATGCCTTAAAGACCGCGGAATCGCACGGCATAAAGGTCACCGCCGATACCGACCTGACCGCCACCGCCGATCTGCTCTCAAAGCGGGTTGTCATCGAGCAGATGCCCCCCAACACCATAGAGGTGATCAGCGAGGGCAAAGTCGATCTCAAGACCGTCGAACTCTCGCATGTAATAGGAATAAAGCTTGACGACGTCAACGCACCCAGGACATGCGGCATATTCCGCGAGGTTACGGGTCTCAAGTGGTATGATATCGGAAAGATGCCGCTGATATTCAAGTTTGAGGATGTCACCCTCTTCGACCCCAAGGTCTCTCAGAAGATAACCATCAATATCGAGAACACCCCGAAGGACGAGGTCGAGGCGTTCACGCTGGCAATGACCAACGATTCCCGAAAGTCCGCCGGTCTTGTGGGTGTGCGCAGTGTCGCAAGCAAAGACTTCGGTCCGACATCCGAGCCTTTCGAGGCTACAAACATAATCGGACGCGTAATCGAGACCGAAAAGATTGCGTCCCTGAAGGAAGGCGACACGGTCTATATAAGGGAGGTGCGGTAAATGCCCAAAGAATACAGTCCCGAGTTTGTCGGCACCGTTACAAAGTATGTCTTTGTCGAATCGCCGGATATAACCCCGCAGCATCTCTCGATAAGAGCCTACGAGATCTCGCAGGGCGTCATGATAAAAGAGACCTGTTTCGGTCTTCAGATAACGGGTATGCCCGAAGATGTCGGGAAGGTTATCGCCGCCGTCCGCGAGATGGACCCGTATCATATTCTCGTGAAAGACCGCGGTTTTCCGCCCGGCGACAAGAGGAGATGCCGTGCAAACCTCGGCGGTGCAAGACCCGGGTATTTCGGTCACGAGTTCGAGATGGGTCTTCTGCGCCATATCTCGAAAGGACTTAAGGCTATGGAAAAAGGTGTAAAGCCCGATGAAAAATCCGTGAATGCCATCATCTATCACGATAAACCGCTTCTCGACACACAGCGGCTGGAAGAGATTGCAGTCTCGAAGAGCAGAGAAGCAGGCACAGATGCCGCGAACAGCAGAACAACAGAATAACAAAGGAGTCAAAATATGTCAAAAGTTTTTATTTATCCGTCTACAAGCCTGATTCTCTCAGATATGGTCGCAAGATTCGGGCATGAACCGCTTGGAGCCGCAATCAAGATCCGCGAGAGGATTCAGACGCCCGGTTTTGACTCGCCGCCGCTTCAGATGACCCCCGAAGACCCGAAGAAAGGTCTGAAATATGCGGCTGTCGAAGTTCCCGCAGGCGTTCGCGGAAGAATGGCAATCTTCGGTCCGCTCATCGAGGAGGCGGAAGCGGCTGTCATAGTCAATGACTCCGATCTGGCGTTCGGATGCATGGGCTGCGCAAGAACCGACGAGCTTGTCAAGTTCATGATCCGTCAGAGAAAGGATATCCCCATACTCGAGATAGTATACCCGTCCAACGAGGACGAGGGACTTGCGTTTGTCGACAGCATAAAGAATTTCCTTGACGGACTTTCCGCAAAGGAGGTGCCGAAATGAACGATGCCGATCAGAAAGTAAGAGTCGCCCAGTTATCCTGCGGACCCGAGCACAGCGGCGTTCAGAAGGAGATAGACGAGGCGGCCGCGGCGGTTAACGCCGAGATGTTCTTCCCCGACGTCACTCTCAAAGACGTAAAGAAAGCCTACAAGGAGTTCGGTCTGGAGGCAAGATCCGCCGACCTCAAGCTTGCGATTGCGAGGGCAAAAGCCCTTGTCGACGGCTCGGTCGAGGCCGACGCGGTCTTTAT
Source organism: Methanomicrobium sp. (assembly GCA_017412625.1). Classification (GTDB taxonomy): domain Archaea; phylum Halobacteriota; class Methanomicrobia; order Methanomicrobiales; family Methanomicrobiaceae; genus Methanomicrobium. The sequence goes on from JAFPWZ010000106.1 coordinate 21,218, forward strand.
CGCGACCTGCTTCAGATGTTCCGAGGCGGCGATTGTCAGAAACGAGTTGAGGCGCTATATCCACAACAACTCGACACTCCCCGTGGTGAGTTACTCCTTTACCGAGAGGACGACCTCGGGAACGCTGCTTACGAGGATGGAAGCGCTGACTACGATTGCAAAGCGCAGGGCACTTCTGGCGCGTGAGAAGCAGGTCGGCATCACTCTGGGTATAGATTCCGGTTCGGCGACGACAAAGGCTGTCGTCATGAAGGATAACGAGATTGTCGGCACGGGCTGGACACCGACAACCGAAGTTCTTAAGAGCGCCGATATCGTCGTCAACGACGCCCTGACGATGGCGGGTCTGAAGATGTCGGATATCCAGGCAATCGGCACCACGGGATACGGACGTTATCTTATCGGCGATAAGATGAAGGCGGACATCATCCAGGAGGAACTGACCGTAAACTCGAAGGGTGCGGTCTATCTTGCCGACCGCCAGCACGGCGAGGCTACCGTCATCGATATCGGCGGTATGGACAACAAAGCCATCTCGGTTCAGGACGGTATCCCGGGAACGTTTACCATGGGCGGTATCTGTGCGGGTGCATCGGGACGTTTCCTTGAGATGACCTCAAAGCGTCTCGGCGTGGACATCACCGAACTGGGACCTCTCGCAATGAAAGGACTCTCCAAGGAGGTTCCGATGAACAGTTACTGTATAGTCTTCGGAACGCAGAGTCTTGTCAACGCTCTTGCCGAGGGTCACTCGAAGGAGAATGTGGCTGCGGCGGCATGCAGAAGCGTTGCCGAGCAGGTCTTCGAGCAGCAGCTGCAGGAGGTCGATATCAAGGAGCCGGTCATCATGGTGGGCGGAACTTCGCTGATAGCAGGTCTTGTCAACGAGATGGGAAGACTTCTTCAGACCGAGGTCGTCGTTCCCCCGTATTCACAGTATATCGGCTCGGTGGGCTCGGCTCTTCTGGCATCGGGATTTATCGACGAGAAGAAAAAGGGTGAGTAAATATGGCTCTTGATTACTTTGAGGTTGAATGCCGCGAGGAATCAGGCAGACTTGCGTATAAGGACATAGCCGCCGACGTACTGCAGGATCTGGATTTAATCAAAGTCGTCAGTAAACTCTATATCCGAATCGATCTTGACTTTCCGTTCTTCTTTGCCGCCGGCGTCCTGAGGAAGATGCCGCCGCCGGTGAAGATATCGGATTTTGCGGGTGTGATGGTGCGCGAAGGCAATATCGTTCTGGATATTACGGATGAGCGTTACATGGCGCAGATGCTCACGGTTCTCTGGGAGAGATACGGTCGCGACCGCGTCATTCAGCCCGACAGGTTCACGGTTACCATCGATTCCTCGATAGCGGATGCAAAGGAGATTGAGGATACGGTTGTCTTCGATCAGCGCCGGTCAATCTACAAGGATCTCCTCTACGCTCTCCAGTGGATAGCGCCCGAAGGTTTCAGAGTCCGCCGCGAATGGGTCGACGATCACCGTTTCTGGTATGTCTCGAGCGAGAACACCCTGTCGCCGCAGGCAATCGACGGCATAATCTCGGAGAAGATGGCAATGCTTGCCGCGGACGGCGAGGAAGGGGGTGCTTTTGCATGACACTGGTTCCCGTGACCTATAAGGGCGGAGTATACCGTCACGACATCATCGTCGATCTGATAGACGATCTCGGCGGATACATAATTCAGAAGCAGGTAGTGGCGCAGGATGTCTTCCTTCAGTCCCTGATTCCCAAAGAGGATATCGATCTGGTAAAAGCTACCGGACGCCCCCTCGGCGGAGAGGTTATCGAGTCGCCGCTTGTCGGCACCGAGATTGCCATAGTCTCGCCGAGCCTTGACATTCACCATCTGCCGCATACCTCCTGCGATGTCGCGGAGTATCTCAGACGCGTGGGTGCGAAGACCAACATGATAGGTCTCTCACGCGGTTTCGGAAAGCGTATTGCCAACCTGAGCATCGAGGAACGCGATATTATCAATGAGCACGACTGTGCGGTCTTCATGCTCGGCAATTTCGAGACCTGCATCGAGTATAAGATGCATTCTCTTAGGCGCGGAATCACGGTTCCCATCATTGTCACCGGCGGACCCGACCGCGAGACTTTAAAGCGCATAATAGAGCCGTCGGTCGACGGTTATGTCGGCGGACTGGGGCGGATAGGTCACCGCATGAAGAAGCAGGAAGGCGAGATAGAGTATCTCGACAGGCTTATCGATGAGGTTGCCGGCGTTCTCGACATACGCCGCGAATCGATAGCCAAGGATCCGCTCTCGGTATCCCCCGCAAGGCTTATGTCGGTCATTGACGAAGACCTCGGCATTACCAAAGGATCGACACATCCCACGCCGGTTACCGTCCAGATTGCCGGTCTTCGCGTAAAGATTCCGTATGGCGAGTATGCGGATTACGTGGCGTCGATAAAGATAGACGACAGCGTTAAGGTCGGCGACGTTGCCGATATCCTCCCCTCAAGAATGCGCGACTACATTCTGCTCAGGATAAAACCGTTCTCGGATACGGGAATAATGGTCTGAATATCCATAAACCTCCGAATTCC
>JAFPWZ010000107.1 GCA_017412625.1 Methanomicrobium sp.
AGATTCGCTATCCGTGATATGGGTTCAACAATTGCCGCAGGTATGTGTCTGAGCATCACACAGAAACAGATGAGATAATTACCTCAACAATATTTTTTTGGTGACCAAAATGCAGAAAGCCCGTATTCGTCTGTCCGGTACAGATTTCGCAAAAGTTGAGATGGTCTGCGACCGCATTAAAGAGATCGCAGAACGCACAGGTGTTAACCTTGCAGGACCTGTTCCGCTCCCGACAAAGAGAATGGTTGTCCCTATCAGAAAGAGTCCTGATGGAGAAGGTACGGCTACCTGGGACCGCTGGCAGATGCGTGTCCACAAGAGACTAATTGATCTTGATGCAGACGAACGTGCACTCAGACAACTGATGCGCATTCAGGTTCCAAAGGACATCGGCATTGAGATAGTTCTCGAAAACTAAGTGGGAGGCGGCAATTGAGAGCCGCAAATTTCTCCTCTCAATTTAAACGATTTGACAGTTTTTTCACTGTTGAGAGGACTTTACTTATTCTGTTCGCGGTTGCACTGCTTCTGCGGTTTCTGTTTCCCGATCTTAAACTGATGCACCATGATGAGACGATTCATGCATGGTTCTCGGTTAATCTGTTAAATAACGGCATTTTTTCCTATCATTACGACCCTACCTATCACGGTCCGTTCCTGTATTACGTGACTGCGGGTATGTTCGGTCTCTTCGGCGCGAGCGACGTTGTCGGGCGCATTATTCCTTCGCTTCTGGGGTCGCTGACCGTTCTGCTGGTTTATCCGATATACAGACTCGGATATCTCGACAGATGGCAGACCGTCGTCGCCGCAATATTCCTTACGATTTCGCCGAGCTTCGTCTACTTCTCGAGGTTCCTGCGCAACGATATCTTTCTGATATTCTTTACGATGATTATTCTCATCGGCATCCTGTATTATCTCGAGAGAAAGGAGTCGAAATATATCCTCATGGCTTCGGCTGCGGCGGGATTCGCTATGTCCTGCAAGGAGAACATGCCGATTGTCCTCGGAATCTTCGGACTGTATCTCTTCTGGCTTGTCTACAGCGGGAAGGTTTCGCTGCCGAAGGGATGGATTCGCGATCTTGTCCTCGGCGCCGTGATTATGTGCGGCATTATGGCGGTCTTATACAGTTCGTTCGGGGCAAACACGGTTACGCTCATCGAGGGTCCGTTCAATGCGATCGAGCACTGGGCTTCGATGCACGAATCGCAGAGGCTGGGCGGTCCGTTCTACTTCTACATTATCCTGTTCCTGCTCTATGAGCTGCCGATCATGTTCCTCGCCGTTCTCGGATTTTTCGGGTTCTTTATGCATAAAGAGGGTAAGGAGACCGCAAAATCGGAGGTGAAAGGGGAGAACGGAGAAAACGGGCATAACGAATATAACGAATATAACGGGTATAACGGAGAAACGCGGCAGGCGGGTTCCGGTGCTGTTAACGCCGTTAACGAGGAGGGGTCAATCGAAGCGCTCAACGCCGAGGATCTCTTCGAGGATTCCGCACCGCAGGCACCGGCGCAGGCGAAGAATGCCGCATCAAATCAGCCGTCATTCCTCGATAAGATTCTGAATATTCTCAGAGAAGGCAATATCGGCGTCACGGTGCCGGTTATCGACAAAAGACGCGAGTTTATGCGGTTCTGCATCTTCTGGATGCTGTTTTCGCTCATCGTCTACGCATATCTGGGAGAGAAGGTGCCCTGGCTTCTGCTTCACCAGCTTCTGCCGATGATCTTCGTCGCGGTATACGACCTCTCAAAACTCAAAGCGGTTATCGTGGGCATCG
>JAFPWZ010000108.1 GCA_017412625.1 Methanomicrobium sp.
TTATTACTTCATTATTTCTTTATTATTATTTCATTATTTCTTCATTATATCTGCATATCTCGGATATATCTTCACATGAACGGAGAGGTAAAAAAGTTTTTGTCTGCATCCGCAATGGATTGCACGGGAATGCAGGTGTTTGTCGGTTTTATGACGAGGTTTTTCCTTCGGTTGCGGTTTCGGCAGGTGTTGTTTTATCTTTCTTCATATCCTTCTCTGATTCAGAACCGAAATCCCCGGGCAGACAAAGATCCGCCTTTTTGAAGAGGTAATAGCCCGACGCCAGCGCAATGATAATTATGCCGAGACCCAGTAAATCCAAGTCGTCGGCTTCGGCAAGGTCTATGACAATCAGCTTTCTGCAGACGGCTATCAGTGCAAGCGTAATGAAGATGTTTACATTCACCTTGTGTGTGACGAGGAATGATTTAACGGTGTCCATAAGTTCCAGACCTATGAGAACTATGAGGAAGAAACTGATCGCGGCAAGTATCTGGTCCATTTCAAATACTGTCGTCACTATGAATATATTGTAAAGGTATATGATATACGCGTATAAGGTATAGAAGACCACACACGTAAGAATCAGCATCAGGAACAGATAGATCGCAAGCTGAATATTTGTAATTGTTTTTATCAGGATACTTTGTGCCCGCTTAACTTCACGCACAACAATTTTTGACTCTTCCATAAAATCACCAATCTTTAGTCAGGAATCAAATATTTTGATTTAAATAATTTATTTTGATCACTCTTATTTTAATTTTTCTCAATCGCTTTAATCTTTCCATTATTTACGCCGCATGAGTCTTAATCAGATTATTCCTCATCTTTATCCATTGAATCCACATTCTGTCTTAAGAGGCGGTGGGTTACCTCAACCAGCGGATGGCGTGCGTAATCCAGGACTTTTACGTCTTCGAGTTTCTTCAGGTTCATCTGCTGAGCCGTCTTTTCCAGACCGAGTTCGATGTCTTCGTCGATATCGATTACGTAGGCGTCAAGCTCCTTGATTCCGAGTCGCATCGCCGCGACCGCCCTGTGGTGACCGTCGACGACGAGATACTTGCCCGGTTTTCGGACAACGATGATCGGTTCGGCAAGTCCTTTCTGTATCTCGTATATCCTTCCTTCGAGTTCGTCCTCGTATATCTTGGACTGCGTCGGCTGGAGCTCGTCGACGGGGACGATGTCACGCTTGACTTTCGGGTCGATATCGTGAAGCATCTTTATGGTATCAATGAATTTGAAGACCTTTTCGGGCGAAACATGCTCTATCTGGGAACGGATTACATCCGCGTTCGAGATAATGCCGAGGATGTTTCCTTCTTTGTCGACGACGGGGAGCTTCTGAATGCCGGAACGGAATATGACTCTTGCCGCATCGTTTATGCTCATGTCGGGTGCGGCGACTATAAGATGCCTGTTCATGACCTTGTCAACCGGCGTGGAAGGATATACGAAGAGAAGGTCGCGTGCCGCAATATAACCGACTACCCTTGTGCCGTCGACTACGGGAAAACCGTCGTGGTTTGAGTTGCGGATTGCCTCAATTACATCTTTTGCGGTTCCTTTTACGTCAATTGTAATTACATCGTGAGTCATGTAATTGCAGACTCGTTTCTTATCCATTATTCTAAGTTGTTGCTCTTATTCAATATAGAACTACGGTTTTTGACGTGATTTGCCTGAGATTGTGAGTCATGCGGCGGTGCGCCGTCGGGCAGTTACCCCGTATCCTGCCGCATTTCACGTGTTTGTGGAAATGTCCCAAAAACCTGAAATAACGGTCTGTTTTTCAATTTGTCCGCACCGTATGCCTTATCCGAAAATTGCATGTTTATCTTAAAACGGCGGCGGTATCACGTTGAGATATACATTTATTTATTCCATAAAGCGCAAAAATATATACGGATGACAAAACAGGGTAATACTAAAAAAGATAAGGATGCCATGCATAAGACGTTGGTGCGGGCATTTATAATATTCATCCTTCTCTCTTGTGTATTGGGATTTTCACTCACGTTCTCGTTCTTCTCAATATTCAAGACCGCAGAAGCAGGAAATTATGTAGCAATCGATTATACGATATATTATACCGAAGGTTTACCGATTCTTACCACATCCTCAAACGTGGTCGAGAATATGTATAAGCAGGGATATACGGGTACGGGAATTACAAACAAGTATGTAATGCGTGCAGGATCGATTCAGACCGATCAGATTACTCCGGTAAGTGCATATGTCGCAGGAGACGGAGTCGTACAGTTTGCCCTGTATGATGTGGAACTTAATGCCATCAGCGCAAAGACGGTCGGTATGCACGTAAACGATGTTGCAAGAGTTAATTTCGATTTCTCCAATAATATGGTCTACAATATGTCGGCATTCGTATACAGCGCGATCGGCGGCAACTTCTCAACCGCACAGGTCGGACAGATTGTGCCTCTGTCAATCACATATAACACAACGGATACAAAGGTCGGAGATAATACCACTGCCTCGCTCCTCAGACCGGCGGTAATTATCGACAAGACCGATGATATGCTCTATCTTAAATACGGATACGACTACGCACAGATTCAGGTCGCACAGATACAATAATCACGATTAATCCGCCGGATTAATCATCTTTTTTTTGAAGTTTTTCTTAACATAAGCACTTTGAAGGATTAGCGAAA
>JAFPWZ010000109.1 GCA_017412625.1 Methanomicrobium sp.
CGATGTGCTTGTGCCCCCCGGAGTTCCCCGTTCCATCATCATGGATATCACGGAGAAGTTCGATGTCGAAATTGTCGAGAGACCGCGTGAGATGAAATTCGCGAACATGGACGGAGATATAAGGAATCTGCTCGCGTTCCGCACCGATCTCGAGACGGCACAGAAGGTAGAGAAGTATATCTACGACGAACTTAAGAAATACATCGGCGATGAATAACGCGATTAATTCCGCGAAATGCCGTAAAATAAGTTTAAATGATTTATTTTTAATTTTTTAGTTTGTTTATTTTGTTTATATTGTTTGGTTTGTTTATTTGGTTTCGGTTACTTTGATGAGATGGTATCCGAACTTTGTCTTGACGGGTCCTACAATCTCGCCGACCTTCGCCTTGAAAGCCGCGTCCTCGAACTCCTTTACCATCATGCCTTTTCCGAACCAGCCAAGATCGCCGCCTTTCTTGCCCGAGGGGCATGTGGAGAATTTCTTTGCGACGGTCGCGAAGTCGTCGCCGGCTCTGAGGTTTCCGAGAACCGCTTTTGCTTCCGCTTCCGTCTTCACAAGAATATGTGATGCTCTTACTTTTGATGCCATATCTTAGTTTTTGTCGGCGTTCTTTAATAGCGTTTCTTTACAGGTTTTTCTTTAATGCGTTTTCCAGGCGTTTTCGGATTATTTTTCGGTTATTTTACCGGAGATAACGCCGTTTCAGAATATCTCGCAGTCGTCGTCCTCGGGGATTTTGAGTTCTTCCCTGGCTGCCTTCAGGTTCGTATTCATGTCAGTGCCGTTCTTCTCCGCTTCGCGTTTTCTTGCCTCACGCATGTTTTTCTCGACGTTTTTAATCTTTTCCTGCGTCTCTTCGTCGACGTTTCCGTCCTCGTCGACGATAACCCACTCGCCGCGCCTGATTCTGCCTTCGATGATCATCTTATGCGAGAGCGTGCAGTTTCTGTCGTTCATTATCCTGTCAAATTCGGCCTTTGTCAGTTTATTGTATCTCGGAAGTCCCATAATATGCCCTTTTGCACGTGTATTCTTCAAAATACACGCTTATCTGTTTTCCATATAATCTAAGCAGTCTTTTAATATATTCTTTCTTCAGTGGTGTTTTGCGGATGCGGATATCGCGGATTTTCACGGCTTTTGCGAAATCTCACATTATCCCCGTATCCTTTCGTCCTATTGCGAATAACAAAAACTAATAGTCTTTAATTAAAAAAATAACCGCATGGTATGGATAAAATCCCTTGAAGGAAGTTATGTGAATGTCGATAATGTCCTTTCAATCGTATTTGACAACAAATGCAACTCTTTTGCGGCGGTCGTGGGCTACAAAGACGGACGCCTTCAGCATAAAATCTACCAGAACCGCGCCCTCGACAACATCCTCGCCGGCGCCAGACCGCGAAACGAATTCGAGATAATCGAGGAGATTATCGATTTAATAGAGAAATCCAAAGCCGGCGACGGACCAAAGATACTTGACCTGACGGCGCTTATTGACAACTGATACCCTCACAGATGCAGAACCGATGAGGACAATTGTCCGTAACGGTATAGGGGGAAAACAGTGTTGAAATACAGTGTAAAAAACAGTGCCAAAAAAACGGTGCAAAAAATAGTATCAGTAAAAATAGATATATTATTTTTAATTTATTTCAGCAGTTTTACGAGCAGAGCCTTCTGAGCGTGCAGGCGGTTTTCGGCCTGATCCCAGATAATGCTGTGCTTTCCTTCCATGACCGCATCGGAGATCTCTTCGCCGCGGTGCGCCGGAAGACAGTGCATGACGACAACGCCTTTGTTTGCATGCGCAATCAGACTGTCATCGACGCAGAAGCCCTTGAACGCCTTTAAACGCTCTTCTTTCTCGTTCTCCTCGCCCATCGAGATCCACGTGTCCGTGTAGATGACGTCGGCACCTTTGACCGCGTCAATCGGATTCTCGAAGTATTTCACACGAATATTGAGTTCCGCGGCCTTCTTTAAGACATCCTCATCGGGCTCGTAGCCTTTCGGTGTCGAGACCGCAATCTCGAATCCCGTGTATGCCCCGGCAAGAATAAGCGAATTACAGACATTGTTTCCGTCGCCGATCCACGCAACGCGGAGCTTTGAGAGGTCATCGCCGAACCTCTCCTTCATTGCCAGAACATCGGCAAGAATCTGACACGGGTGTTCCTTATCGGAAAGACCGTTGATAACGGGAATCGAGGCATACTTCGCAATTTCCTCAATCGTCGAGTGGAGATAGGAACGAATCATTATCGCCGAAAGATAACGCGAGAGAACACGTGCCGTATCGCGAATCTCCTCACCGCGTCCGAGCTGCATCTCGTTGGGATTGAGGAAGATCGCATGGCCGCCGAGCTCGTACATGCCGACATCGAACGAGATCCTTGTCCTTGTCGAAGACTTCTCGAAGATCATGCCGAGTGTCTTCTTCGGCAGAATATCCTCGAGGACACCCGCGGCTCGCTTCCTCTTCAGTTCCGCCGCAAGCGAAATGACCCCGTCGAACTCCTCTTTCGTAAGATCGAGGATGGATAATACGTTTTTGACCATTACTGCCTAATCTCCTTCATATGTGCAATGCGCTTATTGAGCACCTCAATCGTTCCGATATCTTTTCTGTGCCGAATCTTACCCGAAACCGCCTGACACGCCTTCTCCGCAATCTTCTCGGCTTCCTCGAGAGTATCCGCCATGCCGACAAAAGCCAGCGTCCTTGAGGTCTGAGTCTTGAGCTTTCCGCCTTCTTCGACGACGTTGGCGTAGTAGAGGACGGCATCGCCGATATCGCCGATCTCGATATCGCAGCCGGGCTGCGGCGAATCGGGGTAACCTTCGGGGACGATATACTTGCAGACCGTAGCCTTATGGGTGAACTCCACATCGGCATCCGAGAGTGTTCCCGACGCAATCTTCTCGACAATATTGCAGAAATCGGATGAAAGCAGGGTAAGAAGGTTCATAGCCTCAGGATCGCCGAACCTTGCGTTGAACTCGATGACCTTGGGACCGTCCCTGGTAATCATGAACTGACCGTAGAGCATTCCCTTATAGACATTGCCCATCTTCTTCATCGACGCAACCACGTCTTTCATAATCGCAATCGCATCTTTGTAGTCGTCGGCTTTAACAAACGGCAGTTTGTGGTCGGCAAGAGTATATGACCCCATACCGCCTGTGTTGGGTCCGACATCGCCGTCGAAGGCACGCTTGTGGTCCTGGACGAGCGGCATGGGCACGAGGTGTTCGCCGTCGACGAACGCCATTATTGTGAACTCCTCGCCGAAGAGCCTCTCCTCGAGAACTACCTCGCCGCCGATCTCGTGAATGTATTTTATTGCGCCTTCCTTGTCGAAATGCTCGCCCATGATGGCAACGCCCTTGCCGCCCGTAAGCCCTATCGGCTTAATTGCAAGGTCGCCGCCGTAGTTTCTTATAAATTCCTCGGCTTTGGCGGGGTCGTGAAAAATATTATACTTCGGACATCCCGCAATATCGTATTCCCTCATCAGATTGCGGCAGAACGCCTTATCGGTCTCTATCTGCGCGGCAAGACGCTTCGGACCGACGCAGTTGATTCCTTTCTCCTCGAGGCAGTCGGCAAGACCTGCCGCAAGAGGTGCTTCGGGACCGATAACCGCATATTTGATATTCATCTTAACGGCATATTCCGCGACCTTATCGACTTCGGTCTCTTTACAGAGCAGGTAATCCTTGCAGAGACCCGCTATGCCCGGATTTTTCTTTGCCATTACCGCGTATAATTCGCAGGCATCATTTCTTGCAAGAGCTTTTGCGATTGCATGTTCTCTGCCGCCTCCGCCTACAACCAAAACTTTCATCGACATATATATTCACCGCAATAGACGAAAAGTATTGTCAGTATCCTCTCACTTTACGCTCACTTACTTTCGGTTCATTATCTCGGACGCACGGACAAGCGAATTAAGTTCGACTCCCATTCCTTTGAGTTTTTCCGCTCCGCCCTGTTCTCTGTCGACAACGGTCACCACTTTGGCGACGTTTGCGCCGCCGTTTTTGAGCGCCTCTATTCCGTAAACGACACTGCCGCCGGAGGTGACGACGTCCTCGACGAGAAGGACCTTCTTATCCTTGATGTCGCCGACAATCTTTCCCGCCAGTCCGTGATCCTTCTCTTCCTTTCTGATGATGCAGTAGGGCTTGTTTGCCGCAAGAGAGACCGCGACCGCAATCGGCACGGCACCGACGGCGACACCCGCGACGACCTCGAATTCGCTGCCGTATTTCTCCGCGATTGCCTTTCCGATCTCCCGAAGGAGCATCGGGTTGGTCGATGCCGTCTTGATGTCTATATAGTATGTGCTCTTAGCGCCGGAGGCAAGCGTGAACTCGCCGAACTTGATGGCGTTGTATTTAATCAGTATCTCCGCAATTTCGTTTACCATGGTACCTTTTTAACTCCGATGATGTAGCCTATTATGTTTGCACCCCTGTGCAGAAGCGGGGTGATAATCAGTATCCATATAAAGACAAGCCAGGTTATATGGGTTATTGTCCATTCATAATTGAAGATGAGGACAAGGAGCAGTGATCCGACGACAAGGTCGTACTGGTCGGCGATGAGCCATTCCTCGCCGCTCTCTTTGTTCAGTCTTCTCTTGAAGAAACTCTTTACGAGGTCGCCCAGTAAAGCGCCGAATGCCAGCAGAACGACCGAAAGATATGTGTGGATAGTAAATCCGAAGTAATCGCCGATGAATATCAGTAAAATACCGACGATTATTCCCGATAAGACGCCGCCGAAGAAGCCCCTCCATGTCTTGCCGGAGCCGAATATTCTTCTTCCGTCTCCGAAGTTTTTGCCGAAGTCAATGGGTGTGCCGCCTCCGAAGACGGCCGCCGCGGAATTGGGCACGTATGCGGGGATCATTATCCAGAACGCCACAAAAAGCGAGGTCAGTATTTCAGTAATATCCATATCGAAAAGCCGCCAATATAACTAATATTTGCGAATTAATGAATATATAATGATGCATGCAACCATAAACCGAAAACAGTTAACCGGCAGTAAGGGCAGTAAGTTAACCGGCAGTAATTTTGCCGTATCACGCAAAGCAGCCAATCTGTCGGATGTAATGGGATATTATCGGATAATATAGGGTATTACAGGTATTATCGGTATTATAGGGACATTTTAGGATATTTTGGATATTATGGATATTTTGGATATTTTTGGATGTTCTCGGATATTTTAGGATATTATCGGATAATATCGGATATCACAGGAAAAAGGCGGGTATTTTTTCTGTTTTTTTCATCGTAATTTAATGTTACAAATTATATATTTGTTTTCGCATAATTATATATTCAACTTTGAATATATACACAATTATTTGATACGCATTATCAGATTGATATGTAAAAAATCCGCAAATAATTGCGTGAATGCCTGACTTACGGCATTATGTCGGTCTAATCGATTGCGGGGGCATTCGAAGAAATGCCGTGCAGGACTATAAAGCATTAATAGTGATCAAAAATAAAATTATAAGATACCTATACATGAGTGCAACAATGACGGTATTGAAAACAACAAAAGGTCTTTGTCCAAAATGCGGCGCAGTACTCCCTGCCGAGATCATTGAGGAAGATAACCAGATATGGATTGTCAGAACATGCCCCGAGCATGGCGTTCAAAAGAGTCTCTATTGGTCTGACGCGGAGATGTACAAGCAGTTCGATGCTTATGACTCCGTAGGAAAAGGCGTGTTGAATCCGCAGGTAAATGTCTCTGAGGACAGATGCCCGCATGCCTGCGGACTTTGCAATAACCATCAATCCGGCACTCTACTTGCAAATATAGACCTTACCAACCGCTGCAACCTCAACTGCGAGTTCTGTTTCGCGAATGCGCGGGCATGCGGTTATATCTATGAGCCTTCATATGACGAGATCATAGATATCCTGAAGATGCTGAGGTCGCAGAAGCCCTGCGCAGTTCCCGCGGTCCAGTTCTCCGGCGGCGAGCCGACGATGAGGGACGACCTTGTAAAGATCGTTCAGGCGGCTCACGATCTCGGATTCAAGCAGATTCAGCTGGCAACGAACGGTATCAAGCTCTCCCGCGACAAGCAGCTTCTGGCTGACCTGAAGAATGCCCGTCTTTCTACGATATATCTGCACTTCGACGGCGTTACAAAGGACACGAATCCGCTCATCAACATAAGCCGCAGGGTAATCGAGAACTGCCGCGAGGTCAAACAGGGTGTTGTTCTCGTTCCGACAATCATCAACGGCAAGAATGACCACCAGATCGGCGACATTATCAGATTCGCGAGAGATAACGTCGATGTGGTGAGAGGAATCAATTTCCAGCCCGTTGCATTTACCGGTGCGGCATCCGAGGATGACGTGGCAAAGGAGCGTGTCACAATCCCCGACCTCACAAAGAGGATTGAGGAGCAGACCGACGGCGTTCTCCTCCAGAAGTATTTCTACCCCGTGCCCTGCGTCCTTCCGATCTCGCATCTCGTCGAGGCATATACCGGAAAGCCGCAGATTGAGTTCACGAGCCACCAGCACTGCGGTGCGGCAACCTATGTCTTCATCAACGACGACGGCACGATGACGCCCGTAAACAAGATGATAGATGTCGACAAGTTCTTCGATGTCGTCAGTCATATGGCAAACAAGCTCGACGACACCAATGCCGATAAGAAAATACTGAACAAGTATGTTGCACTTGTCGAGGGTCTGAAGGGTTTCCGCAAGTCGCTTAAGGGCGCAAGCGACGACACATATTCGTCGAAGTTCTGGAAGATGCTCTATCAGGCTCTTGTCAAGCAGGATTTCGCGGCATTGAAGGAGTTCCACTGGAATGCACTCTTCATAGGAACCATGCATTTCATGGATAACTACAACTATGACGTGAATCGTGTCAAACGCTGTTGCATTCACTATGCAACACCGGATTTGAAGCTGATTCCGTTCTGTACATACAATTCGGGACATGTATTCCGCGAGGAAGTCTGGAAGAAGCATGCAAAACCCATGGAAAAGCAGGACGATCTTGCGGAACTTGACTGATTGAATCCGACAGACAATTTTATTTTTCAAATTTTCAAGTTTTCAACTTTCAAATTTTCAATTATTCAACTATTCGTATTTTCAAGTCTTCAAGCCTTCAAATTTTCATTTTTTCATTTCGTCTCAGGTTGCGATATGGCGCTCATCCCGTTTGGCAGGATTGAATCGCAATAATGATATTTTCTGACGATGTTTAGTTATAATTACGAAATTATCGAGTGATTTTCGGATTTGTGATAACCATGATTCTGATTGTGAAAAAACCGACCGACACTCCCGATGACAATTCCACGGGAATGGTTGCGGATGCGCTGACGAAAAAAGGCGTTAAATTCTCCTATCTTGACCTTGCCGGGATTGACCCGTTTTCGAACGAGATTGAGGGCAACCTCATCTGGGTCTGCGGAATAAAACAGGATGCCGTGCAGTTCGAGGTCATAAGCGCTCTCAATCTCAACAACCGCGTCGTAAACTCGCCCGATGCGATTGCCGCCTGCGCAAGCAAAGCCCAGACCACGGCAAGACTCCTTAAAAACGGCGTAAAGACGCCGGATACGATATTTACGGGTTCAAGGAAGTGCGTCGAGAAATTCCTCGAGAAGCACGGCACCGTTGTCTATAAACCCGTCTACGGCTTCGACGGCAACGGCATTTACCCGTTCAAATCCATGAGCGAGCTGAAAGAGGATTCGCCGTATTACATCCAGGAATACGTCAAAAACAACTGCGATTACCGCGTGTTTGTCGTCGGCGGCGTTGCGGTCGGCGCAATCAGAAGGACTTCCGACTCGTTTGCCCACAACATCCATCAGGGCGGTTTCGGCGAGGCACTTGAGGTCATCCCCGAAGAGATCTGCGATATCGCCTCGCGTGCGGCAAAGGCAATAGGAATCGACTACTGCGGCGTCGACCTGCTTCCGCTCGAGGACGGCGGCTACACGGTTCTGGAGGTAAACGGCACTCCGAACTGGCACTGCATGACGGCACCGATACCTTCGATACTTGCGGATTACCTAATCGAGACCGAAAAACATCTGTAGATGCGGAATGCGGCATAATGCGGGTGCCTGACAGCGAAAACGAACGGAATTAAAAATCCGAATTGAGTTTCAAAACCGCATTCAAAAAGCATCAAAAAGCGACAATAGCAATCAAATAATAATCAAATAGCAATCAAATAACAATCAAATAACAATCAAAAATCAAACTTCAAAATTTTGAAAAAAACAGAAAAATTATCTGAACCTGATATTCTCGGGTTCTTCTTCATCAATCTCTTTCTCGGTCTTGAGTGCAAGTTCATGCATTCTCTCCGCAATCCTCTTGGAAGCGGACGGCTCGATGTCTTTCATTGCATTTGCTATCTCCTGACCTAAAACGAATATGGCATGTTTATGCTCCATCTTGCTCTTGTGAACCTGAGTCGGCTTTACCTTCAAGGACTCATACTCCGAGAACGATGCGGACGGATTCTCCTTCTCAAAGTTCTCTTTGATGGTGTACATGAACTGATGAAGTGCTACTAATTCCTCTTTATGCATTAATATCGCTCTATAAATGTGGTAACATTGTTATTTTTCAAACCAATTTAATCTATCTTAAGGGACGGTAATCAGACGAACCGCTACGGGTTTCCTGACGATGCCGCAGAACTCCGGCGATGCCGCAAATTCAAGCCCCAGTGCCGCAATTCTGTCCAGAACACTCTGATTTATCGGCATGGGGGATATGAATCCTTTTGCACCGGCGGAGGCTTTCTTAAACGCCGCATCAATCTCGTCCTGCGGGAATTCGTTTAAGATGGAACCGTTGCCGTCCGTAAACCGTATGACACCGGATTTTCTGACCTCTTTCATCTGCATGTGCAGTTCCTTCTCAAACGGCGTCATAGCAGCCTGCCCGATTATGTTCTCCATGGGATTTTCTGGCGATTCTATGACAATCTCCGAAGCCGCGGTTTTCTCCCCGGCGGCGCGGTTTTTGCCGTTCGGCGCAAATGCGCTGATATCGAGTGCACCGTCCTTTGAGAGACACTTGGCGCCGAGGATTACCTCAAGAGGCACCTTGTAGCGCAGAGGTTTCACTATCTCCTTGCGCGACATGTCCTCAACGCTCCTTCCGCGTGGGCTTACGGCGACAAAGTCGATATCGGCGACCTGGATGAGTTCGCTTAAGATAAGGTCGCCTCCCCTGTCGCCGTCGACGAACGCGGTCGCAGTCTTCGTCCGGCAGAGGTCCACTATCGTCTGCGGAATATTCGTGCCTTCCACCGCAACGGCGTTCTTGATGCCGTATTTTAGGAGATTTATCACATCGGCGCGACCTTCGACGACGATAATCGCATCCGAGTACATGACGTTGGGACCCGCGGGAACCTTCTCCTCGCCGAGTTCGACCATCTTCTCTATACGCGAATGCTGTCTTACGTCATCGATAAGGTCGTTGGTGTCGATAAGCCCCTCGTCAAAGGACATGATGAGAATCTCTTTGGCGCGGTCGATGAGTTTTTTTCGTTTCTCAATCCTGCTGTCCTCCACCTTTGCGACCCGAAACTGCGATGCGCAGGGACCCACGCGCTCGATTGTCTCGATTGATGCCGCAAGAAGAGCCGTCTCCGCCTTGTCAAGCGACGAATGGATTACGATCTCGCCTTTTGTGCTGCCTCCTTTGCCTGTCGTTTTGACGTCGATTCGTCCGACCCTGCCCGATCTCTGAAGGTCGCGCAGGTCGAGTTCCTCTCCGAGCAGACCCTCGGTCTGTCCGAATATCGCCCCAATGACATCGGATTTTTCCACGATGCCTTCGGTCTCAAAGTTGATGATTATCCGATATTTTGTGCCTTCCTGTGAGTAAATGGAAATGACCTCCCGTGATTTTTAATCCGTGATTTTCGTGATATCCGCGAATTTCGCGGAATAAGTCATAATGATGATGTAATGTGCGCCTGCTTACCGCGGCGGCAATTGACTAATGGTATTTTGTATTATATATAATCGTAGCCCGCCGCAGCCTGTGCCGTTACGGAATTAATTCTGCTTCGCTTTTGCGATTGCGTCTTTCAAAAGAGTTTTTGCATCCGCGACCGTGATGCCGTCGACCTGAATGCGTTTAAGGGATGAGGTTGCCCCCGAGATTATCGAGACATTGCCGGCAGGGACTTTAAAGAATTCGGAAACCACAGAGAGGATGACCTTATTTGCCTTTCCCTCGATGGGCTGCGCACCGATCTTGCACTGGACGGCATTTCTCCATTTGTTGTAGCCCGACGGAAATACGGTCTTTTTGCTCCCCGCCGTGACGTCAAGGGTGATTGCCGTAGAGTTTTTGTATTCCGAGACCGCGTCCGATATATCCATGCTTTCCTCTGTTACTTAAATCCTGTCCGAAATTCTATGGATGTCTCTATCCGGATGATGTCGCCCGGAATTAACAAACACGGATCATCAGCGGCATTTTGCCGAACTTCACCTGTTATACCCAAAAGCCGGGCTTGAATAATAATTTAATTATTTGATTTTTAA
>JAFPWZ010000110.1 GCA_017412625.1 Methanomicrobium sp.
ACCCATTAATTGAGTTTATTTGATTATATAGATGTTACACGGCAATTACGGCCGCATCCTCTCAGCGCCGACTATGTCCTTAAAGACCGCCTCATCGTCGAGCGGCTCGCAGAAGCGGCTGAAAAAGCGGTTAATGTTCTTTATGTCCCGAATCAGATAGCGGACGGCACCCGGGTGCTCGGGGAGGACTGCCTGTCCCATATCGATTATTATGTGTTTTTCGCCGTCGAAGAGGATGTTGAACTCCGAGAGATCGGCGTGAACGAGGCTTGCTTTGTTGAAGAGCGTCTTCATATCGGCGATAATCGCATGATATATCTCCTCGCCCTGAGATTTTGTGAAGCCTGCCGCCGCCTGACGAAGCTGCGGGTATGCCGTCCCCGTCTCTTTATCGCCGCAGAACTCCATTAGGAGAATGTTTCTGTCGAAGAGATATGCCTGCGGGCAGTTAATCCCGGCATCGCGGGCGCGGATAAGGTTTGCGTATTCCTTCTTCGTCCACGCAAATATGAACTCCTTCTTTGACTTGCGGATGGATGAAAAACGCGGGTCGCCTGCCATGTATTCGCCCATTGTATTGAAATTTGCCGACTGAATGCGGTATATCTTGAGTGCCGTCGGCTGACCTTCGCCGTCTTCCGCGTAAAAGACGTTTGCCTCCTTTCCAGTCGAAATCGAGCCGCCGATTGCCGAGATTTTACCTTTGTTCACGAGTTTATAGAGGGCAAGAAGGGTCTGGTCGTCGAAGACATTCTCCATCACCTTGAAGTTGTCGGCATCGCGGAGAGTAATCCCTTTTTTCTCGACAAGCCTGTCGAATCTCTCTATGAGTTTTTCCGTGCCGCCGTTACCGCCGTTATTTTCAATATATCTGTTTTTGCCCATATCGGTCTCCGTAATCATATCCGCATTCGTGTCTGTATCGTATACGTAATCGTGTATGTTTCTTATACGTATTCGTCTCCGATTTCGATCCGCTTCCAATAATGTTCTGTTTTATTCCCCGACTTCGTCGAAGAGTTTCCTTATCTCGTCAATCTGACCGATTTCGCCGACGATAATCGCGGTATCCCCTTCGTAGAGGACGGTATCGTCATCGGGCGTAAGTTCGGCATCCGCGTCCTCCGCTCTCTTGACGGCGACGACCGAAACACCGTATTTGCCGCGTATAGAGACCTCGGAGAGTCTTTTGCCGCAGATATACGAGTCTTTGCAGACGACTATCTTTTTGAGACTGTTCTTGGATTTCGGCATGCTCCTGTCCGCCGTATGAATCATATGCATCATGGGGCGTAAGAGAGGATTATTCTCGCCGACCGTATTGTTCATATTGCTGCTTTCCGTCATGGGTTTTTCGAGATATCTGTCGTAGAGTTCCCGCCTTATCTGTTTTACGCAGGCATCAATATTGTTTTGCAATTCGGGAGTAACGGTCCTGCCGTTTAAGATTATGCACTTGAATATCTCAAGAGCGGTTTCTCTTTCATCGACAATTACCTTATCGGCACCGAGGCGGTAGAGTTCGGCAATATCGGAGACGAATCTGGCGCGGGCGATGATATATATCGTCGGATTAAGTCTTCTTACGGTAGTTATGATTGCCTTTGTAACCTCTCCGTTGGGTATGGTGATGACAATAGAGACCGCTTTGCTCACCTTTACGTGATTAAGTATCGTGTCGCGGCTTGCGTCACCGTAGATTATCTCTTCGCCTTTTTTCTTCTCTTCCGCTACCGTTCCCGGGTTCATTTCGAGTATGATATATTGAAGACCGGTATTTTTAAGCGCTTTTACGACGCATTGACCGCAGATTCCGTAACCAACCACAATTACGTGCCGACTGTCTTTTTTTGCGTTAATGCCGGGTGTGTCCGCCGTCATGTCCGCCGTCAAAGCGTCACCCGCAGACATCGCCTCAGCCTTTTCCGTTGAGACGGATGCCGTCAGGTCGGACGGCACACCGTTTGCCGACGGGATATCGACCGCCGTTTCCGCGTACTGCGGCGATTCATGCGTTTTTATGAATCTGTCGGCAATAATCGGTGCGGCTTTGACAAGATACGGGGTTGCTGCCATGGTAACTATCGATATTGCAAGGAAGATCTGATAGACTTCTTCCGTCAGTATGCCCGAATTAAGACCTGAGATACCGAGTATGAATGAGAACTCACCGATCTGCGAGAGTCCTGCCGCCGAAAGGAAAGCCACCGTCGACGCAACGCCGATTGCCTTCAGACTGACGAAATTGATTATTGTCTTTCCGCAGAGAAGTGCGACGGCGATTGCGGCGATTATAAGTAAATGGGATGTAAGGTCGGTGAGATTAAGCATCATTCCTATTGATACGAAGAAGAAACTTGTCAGAATGTCGCGAATCG